>JBMZCV010000047.1:0-31429 GCA_049613665.1 Chitinophagales bacterium | reverse complement strand
ATTTTCTGACGATAAGAAATAAAAATTATCTATTTCTTGTTATAAAAATGAACACTCAAATTGTCAGAGAACCATATTTTTTATTGCCACGACACAAAAGAATATTATAAATATAAAAAAAACCTTTGATTAAATTTTTCATTTAATCAAAGGTTTTTTTTGAAAAAGTAATATAAGATTAAGAAATAATGCGTACTCTGTTGCTAATCAACTCTTGCGATGGCACAACAATTTTGTCGTTTTCTGTTTGTATAACGGTGGAAATACCATCAATTTGCACAATTTCGCCTACAATATCATCAAGTTGGATAATTTGGCCTACTTCAAAAGTTTTTCGGCTAAAAAAAGTTGCCAACATATTGGTGAGAATATGACGAGAAGCAAACCCATAAGAAATACTACCTGCCAACAAAATTGCACCAATAAATAAAACTAAATTTTGCTTGATAATAGAAGTATCAATATTGATTTGTTCGAGAGCAGTAATACTTACCAAAGCCACAAGAAAGTAAAACACAAAACTACTAATAAATTTGCCTGCCGAAATACCTAGAGAACCTGTTGCTGCATCTATAACATCTCTCAAAAATCCAGCAAAATAAACGCCAATCAAGAAAATGATGATAGCAATAAGCAAAGGTGGAATGAGGTTTATCATTCTACTGATTTGTTCCGAAACCACCGTCCAGCCCAAATGGTCGGTAGCCATCACAAAGAAGAGTAGGAGTATCGTATAATATACAAATTTTCCTATAATTTGGCTTGGCGTAAGTGAGATATTTGCTTTTTCAAACATTTCACTCACATTAAAACGTTCGGCTAAGGTGTCAAATTTTGAAATATTAAGAATTTTTGCTATCAAATAAGCAATAAATTTTGCCGCAAGCCAGCCTGCTAGAAGTATAAAAATAGCAGGTAAGACATGCATAATCCCATCAATAACCGATTTTGTTGCAGTCTGCAACAAGTCTAGGTCTGGCATATTATCATTAATATTTGGCATAAACTATGAGTTTTGTTAAGAGAATAATTTTTGATGTAACAGCCTTGTAAAGAGTTGAACAAAAATGCAAAACTAATACACTGATTTTAAAGGTGTTAGTTTTAAATAGGTTGCAAATTGCTATTTTTTCTCTTTCGAATTGCCCAAAAGTGTATTTAGCATGTTGCCATTAGCAGCAGCTTGTTTTACAGTAAACAAGTCGGCTATATCTAATAGAAATTTTGTCATATCTATTGTGTCCAAAACCTTTTTTTTGTGTTCTGGCGGAAGTTCATGGTCAGCACCTAAGTTTTTAAAAGAATTATTTGTGTGTTTCATACTTATAAAGTATTGCCATAGATTTTAAAATAGTGTTTTCGCAGTCGGTCTCGTGCTCGTTTCAAACGCATTTTTACTGCACTACCTGATAATTGTAAAATATTTTGAATGTCTGCAATAGACATTTCATCTTGATATTTCATGAGCAAAATGACTTTATCGTCACTAGATAGCTTTTCTAACAAAAGTTCTAATCGTTGTAGTTCTATTTCAAATAGAAATTTTTGTTCAATAGCATCATCATCGTCAGATGCAATATCAAAGTTGGAGCGGGGCAAATCATCATAGTCAAGCGTTTGTTTTTTCTTTTTGTCACGCAAAAAGTCGATACATTGATTGTAGGTTATGGCATAAACCCAAGTTGAAAAGCTAGATTTTCCTGCGAAAGTCGCAATGTTCAAAAAAGCTTTGCACAACACTTCATGGCACAAATCTTGTGCATCAGCACTGTTTTTCACCATAGAAATACACTTACGATAGACCTTATTGGCATATCTATCGTATAGCTCTCCAAAAAGTTTAGTATCGCCTGTGTCTTTTATGTGTTGTAGTATTTCTTTGTCTGAAAGCTTTTTAATCTTTTTTTCAATAGCCATGTGAGTTGATAAAAAGTAGGTTGTGGAGTAATTTTTTGTTAAAAAATATTGTTTAGAACTTAAATTCTAAAACAGGTGTTTGTTATTTTGTGTTGTGGTCTTTTAGACGAATTGCACAAATTCAGTCACTTTGATTATTTAATATGTAAATCATTGTAAATGCGTAGTGTGTTTGTTGCCATATTTTCTTTCGAAAAAAAAGCAGCTCTTTTCAGCCCATTTTCTACCAAATTTTGTCGCATTTTGTTGTTGTTGAGCAAAGCGGCAACCATTTTTGCCAATTGAGTAGAGTTTTCTATTTCGGCAATTAAGGCTGTTTCGTTGTGTGTTACGATTTCGATGATACCTCCTGCATTAGTAGTCACAATAGGCACACCTGCCGACAAAGCATCAATAACACTTGTGCCTAATCCTTCTGTTTTTGAGGTAAAAAGAAATAAGTCTAACTCAGGCAAAATCTGAGGAATATCATTTCTAAAACCTGTCATTATTATATGTTTAGTCAGCTTTTTTTCTTGAATATATTTTTGCAAAACAGCCCTTTCGCTGCCTTCTCCAATCATCAGAAAAGTAGCCGTGATACCCTTATCTAGCAAAATGTGTGCCGTATCAATAAATGTAAAATAATCTTTGTGGTCGGCCAATGCTGCTACCTTGCCAATCAAAGCATGATTTTTGGGAATATCGTATGTTTTTCTTAAAATGTTTTGCGGGCTTGTTGTTTGAAATTTGCCTAAATCAATACCACTATAAATATAGGTTAGCTTGTCGGTTTGGCCAATTGTTTTTGCTACAATCTTTTGGATAGCTTGCGATACACAAATAATTTTTTTGATGCAAATATGTTGATATTTATAGTGTGAATACCAATTGTTGCGAATCGGAAAATCGACACGGCGAGACAAAACGCATTTTGTTTTATTGCGGAATATATCGGCTGCCAAAATCGCAAAATTGTGAGCATGAGCATCGTGCAAATGAATGATGTCAATTTTTTGTTTTTGGCAAATCTGAGCGAGTTGATAGGAGAAATATAAGTTGAAGCTAAACATTTTTTTGACAGCAACATGAGCGATATTTTTATTGATGCAATGCTGATTCATGTCGCTATTTTTGGCACACAACATCCATTGTTTCACTTTTTTTTCTTTTGTCAGTTCTTCTATCAAATAGGCAATTTGTTGCTCACCGCCACGCCACGTTAGGGCTGTCGAAACGTGTAGAATATTCATTTTTATTTTTCTTTTTGATACAATTCTCGCAGTTTTGCGTATTTTAGATAAACAGAAAAAGCAGAATTTTTGCTCACAACAAAACCATAAAAACCATCTAAAAAGCCTAATTTTAGCACAAAACTTTCTATAAATTTAAAAATTGGTTTCAAATATAAAGTATAAAACGTTGCTTTTTCTTGTTTTGCAAACATTTTTTCGGCACTCAAA
The DNA here is from genome assembly GCA_049613665.1 of Chitinophagales bacterium. GTDB lineage: Bacteria > Bacteroidota > Bacteroidia > Chitinophagales > UBA2359 > JBMZCV01. The sequence goes on along the minus strand of JBMZCV010000047.1, from coordinate 28,070 downwards.
CTCGTAAATTTATTGATTTGTGCCAAATGTTGCGAAATGCTATCTATGGTTTCATGTAGAATGTGTGCTTTCAAAAATGTCGGTTTTTCATTGCCATAAATATACACATTTTCATGCAAAATAGCATCATTCCAGCCCGCCAATCGTCTATCAAACAGCCGCATTTGATAATCGGGATACCAATTGCCATGCCGAATCCATTTTCCGCAAAATCTGTTTAAACGTCTGACATAATAGGCCGCTGCTGTCCATTTTTTTTTCAGTTCTAAAACCTTGATAATCAAGTCTTTAGATAATCTTTCGTCGGCATCTAAGGAGAGTATATAATCGTATTTGGCTTGTTGGGTAGCAAATTGTTTTTGCTGGCCATAGCCCAAAAAAGCATTTTGGAGAAAGCGAACTTTAGGTGTGTTTTGGCAAATTTCGGCTGTTTTGTCTGTCGAAAAAGAGTCGACAACGATTATTTCATCTGCTACCGAAACAACAGAATCAAGGCTGGCTTTTATGTTTTTTTCTTCATTAAAAGTAATGATGACTACCGAAAGCTTGATGTTTTTAGACATTTATAATAAATAGATGAAATATTTTTAGACTTATTATTTTTTTGAAAAATAGCATATCTAAAAATAAAAATAGATTTTTTTAGCCAAAACTGCTATAACATAAACAATCGCAATTTAAGCTACATATTCTAATTCTACTTCTAAAATTTTCGTTTCGCTTGTTGTCATATTTACCAAGCTCATTTGTGGAGTGACCAAAATGCTAGGAGACAGTTGCAGTTTAGTGGGAGGAAGAAGCGTTGTTGGGGTTTTAGCTATTTTATTTTCCAGACCATAATGTACTGCTACTGCTGCAATGCCACTCATAAAAAATGGAAAAGTCATGTTATCTACTTGCCGCAACAAGACAGCATCTAAGGCAAAAACAATGAGATAAAAGCCCATATAGGCTGCCGCAAATACAAATAGCATTCGGTTTTCGGAGCGATAAATGGCAACAAGCCAATGCAAAATAACAAAAACAAAAAATGCAAGACCAAGCAAACCAGCAGTTACCCAAATTTGGAGATACTGTGAGTGTGAATTGACAGGAATTTTGAATTTATCGGCATCATATACTTGCTGCATTGCCGAGTAATAATCGCCTGTGCCAACGCCCAAAATTGGCGATGCTTTCACGATTTCCCAGCTATTTTGCCAAGAAACTAAGCGACGAATGCAAGTGAAATGCTCGTATTTATAATTTTCGAAGGTGTTGTCTTGAAAAATCTGCAATTCCCAAAACATTTGTCCGTAGCGTTTTTGGATAGGTTCGAGGTTTTGATAGGCCAAAAATGGCGATGCCAACAACAAAGTAACTAAACTTGTCGTGATAACAGATGCAATTTTAGTGTTGTTGAACTGTTTTTTGCAGTATGGAAAAATGTAATAAAAACAAAATCCAAGCGTAAAAATAAATGCTGCAAACAAAATGCCCAATTGTGCTGCACGGCCACCCAAATAAACAGATGACACCAACAAAAATGCACCAGAGAAAAAGCTAAAAAGTCGGTGCTTTTTGGTCATAAAAAGCCATGAACAAGCCAAAATAGCGATACCTACAAGATTGCAAAATTGTATGCGACCAATAAATGGCGAATACAAACCATACATCAAACGGCTTCGCTGCGGTGTATATTCTTGCAAAAATCCCACTTTTTCGATAACAGCCATGAGTTGAGCCTCCGAAAGCATATAAAATCCAAGTGTTATGATACAACTAACCACCGTAGCCGCAGTAAAATAAGTGAGATAAGCCGTAAATTTTTCGACGATAAGTTGCCTATTTATCCAAACGATAAACGGAATGGTAAAAAAACCATTGTTGGCATATAGAAAATCAAGGCCAGCTTGCAGATTTTGACTATACAACAAACCAGACATATATACAAAAAATAAACCGCCTATCAAGATAAGCGATTTATGAGTAGGTATGGTATTTAAATGTTGTGTTGGATTGCGAAACAAACGGATAATAGCATCTGCAAATAGCAAAACTAAGGCAACAGAAGCTGATGCTTTTGAAATAGGCAAGCTAATGAGTAAAATGATAAAAAGGAAATGTATATATTTTTTTTTCAGAAGTTCTAATATCATGATTTATGCTGCAATAGTGTGTATAGTAATTGGTTTGTCGAATAGCCTTTTTCGGTCAATTTCAAAATGCTGAGTACCAAAGAACTTTCAATATAAGTACTCAGTTGTCTATTCAGACTGACAAATTTAAAAAACAGTTGCATAGATAAGGCAAAAAAATGATTTTTTTATTTAACAAAATCAAAAATTAGTCGGCTAGATGTGTTTTGAGCTAGTTTTTTAGCTGCTGAAAGGTGGAATCTAAGATGCTATGATAGGTAATTTTTAGAAGCTGACTATCAATTTGACTTTTAGTATCATTGATACGAGCTTGTATCAAAGGGTGACTGCTCAGAAACTCGATGTCGGGCAAATTCAACTTTTCTTGCTCTGCTTGCAATCGTTCAAATAGGCTTACCATACCATCTGGGTTAATTTGGTTTTCCAACAGGAGTGCTAGGCCAACTTCATCGGCTTCTTGCTCAATTTTTCGGCTATAATTGAGTTGTTTTAGGCTTTCGGCATTTTGCAACAAAGTGGCCGTAATGCCATTTGCATCATTGATAAGGAGCGAAATAATAAGATAGTTAGCCAAACTTCTGACTAGCATACGAGTAGAATGTTTTTGCTTGACATGAGCATATTCGTGAGCCAAAAGAGCAGCGAGTTCTTCATAGTCTTCCATTTTGTTGAGCAAAGCATCGAAAATAACAATATGCCCACCCATGATAGCAAAAGCATTGACCATAGACGATTCTACTACCGTAATTTCGATAGGATAATCGGAGTTGAGGCATAAATTGTCGAAAAAATAGTTGGCTGTTACCGTTTTTTCTTCATCAATATCGTAGCCTTCAATAATGCTTTCATACATACTTTGGCCGAGTTCTACTTCGTAGGAAATAGGCATTTTTGCCACAAAAAAATCGGACAATTTTGGCAACATAAACACATATAATAGCACCAAACTCATCACAAAACTACAACATACCAACCATATTGTTTTGGTATTTCGGTTGAGCAACCAGCTATAATTGGAGTGCAAAAAAGGAGCGTTTGGGTAGTATTTTTTGGCTATTTCATAAAAATTTTCGCTTCTGATATCCAATGACTCATAAGGAAAATCGCCATATTTTAGCTGCATAAATGCTTTGGTATTGATGTCGTTTTGATGCACCAAATCTGTATGCCAAAAAACCGTTTTTTTATAATTTTCCGAAATTGTATAGACTATTCCTATTTTTTTTGGCCGAAAAAAAACTTTTGCTTCATAGCCTTGTGATGATTGGCCATCAAAATAAATAGCCTTAAAATTGGGTGTTGAAATATTTTCCATACTGATTTTGTTTTTTGATAAATATCTAGCCAAAAATAAGCTGACATCTCGGTGAAGCTAATGTATTGAAAAATAGCATATTTTTATACAAAAAAATTAGACTTCAAAAGTTGTATAAACCTTTGAAGTCTAATTTTTTTAATACAATTGACTGATTTTTATTGCTTTATATATTGGTATAAATAGTTAGCTGTCGATTCGCTAATTTAAATATCAAGCGATATGTCTAACATATCGAGCATGTCTTCGCCTGTTGCATCTTTATATTCTTCTTCTGTTTGTGCAATTTTATTTGGGTCAAATTCGCCACGAAGTTCAGTGCTATCTGTCACAACTTTGATACTATGAATAATATACCATGGCAAAGCAATACCTGCTGTAAGTATGACTGCGAAAGCAAACAAAAAGTTAGTAAATATTGCTCCAACTGTGATATGTGATTTCATTTTCGATACATTCATGCCTTGATGCCAATGAATGTGATTGATAGTGTAGTGTATCAAATCTTTGCTATACCAAAATGAGTAAATGCCTAGTGTAAGTATGGTTAGAAAAAAACCTTTTATCACAACCCAGAAAAACTCACTGCCTTTGCCTGAATAAGTCATTTCTACATTGCCGAAACGCATGTTGTCGATGATGTATTTTCTGACATTAATGGTAAACCAAGGGCCATAAATTCCTACTGTAATAAGAGTAAGAAACAAACCTTTGAAATAAATTTTTAATAGCTCTTTTAGTTTGCCACGATAGCCAAAATGAATACCACGCCATGAGGTGCGAGATGCTCTATAACGCAAAGAACCATGAATAGCAAATGGAATGACTCCAAAGATGAAAACAAAGTATAACAAAGCAGCTAAAGGAGGAAATATTGAGCCAACAATAGCTAAAATAACGAGTGCTGCAATGAATAAGCCCAAAGCTTTGAGATAGCCCAAAAACATTTCTTTTCCTGTGCCATGAAACATAAATCTACTTTCGGCAAATTCTGTTTCTTGAGCATAAAAACGCATTAAAGCTGCTTTTGCCCACGGATAATAAATTCCTAAAGTGATAATAGTTAGAAAGACATTGACGACTAAGATAACGAACAGTTTTAGGCCTTGTCCGTGAAAGGAAAAAGGATGGTCGAATTTTTCAATTTGATTCATGCTATCTATAAATTTTGGTAGATTGTGGTGAAGTAAAAAAGTTATTGATGAAAGACTTTTGCGAGACACTAAATTGCAATACATTCATTGTAACCTATTGTAAAGGTGTTTTAGTTCCAAAAATAACAAAAAAAGATGACTTTTTAGTGAAAAAAACTAAAAAGTCATCTTGGTCATTATATATAAAAAAAGTAGAATTAGGTATAGGCTTTTTAGTTATCCTTATTTATCAAGCAATGATTCGGACATTTTTTATAACAATCTTCTGTTAAATAAAAAAACGCCTTTTGACAAGGGAAACATACTATTTTTCAGTTCAAAAGGCTATAACATTTGCAAATATTGGCCACCTTAGCCTAAAAAAAATAGTATGTTTAAGCCTTTGATAAAAAATGTATAAATGTCAGAACTATTGATAAAAAGTATGTTAAGTAACGTTCAAAAAATAACTACTTTATTTGCGATTGACATTTTCTGACCTACTTCGTTGAAAAGCCTCGCCGTAACTATGGCTATGACTGTGTTTTTCGCCTTGTAGCTCAAAAAATCTCTGCCTCAAATCGGAAACTTATTTTTTTGCCATTACTAAGCTGAGAATAGTTGCTTATTTATACAAAGTCTTCAGTATTTTATTATCAATTTTAACAGGATATTTCGCTCTCAATTCTTCAATCCACGATTTTTCCAACTCAGTTTGATAGTCTGCAATCACATAGCCTCTTGCTTCTTCTAGCTTTTTGGGAGCAGGAGCAATGATGTCGAATATTTTTACCAAACTATAAGTTCCATCTGTATTAGCAATCACATCTGACGTACCTGTTTTAAAATTCATCTGGTCAATCATTTTATTCTGTTCCTTTTCATACACACCTTTGTCAAGTCGCATATTCAACATTCCGCCATTTTCTTTCAATTCGATTTCCATCTTAGCAACACCATCTTCGTCCAAATCTTTTATTTGTTTGCGTGTTTCTTTTGCTAAATCTTCATTGTTGAAATAAAAAATAGCTGCATTAGCACGGTTTTTCCATTTATAATTTTCCTTATTGGCATCAAAAAATTGTTTTAAACCTGTTGTATCTTGCATAGCTTTTGTCCATACTTTTTCGCCCATGAGTTCATATAGCAAGTTTCCATCTCTAAATTCTTTGAGCAATCTCGCAAAATCTGGATATTTATATTCCAACATGCTTTCTTCTACTTCCAGCAATTTTTCTTTCACAAACATACCATACAAACGCTCACAACGAGCAATAATGGTTTTGCTAATGTCTTTTACCTGATTGACTTCTACATATTTGGCAAATTCTTGCTGCCCGAAAGTCAATTTTTCTTTTTTTCCATTGCGTTCAAAACTGAGCGAAAACAACATATCGTCCATAGTAGCAGGAAAACTACTTGCTTTCCATTGGCTACGCAAAATCGTATTATCTACTTTTGAGATAAAGTCAGCTTTTGGCTTTTTCAAAAACTCATAGTTATAGTCTTTTTTCAAACGTTCCAAAAACACATTTTGCGACACTTTTGAGCGGCTATCTCGTTCTATTTTTTTCTTAATGTCCATTTTCACATTTTCATAAGTGCCTAGCTGTTGCTTATCTACAAGTTTTATGATATGCCAGCCAATTTTTGTGCGAATAGGTTTAGAAATATCACCTTTTTTCTCTAACGCAAAAGCAGCATTTTCAAATTTTTCGAGCATACTACCACTTCCAAACCATGGGAGCAAACCACCTTGCTCACTGCTTGTTTTATCGTCAGAATATTGTTTTGCTAAGTCTTCAAAAACTGCTTTTTTCTTATTAGCTTTTTTCCAAATATCTTTGGCTGCTTTTTCTTTCTCTTTTTGCACCGCTTGCGAGTCGTCTTTGCTCACTTTCACCAAAATATGAGCCGTTTGAACTTTTCCTTGTGCTGGCCGCATGTCGTCCACTTTTACGAGATGATAGCCAAATTTTGTGCGAATAGGTGTTGAGATAGAGCCAATAGGTGTTTGATAAGCCGCAGTTTCGAAAGGATAGACCGTTTGGAAAGCTGTAATATATCCCAAGTTACCATCATTTTCGGTAACGGAAGGGTCTTGTGAATATTTGTTAGCCATTTTCACAAAATCTTCGCCTTGTTCCGTGATGAGCTTGTGAATATTGTTTGCTTTTTTGAAAGCGACAATCGTATCTTGCGGCAATGCTTTTTCATTGACCATAATCAGAATATGGCTCGTTTTTACTTCTTTGCTCATTCTATCGTAAGTTTCCTTGAGCATCGTTTCGCTCACATCTTTATCATACAAATAGTTTTGAGCCAACTGCCCTTTATATTTTGCCAATTCTGCCTTGATGCGTGCCAAAGTATCAATGCCCAAAGCTTCGGCTTCTTTTACCTTTAGCTTAAAATTGATGTATAACTCTAAATACTCATCAATAGATTTTTGAGAATAAATGAGGCTATCTGTCGAATTGTGTTTTTCGTAAACATACATAAACTCGGCTTTATTGACTTTATCATTGCCGAAGCTAAACAAAGTTGGACTTTCATCATTTTGAACAACTATTGCCTTAGAAGACGCATTTGGCACAACTTTGGCAGCAAGATGTAAGCTGCATAAAAGTAAAAAGATACAGCAAAATAGAAATATTTTTCTCATAGTTTATTATTGTTTTTGGTAAGCATTATTTAGCTAAAAATTGCGATAACGTAAATATTCACAAAAATAGAAAGAAAAGGAATGATACCTTTTATCGTACTAAAAATTAGCTTTTGAGAATAATTTACTTAATATAAGTTATTGAGTAGCTGAAATATTGCGTTTTTTTTGAAAAAAATTATTGAAGTTTTGGAAAATACAAAAAATATAAGTATTAAATTTGCAGATTAAGTGCCAAACATTATTTATGATACATGTTGTTTTGATACTCATGCCTTTAAAATGAGTGTATTTAAATAGCTATAATAAGTGCCAAGCACTATTTAATAAACGGTCAATTCGTTGCTAACGCATTGATGTTCAGCGTGTTAGCTTCAACGAGATGTATATTTATTTTTGTCTGACTACTTATGTAGTATAAATTTGTTTAACTGCTTATATGCTACAAGTTATTAATTAGGAATAGGCAAAAATAATAAATTTGTGTTCAACTATTTCAATATGTGAGACAAAATAGTAGATTTTGTAAAAACCAACATCATTATGAGTTTAAAAATTAGTGACATTACCCAATGTATAGAAAGCATTGCACCATTGCGATACCAAGAAAGCTACGATAATGCAGGCTTGTTAGTAGGCGATGCGAATGCTATTTGCAGTAATGCGTTGTTGTGTTTAGACTCTACGGAAGCGGTTGTGGATGAAGCTATCGAAAAAGGCTGTAACTTGATTATTGCTCATCACCCAATTATTTTTGGCGGTCTCAAAAAACTAACAGGCAGAACATATATCGAAAGAACTGTTATTAAAGCTATTCAAAACAACATTGCGATTTATGCAGCACATACCAATTTAGACAATGTATTGATGGGCGTAAACCGTAAAATTTGTGATAAATTAGGCTTGCAAAACTGCAAAATTTTAGCTCCAAAACGGCAATTACTCAAAAAGTTGCAGGTTTTTTGCCCACTAAATATAGTCGATACTATTAAATTTGAACTTTTGAAGGCTGGCGGTAGTTTTATAGAAAACTGCCAAACGATGGGTTTTAGTGCTGCTGGTAGTCATACATTGGATATGCCAAATGATAAAGCTGCAAGAACACCAAGTAGCGAAGTGAAACTAGAAATGACTTATGCTGCACCTATCGAAAGCCGCTTGCTCAGAGTTTTGGTTCAAAAAAGTTTTAGCAAGCAGTTGTATTACAATACTTTTACACTTGATAATGTGTATCAGAATATAGGCTCAGGCATGATTGGTGAATTGCCAGCGGCCACCAAACCGACCGATTTTTTGATGGATTTGAAAACCAAAATGAAAACAGATTGTGTGCGTTATACGGCTTTGCCACAGCGAAAAATTCGGAAAATAGCCGTTTGCGGAGGTGTTGGAAGCTTTTTGTTGCCAAAAGCTATTTCGCAGGGAGCAGATGTTTTTGTTACGGCAGATTACAAGTATCACCAATTTTTTGATGCCGACAATCGAATTGTTATTGCAGATATTGGCCATTATGAAAGCGAACAATTTACGGTAGAGTTATTTTATGACTTATTAACGAAAAAATTTAGTAACTTTGAACCTATTTTATCTAGCGTGAATACAAACCCAATTAAATATTTATAATAATATGTAGATTTTTGTACAAAAACGCATTCTACAATAGTTCGGACATTTATACATTTTTTTGTCAAAGGCTTAAACATACTATTTTTTTAGGCTAAGGTGACCAATATTTGCAAATGTTATAGCCTTTTGAACTGAAAAATAGTATGTTTCCCTTGTCAAAAGGCGTTTTTTTATTTAACTGAAGATTGTTATAAAAAATGTCCGAATCATTGATTCTAATAAGAAAAAAATAAAAAAATAAATATATTAAAAAAATATGGCAAAAGTAAAGGAACTGATTAGCGTTGAAGAAAAACTTCGTCGTTTATATCATTTACAGTTGATAGATTCAAAAATTGACGAAATCAAGACTTTGCAAGGCGAATTACCTATTGAGGTAAAAGACCTTGAAGACGAGATAGAAGGTTTAGGTGTGCGTATCGGCAATTTAGATGATGAAATAGCCCAGTATAATACTTATATTAACAACAACAAAACGGCTATTTTGGAAGCAGAAACGTTGATTAAGCGTTATTCTGAGCAGCAAATGAATGTGAAGAATAATCGTGAATATGACGCTCTGAGCAAAGAGATAGAAATGCAGCATTTGGAGATAGAGCTTTCCAACAAAAAAATACGAGATACTCGGCGTGAAATAGGTATGAAGGATTTGTATTTGCAAGATGCTACCAAAAAGCGTGAGTCTCGCAAGGCGGATTTAGTAGTGAAGAAAAAAGAGCTAAAAGAAATCACAGAACAAACGAAGAAAGATGAAGTAGCTTTGGGCAAAAAGTCGAAAGAAGCATCTAAGTTGGTCGAAAAGCGTTTGTTGATAGCTTATAATCGTGTTCGTAACAATTATCGCAATGGTTTGGCAGTTGTTACTTTTTCTCGTGACTCTTGCGGTGGTTGCTTTGGCAAAATTCCACCACAAGTACAGCTAGAGATAGGCCAACGTAAAAAAATGATTTTGTGTGAGCATTGTGGTCGTATTCTCGTTGATCCTAAGTTTGATGAGGAGATTGATATTAATGAATAGCCTTTTGATGTGATATATCAAAAACTTAAAAGAAAAAGCCTTGCTAAATTTTTAGTAAGGCTTTTTTTTATGAAATGTTTTTTCAAAAACTCCTAATACTTCACCACCTTTTCAATGACTCTTTCCGTGCCATTTTCGAGGCTCAAAGTATAAACGCCGCTGCTCAATTGCGAAAGACTGATTTAACTATTTTTTGGTTTTGTTTGTTGTTAAATTTTATTTTAGTATATTGTCTATTAAAGAAACAATTATTTTTTAACTAAACAAAAAACTAATTAGTGGAACAAATCAATCAGTATAGCTTTATAAAATGTATTCAAACATTTAATGAAAATATCAATCTTTGGCGTTGCGAAAAAGAGAATAAAGAGTTTGAAATTTTAACTATAAATCAAAAAAACGATTACGAAAGGCTTTTAAAACGAGCTTTAACAAATGAAATAAAACCTTTATTAAATAGAGATTTTTTAGGTATTCAAAAGATAATTGAAAAAGGTTTTGATGCTGAAAATAAGGTTCATTTTATTGTTTATGAAGCCTTGGAAGCTTATAAAAAATTGTTTGATTACGATGATAATACTCAAAATCAAGCTTTAAGTGAAATTGCGAAAGGTTTGGATTTGTTGAAAAAAGAAAATCGACAAACACATATCATTTCACCACAAAATATTGTAGTTAATTCAAAAGGCAATGCAAAGCTGAAATTTATTGGCCTTTTCGAGCTTTTTCGCCATCAAGATTTATTAGAAAAAAGATATTTAGCTCCTAATGTGCAAAAATGGCTGGCAGATACCAAGTTGCCTCGTCCAAATTTTCAAGACGATATTTATGCTTTGATAAAATCTTTTGAAATGTTTTTTGGGTTAGATTCGGAGATAGAACAACAAATTTTGGACAAAGCTTTAGCTCCTAAAAGAATAGAACGTTTTTCTAAGTATTATGAATTGATTGAACTGCTTGAGCAAATTCCTATTGCTAAACAAATTAATTTTTATGAAGACGTTATTCGAGTAAAAACACAACCAAAACATACGCAAGATTTTATGCCTATTATCGAAAGTATGAAGCAAAATACTTGGATTTTAGTTGAAAATAAAAAATCGGATAATAAAAATCAAATTACTGGCCGTTTTAGCACAGATACTTGGAATGGTAGATTTTTTGTAGATGAATATGGCTATATTTTTATTCCTTTTGGCGGCTGCCGAAACGAAAGGAATGATAGGCTCATTAGAAATGAAAATGCTTTTTTAGCAGAATTTGATTTTGACTTAAATTATTCTAATTACGATTGTTTGCGTTTTTTTGAAGAAAAGTTTGAAGAACAAAATAGACTTTCACAACTGCACCGAACAAAAACAAAATCGGTAAAACTTTGGCAAACTTTGCCAGACAAAGAAAAAGAATATATTGAAGAAAGAGCTTTTAAGGCACGATATACAAAACGAGTAGAAAGCCAAAATAACAGTGCTAATATTAAATTTTATTTAGAAAAAACGGTTGTAGAAAATAGTTGGAAAAGGGTAAAAACACTAAAAAATGAACAAGTTATTTTATTTGTTGATGACCAACGAATTGGAACAATTTTAGATTTTCATCCAAAAGAGCGTTTTATCACCATTAAAGATGCTTTTTGTAGCATTGACGAAATAGCCGAAAAAGGCGAGTTGATAGAAGATGTGAGACAAAAAACAAGTCAGTTTAAAAAGCAAGTAGAAGCCTGCAAGAAGTTTGAAAATGGCGATGTCGTAAATCCTAGTTTGTGTAGTATTTTGGCTACTTCCGAAACTACTGCTATGCCTCAAACAAATTTTTTAGAAACTTGGCAATATGAGAATTTTGCTGATGAAGTATTCAATCCTGATTTGGAAAATGACGAAACACAACGAGAAGCGGTTTTAGAAGCCTTGCATCACAAACCCGTTTATTTGATTCAGGGGCCTCCGGGAACAGGCAAAACGACAGTTATTGTAGAATTGTTGCGACAAATTTTGCGAAGACAAAAAGATGTAAAAATTTTAGTTTGCTCGCAATCAAATTTAGCTGTTGATAATGTGCTAGAAAAAATAGCATATATCAATGAAAACGAACATCAAGACATACGATTTATGCGTTTGGCAAGCGAATTTTCTATACAAAAAAATAATATTAGCCAAACAATTGTGCCACATACTTTTGAAACCAAACTCAAAAATTGGGTAACAAAAACAGAGGAGAGAGCAAAGCAATTTTTTGTTCAGAATTTTTCAGAACAAGAAAAGCAAAAAATAGTTATTGAGTTTTATAATTTTTATGCCCAACTTGATAAAACAAGAGATTGGGATAAATTTAATCGCAAATTGCGTAGAAGTCACAGTTATATTAAACGGCTTTTTGGGCAAACTAGAGATTTCAGAGTAGTAAAGCTTATTTTTGAAAAAGAATTGGGTAAAAAGTTTTTAAAACTCAAAAGTTTGCAAAAAGATTGGTTTGCTTTTTTGGGCGGCGTAACAGTAGATGACGGTAGAGACCGTAAAAAATCTATGTTGAATAATGGCAGTACTGAAATAGATTTTTTGACTGCTATGATGCAGCAACTCAACATTATTGGAGCAACTTGCATTCATATTGCTAGTAGTCAATATAGCCGTGTCAATTTTCAGTTTGATTATGTGATAATGGACGAAAGCAGCAAAGCTTCGGCAGCCGAAACGCTTGTGCCTATAAATATGGGACAGAATATTATCTTGATTGGAGACCACAAACAATTGCCGCCCGTAATTACGAGAGAAGATGCCGTAAAGAAAAAAGTAAAAAGAGAATTGGAAGACAATGGTTTAGATTTTGACAAAGATTTTGGCGAGAGTTTGTTTGAAAAACTGATTAAAGCTTTTGAAAATGATGAAGATAAAGAAAATTATATCAAAATGCTTGACGTTCAGTATCGTATGCCAAAACAAATAGGTAGCTTGATTTCAAAATACTTTTATGATGGAATGTTGAAAAATCCAAGGCTTAATGTTATTCCCAATTATGATGCACAAAAACATCATGGTTTACGGCTTAAAAAAGATACATCAATTATTTTTCTAAGCACTTCTAGGCAAGCAAATCCAAGTGATAATGATAATAAATTTAATAGACAAAATCGATGCAATGTTCTAGCAATTCAAAATTTGTTGGAACAATTGAATGAATTATATGCAGATAATTTGCAAAAAGAAAAGCCTTTTAATATTGGTATTATTGCAGGTTATCGTGGGCAAGTTGAATTGTTAAGAAGCCGTCTTAATTTGCAGAAATATCGCAATTTTGTTGAAAAAGATAGCAAAGATAGGGCAAAATCGCTCATTGAGATTAATACAGTTGATAAATTTCAAGGTGCAGAGCGTGATATTATCATTTATGATATTGTTCGCAGCACGAAAGGCAGGAGTAATATTGGTTTTTTAGACGATTATAGGCGTATCAATGTTGCTTTTTCGAGAGTAAAACGGCTGTTGATTGTAGTGGGCGATAGCGATTATTTGATAAAACGAGCAACTTTAAATCCACGAGGAAAATTTAAAGAATTTAAGCTACAACAAATAGCACAAGAATTGGAACAAAAAGATTTAATTGTTAATGATTTAAAAGAAATTGTATTATGAGAAGTTTTAAACAAAAAAAGGAAACAGGTTTGCAAAACAAGAAAAATCAAAGTTTTCAAGACTTATGGAAAAAGTTTGAAAGTCATCATAAAACGGAAGGGTATCAGCTAAAAAATGTCTTTGATATTTACTTACCTTTTTGGCAATGTAAGCAAAATGTTGTTATAGAAAAAGAGGTAGAATTAGATAGATTGAGCCGAATTATTTTAGAGCTTATTGATAATGATATTTCAAAACACTCTGCTATTTGCGATTTTTTGGGCATTGATGAAGATAATTTTGTAACTATGCAATTTCATTTTTTATTGAAAAACGATTTAATCAGAGAAATAGAAAATGATGCTTATGAAATAACACGCAAGGGCATAGATTTTTTGCAAAATAAAACCAAAATTAAGAATATCGAAACCATTGAATTTGAATATTTCGTAACAGAAAATATGAGATATTTGAAAAATGATTTGACGCAAGATTTTTTTGACCCACGTTTTCCGATAGATAAAGGTTTATCTAAGAAAAGACAGCGTGATTTTTCGGGCTATGACATTATGCAATCTCATAAAATTCATAAATCAGAAACAGCAAAAGAAATACGGCATAGAAATAAACCAACTTACCGTCAAGTAAATGATAGAAGAAATGATTTTTCCAACTTTTTTAACGAAAAATTTAAAGACAAAAGCTTTTATGATTTTGCCGATAGCAATTTAGAAGCTCATAAGCGAAATATTTGCTTTTATGGCTTGCTGTTTGAAAATGAAGAGAATGAGGAAGAACAATTTTTGGAAATTCGACATTCTTCTGAATCAGTAAAAACATTTAGAAATGAAGAAATTGAGAAAAAGTTGGGCGAAAAAGCAACTCATTTTTTGAAAAAAAATCCTAGAGTTTTTGACTAAACAAGTAACAAAAAAGCCTCAAACAGTTCTTTCATTAAAAAAACTGCTTGAGGCTTATATCTATTTTTTTACTAAAAATCCTAATACTTCACCACCTTTTCAATGACTCTTTCCGTGCCATTTTCGAGACTCAAAGTATAAACGCCGCTGCTCAATTGCGAAAGGCTAATCACTTCTTGCTGTTGCGATTGCTCATTATTCGCCAATGATTTTTCATACACTTTTCGGCCGTGCATATCAAATAATGACAAACGACTTTCGCTGCTGCTTTCTGGCAAAATGTATTTGATAACGACAAAATCGTGTGTTGGTACAGGCGAAACTTCCAATATTTGCAAAGCTCTCGCACTTCTGACCAAACTAATAGTACCTACTTTTTTGGTTGTGCCATCAAAATCAGTTTGTGAAAGTTGATATTGTACCAAGCCACTTTCTGTAAAAGCATCTGTATAATTGTATTTTTTGCTAATACTACTATTTCCATTGGCTTTAATTTTTGCGATAGCGACAAAATCATTTTCATCGGCTGTTTTTCTGCTCAAAGTGAAAAAGTCGTTATTGATTTCGCTGGCTGTTTTCCATTCCAAAAGATTGGCATTTTCAGTCATTCGGCCGCTAAAATTGATGAGTTCGACAGGTACGGTTTCACACACATTGAAATTTGCGAAGCTAAAAGCACAGCCTAAAGCATCTGTTACCGTAATTTCGTAAGATGTGCCTTTTGGCAATTCAGGGCTTTGTTGCACGATAGTTGTGTCAATGAAAGCTGCATCGTAGCTTCCTGTGATGGTGTAAGGTGCTTGGCCGCCGCTCACATTGAAGAAAACGGTATAAGTTTGATTTTGTGGATTGCAAAGTTCTTCAATATCGCCTACTGTTACATCGCAAACCGAACAGTCTTCTAAAGTCAAATTTAAGCCTTCTGTAATAGATGTGCAGCCAGCTTCGCTAATGAGTTCTACTTGATACAAACCATTTTCGGTAGCCATAAAATTATCGTCATTGGCGTTTGCGATAGGTGTTCCATCGAGCAGCCATTGATAGCTAGAAAGTGGTATGTTGCTTGTTGCTAGGCAAATTTCTTTTGGCGAACATTCCGTAAAACAGCCTGTTTGAAGCATACAAGCATTTGGCACATCGTGTATAACAATGACATTGCTATTTGTTTCGCAACCTGTTTCGTTTACGGCTGTCGCAAAATAAGTGCCGCCTGACGATACAACTGTGCTAGTGCCGTAAGTTCCATTGTTCCAAAAATAAGTTAAATCATCTTGCGGATTAGGAATTTCTAAAGCAATGGTTTCGCCTTCTTCCAAACAGTTGCTTTCAGCTAAAGAAATGATGCCAAATACGGCTGGCACTTCTCTTATTTTGATGGTAAAATCTGCAAAACTTTCGCAACCTGTTTCATTGGTTATCGTGACGCTATAAGCATTTTCATTTGTTGTCCAATTTTCTGTTTCAATAGAAATACTGCTTGCTGTTGTATTATTTGACCATAAATAAGAAGAGCCATTTTCTTCATAAGCTTCAATCGTTACGGTGCTGCCTTTGCAAACTTCTACTTCATTGGTATAAACACTAAAATCGCCACTTGTTTGTTCTACAAAAGCACTTAAAATGTTGTTTGGCAAACTCACAATATCGACAACGGCTTGTTCTGTGTGGAATGAACAACCTATTTCGTCAGTTACGGTAAGTTCATATACATTGCTTGCGAAAACCGTAATGCTTTCATCAGTACTGCCATTTGACCATTGATAACTTAGGTTTTCGTTATTTTCTGAAAAACTCAAAACCGTAGAATCGCCTATACATATTGGTGAAGGATTCGATAAAAGAATTTCGCCATTTAATCCATTTTCTAAAATTTCAACTGTTTTTGTAGTAGTAAACGAACAGCCGAAAACATTGGTAACAGTTAATGAAACTTCGTAAATACCTGCTTCATTAAAAACGTGATTTGTATTTTGATTCGTAGAAGTATTGCCATTAAAAACGGAATTGTTTTCATCGCCAAAATTCCATTTCCAACTAGAAATATTATTTTCTAAACCTAAACTGCTATCTGTTTCACCTTGAAATGTCATTGAAATACCTTGACAAATTTGGTTGTCTGAAATAATTGTAGCTGTTGGCGGTGGCAAAACATTGATAATTTGCGAAAATTTGTCGATACAGCCTTCATTGCTCGTTATTTCTAAAGAAACGATATACATTCCTACTTCTTCGTAAATAAATTCTGGATTTTGGGCAGTTGAAGTATTGTTATTGCCAAAATTCCATTCCCAAGCAACAATTTCGTGTCCATCTAAATAGGTTGATAAATCTTTGAAAACGGTGGTATCGCCTATGCAAACGGTATTCGCTTCAAATTTTGCTTTTATTGTAACTGCTACATTTTCAGCTACTCCAACCGTACAGTTTGAAGGCGGCGGCGTTGCGTTTTCGTAAGTTTGATACATCACTACGGTATAATAGCCAACTTTATCGTATAAATAGTTAGGCGATTCTAAGGTAGAAGTACCACCAAAAGGATAATTAAAATTCCATGAAGTAGTATTCGGAATTGAGCCTATGGAAGTGTTTTGAAATAAAATGCTATCGCAATATTCACTTGTATTGTGAGTGAAAGATGGTGCTGTTGGAATGGTGCAAGTAGGGCCGCCGCCGCCACCACCTGTTGGGCAAGAACCATCATTGATACTAAATGTATTTGAAGTAACCGCACAACCATAAATATTTGTAACAACAACATAATAATTTCCTATGCCTGGCGTAAAATAGTGAGAAGTATCTGTGCCTACTTCTGTTCCATTTTGATACCATTGGTAGTGATAAGGTTCGTCATTGCTAATGGCTGTGTATAAATTGAGTGTAAAAATATCGTCGCAAACATCTACGAAATCTGGCGAAGAAACAAAAGCTTCTGGTATCGGATAAGTGTCGATAGTTGTGCTTGCCGAACCCAAACAGCCATTTCCGTTTATCACTTCTACATGATAATAGCCACCTTCGGTAATATCTGGCGTTGGTGAACTGCTATAAAAAACAGAGTCTCTATACCAAAGATAAGTTTCGTAAAGAATGCTTGTAGAAATGCTATTTTGACTTTGTAAACAAACGCCTTCTGCTGCGATAATTTCGGGTTCTGGCAGTTCAAAAACTTCTACATTTACCGAATCAATAGCTCCGCAATATGTCGCACTAATTGTTCCAGATGCGTACCATTGCACAAAAATTTGCGTATCTGTTTCTTCGATAATACTCGCTGCTGTGCTAGGCGAAATTTGCCAAGTGACAGCAAAAGCTTGATTATTATTGTTTAAAGTAGCAGTATAAGCGGCTTCATTGTTGAGGCAAACGCCATTGCTGCCTGTGAGTTCCAATTCGTTTTCCAGATTATTTATTTCCAAAACTGTAAAATCAGATTGGCAAAATGGAAATGCTTTTGCTTGGTGTGCGACTTGAATTTCATGCGTTTCAGCATTATTGAAAATGACATTAATCGCATTTCCTTGTGTTTCAGTAGTTTCATTGCCATTCACGACATTCCAAATAAAAAGGTAATCTTCATTATTTGGAACAGAATAATTGTAAATATCATCTGGGCAAATAATGGTTTCGCCTGAAATGGCCGTAGGTGCTGGCGGTGGCGAAACTATATCAATACTTGCACTTGCTTTTTCGTTGCAAAAATCAGTTGGGTTGGTCGGCACAATTTCGATATGATATGTTCCTGCACCATTTTCCCATTCATAGTTTGCTAAAATGTCTTCATTTTCTATAAAAATAGTCTCTTGCGTTGGCGTTGTAATCGTCCAATCGCAAGGAGGATGTCCACCTTCATTGCCCAAAATAGTAGAATATATCGTGATAGATTCGTTTTCGCAAGCTGTTTGTTCTGGCACAAAAAGGTCTAATACATTTCTAATATCTACTGAAAATGTCGTATTTGCAGAGCAACCCAAAAAGCAATTTTCTATTTCTAAACTCACAAAAGCATCTACTTCTGCCGAACCAGTCCATTGAATGCTTACTTCATTTGCCGTAGTGCCAGATAAAAATTCGCCACCATTTATATCGTTCCAATTGTAGCTAATACCGCTCATTTTCGGCACGCTATACACCGCAATATCGCCACTACAAACAAAATCGACACCGCTAATATTTAAATTTTCATTGCCGACGATAGGAATTTCGTAACGTGCTGGAATTTCGCAATAAGCTTCCGTACAATCTGAAACGGTTAGTTCTATTATCCCAATATTATCATTTCCGAGCCAATGAATCATCACGAAATTATCGTTTTCCGTGCCGCCATCAATGACTGTTCCTTCTTCGCTAATGTTCCAAAAATAATTTCCGCAAACTGCCGCTGTTTCGTAAGTCATAATATCGCCTCGACAAACTGTTCCTGTGCAATCTATTTGTGGCGTAATGGCTTCATCTACATTCACAAAAACGCTTGTCGTATCGCTACACATACAATCGCTATTGGCTACAAGTTGGACTTCATACATACCGCTTGCTGCATAAAGATGTGTTGTATTTTGATTTTCAGCCGTAGAACCATCGCCAAAAATCCATAAAAATTCGTTGGCATCGGCTACATTTGTGGCTGAAAACTGTATGTTTTGGCCAGAGCAAACCGAAATTGTATTGTCTTGAATAGCTGGAATACTTGCGATTTCTGCTGTTGGCGTAGCGACAATATCTATGCAAATAGTTGTAGAATCGCTGATGCCATTTGCTTGCGTTTCGATAATTTTGATAGAACCATCGCCTGTTTCGCCCCAAGAAATTTGCACTTCATTGTCGTTTTCCACAAGGTTATTTGCACCAGGAGCTTGCCATTCGTAAGTGCTGCCTGCGGTTTGAGGAACGCTATATTCGGCTGTTGTGTTGGAACAGGCTGGTTGGCAGGGAGCTTGTTGGCAGTCTTCGGCAGGTGTGACGAAAATAGCTGTGTTGCCAGTAGCAGAACAGCCGAAAGGATTTGTTGCTGTTACATAATATATTACATCTGTGCTTGGCGAAACGTTAATAGTTGGTGTTGTTGCACCTGTATTCCAATTATAAGAAAAGCCACCAGATACTGATAATGTTGCAGTTTCTCCTTCGCAAATAACTTGATTTCCTCCAACTTCTATATTTATATCATTTACAAAAACTGTTACATTACCTGAATCAGTACAGCCATTTGCATCTGTTGCCGTTACAGAATAAGTTGTTGTTTGATTAGGAACTACGGTAAAACTTTGTGATGTTGCACCTGTGTTCCAACTATAAAAAACAGCATTACTAGCTGATATTGTTGCCACTTCGCCGAAGCAAATACTTTGGTTTAAGCCTGTATCTATAATGAGACTGCTTACCGTCACAGTTATAGAATCACTTGCAGTACAAGCATCACTATCCGTTACAGTTACGCTATAATCTGTTGTTGCATTTGGCGAAACATCAATACTTGAGCTTGTTTCTCCATTACTCCACAAATATGATGTTCCATTGCTAACTGCTAATGTTACAGAACCTCCTAAGCAAGTAAATAAATCTGGCCCTAAATCTACTTCACAATCAAGGCTGTTGCTTTCTTCATTTAAAATAGATAAATTGCTAGTGCGGTTTTGATTTTCTGGGTCTATTACTTCGATGAAAACATAAGCTAAATCACAACAGCCAAAGTTGTCGCAAATGGTATAAGCAAACCCATCTTCTCCTACAAAACCATCATTAGGAATGTATGTAATTGTGCCATCTGGATTAAGTACAGCACTTCCATTTAAAGGTACAAAAGTTAACTGTTCAAAGAAAAAGTCATTTCCACAAGTTCCAAAATCATTAGCTAAAACATCTACTTCTATTGCTTCATTGACAGGAGTTACTACATCGTCATGTTGAGCATTAGGGCAACAAGGCAATGTAACATTTATAGTTGCTTGGTCGCAGTTTCCATTGCTATCACAAATTTGATAAATCATTACATCATATTCTTCAAAACTACCATAGGCATGATAATAAAGATAACCTTCTATAATTTCATATATAGCATATTCTGGTTCTTGAATAATCGTAATTGTTTCAATGCCACATTCTATAATATCATTCGCTACAATTTCAAGAAAAGCACCCTCAGTAAGTTCGTTAAAAGATACAATGAGAGAATCATTTTCAACACTTACTTTGCAATTTTCACATTCTGGAAAAGGAGGAAAAATGATTTCGTGGTTTTGGGCTTGTAATTCATTAGGTTCTACTGTGATATAAACCGTTCCATAATCCGTAGCACCATCAAATTCTAGGAAAGTAGCATATTCAAAAGAATCTGTACCTACAAAGTTCTCATTTGGAGTATATAAAATAATGCAGCTATTGCCTAAAAAAGGATTGTTATTGTTAGGGAGAATAGTAATCGTACCATTTTCTGTTTCAAAATCGCCATCAAAGCAATTGGCATTATCTAATTCAAAAAACTCGGAAAGAATAATATCATTTTCTGCGACATCAATTGTAACAGGGGTATTTATTGATGTAGTCATATAATCGTCTATTGCCACTATTAATTCAGTAACATAAACATAAGCAGTTGAAGTGCTACAATCTCCTGCTTCGTTGCAAACTTCATAATCAAAGATAAAAGGCTCTAAAAAATCAATATGATAATAATGATAAAAAAAAGTTTCTGTTTCTTCATTATTGTAAGTGGAAATGCTACTCCCATTTTGAATATTGCTAAAGCCTGTAATAGTTAGTTCGCCATTACAAGAGTCACTATCATTTGCCAAAAGGCTACTAGGCGAAAAAGTCCAGCCGTCTGTCATTGGTGCAATATAAGGAGAATATATAGTAGTGAATGTATCAACTTGAGCTACGACTTCACAATCATTTTGCCCTTGCACAATTTGCGTTGGAATAAATAGAAAAGCGGTGGCTATCAGCAAAGCTATGCTGAAGCCATGAAGTAAATGTTTCATGAGATAAAATTTTATTGTTTATTAAAATGGTAACACTAAAGTAAGCTTTTTTTAGAGAAATTGGAAATTTATTTGCCTTTTTGTGAAAACATTTAAAATTGATATGCTCAAGGCATTCATAACACAATTTAGCTTTGCGAAAATAGGGTTTAGTGTCTCAAATAAAATATTTAAAATTGTGGCATTTTTTTTGTTAATTTTTAGGCTGAAATATTTTATTTAAAAAAAAATAAAATTTATCTAATAATTTTATAATTTTGCATTGGAAAATACCGTTTCCCAAACGAATTAACTGACAATTTTTTTAGAAATAGATGTAAGTAGCTATAATATTTTGTTTTTTTCAAGAAAAATAAAAACATATAGTGGTAGTCATCCATTTTTTTTATTTTTATATAACAAATTTTGGAACAAATGAAGCAATCTTTTATTGCAAAACTACAAAACCTTGTAGAACAAAACAATCCTTCAGCTTTGCATTCAGAAGTAAAGGAAGTTAAAAATGAGTTTTTTACTGCCTCTCGAAAACAGCGAAATGACTTGTTTGAACAGTACAAAGCTGATGGCGGTGACCCTAATGAATTTGAAGCGCCTAAAGACCCTTTGGACAATGAGTTTAAAGGACTTTTGACAAATTTCGGCAAACAAATGAAGCAATCTTTTATTGCAAAGTTACAGAGCCTTGTGGAACAAAACAATCCATCGGCTTTGCGTTCAGAAGTAAAGGAAGTTAAAAACGATTTTTTTACTTTCGCTCGTGAACAACGAAATGCTTTGTTTGAGCAGTATAAAGCTAATGGTGGTAATCTTAATGAATTTGAAGCACCTAACGTACCTTTAGATGATGAGTTTAAAGGCTTTTTGACAAACTTCAACGAGCAAATGCAAGCGTTTCGTGAAAAACGAGAAGCTGAAATTCAGGCTAAACTCGATGAAAAGTGGAAAGTGCTAGAAGAATTTAAAACGCTCAAAATTGAGGGTAACCAACTAGGGCAAGCTTTCGAAAAACTAAAAACGCTACAAGAAAAGTGGAAAGCTATCGGAAATGTACGCAGTCCTAAATATAAGGAAATTCAAATTGCTTACAATCATCAAAATGATTTGTTTTATCACGATGTAACCATCTACAAAGGCTTGCGAGACCTTGACCATGGCAGAAATCTGGAAGCAAAAAATGCGGTTTTGACTAAAGTAGCTACCTTGCATGACATGGAAGACATCAGACAGATGGATAGAACCATGAAAAAATATCAGCAAGAGTGGAAAACTATTGGTCAAGTGCCTATGGAAGCTAGAGACGAGCTAAATGAGCGATATAAAGAATTGACAGGAGTTGTTTATGATAAAGTGCAAGCTTACTATGATGAAAAACGTGGCGAACTAGATGCTAATCTAAAAGCTAAAATCGGATTGTGTGAGCAAGTAAACGGCATCAATCAGGTAGAATGCAACACACACCAAGAATATCAAGCTCAAACAGAAGACTTGATGAAGGTGCAACAAGCATGGAAAGCAATTGGGTTTTCGTCTGAAAACGAAAAAATCTGGCAAGTATTTCGTGGCGTTTGCGACAAGTTTTTTGAGAAAAAACGAGATTTCTACAAGGTTTTAGACCAAAGAAGAGAAGAAAGCAAGCTCAAAAAAATCGCTCTTTGTGAAGCTGCCGAAGAAGTAAAAAATGATACGGATTGGAGAGCTACTACCGATAAGTTGGTGAAGCTACAAAAAGATTGGAAAAGTGCTGGCCCTGCTCGCCGAAGCGAAGACAACAAATTGTGGGAGCGTTTTAGAGCAGCTTGTGATACTTTTTTTGAAGCAAAACGTACTTTTTTCCAAAAGTCTGACGAACAGCAAGTTGAAAACTTGGGCTTGAAAGAAACCTTGATTGCGAGTATCAAAAATACAGAGCTGGAAGGCGACCGCAATGCAAATTTGCAACAGCTAAAAGAGTTTTCTAACCAATGGAATTTGATTGGACATGTTCCTATTGCTGATAAAGATAGAATCTACAAGTCTTATCACGAAGCATTGGACGAGCAATATACAAAGCTAAAAGTGAATGCGAAAGAGCGTGCTGTTTCGATGTTCCAAGACCGTCTCGAAAACTTGAAATCTGCCAACAATTCGGATAGTCTTATTAAGCGTGAGCAACGAGCCATCAAAGATAAAATTCAGCGTTTGCAAGACGAAGTAGCTCAATATGAACACAATATGGGCTTTTTCAAAGGCAGAGGCAAGAAAAATCCTTTGTTGAAAGATATTCACGACAAAATCAATCGCAACAAAGCGGAAGTTATGAATTTGAAACAACAATTGAAAATCATGGCTATTGATGCAAGAAAAGCTAAAGAAGAACAGGCAGCAGCAGAAGTTTCTGCTACTGAAACTATCGAAACGGCAGAATAAGATAAATAGTCAAGCTTTCGTTTGACGTTTTTTGCTTTTGTGCAAGAAATTTTTTTTTACCTTTGTTTTTCGGAAATTTTGTATTTCCGAAAAACAAAGGTATTTTTTTTGCAATTTTCAAAAACAAAAAACGCAATGAATAGAAGAAACATGTTGAAATATGCAGCTTTGGGAAGTGGAGCTGTTTTGCTGAAACCCTACACTAATTTGTTTGGACTAAATTTGCCAACTGTAACTTTTACTAGAAAAGATTTTGGCGACGATTTTAAATGGGGAGTAGCTACGGCAGCTTATCAAATTGAAGGTGCGTGGAACAAAGATGGCAAAGGCCCTTCGGTTTGGGACACCTTTACACACACAAAAGGAAAAGTCAAAAATGGCGAAACGGGCGATGTCGCCTGCAATTTCTATGAACATTATGAGCAAGATATTGCTTTGATTAAAAAAATGAATTTAGGTGTTTTTCGCTTTTCCATTGCGTGGTCTCGTGTCATACCTGATGGCGATGGCAAGATAAATGATGTAGGCATCAATTTTTATCACCGAGTCATAGATGCTTGCATTGAACAAGGCGTAGAGCCATGGATTACGCTTTATCATTGGGATTTGCCGCAAGCTTTGGAAGATAAAGGTGGCTGGACAAATCGAAAAGTCGTCGATTGGTTTTCGTATTATGCCGACATCGTGACGAAAGAATATGGCGATAGAGTAAAAAATTGGATGGTGCTAAACGAGCCGATGGCTTACACCTCTTTGGGCTATATGGTGGGCGTTCACGCTCCAGGCAAGCGGAGTTTAAAAAAATATATGGCATCTATTCATCACACTGTTTTGTGTCAGGCAGAAGGCGGCCGCATCATTCGTCGCAACGTAGCCGATGCACATGTTGGCACGACTTTTTCTTGTTCTCATATAGATGTGAAAAATGCAAAAAAGAAACATGCAAAAGCAGCCAAAACGATGGACGCTATGATAAATCGTTTGTTTATCGAGCCTGTTTTGGGCTTGGGCTATCCTGTGGAAGATGCCAAAATTTTGAAACGCTTGAAGCAATTTATCAAAGAAGGCGATGAAGAAAAAATGAAATTTGATTTCGATTTTATCGGCATTCAAAACTACTCTCGTATGGTGGCACGTCATAGTTTGTTTCCGCCTTTGGTGTGGGCAAATCAAGTGAAGCCAGAAAAACGAGGCGTTGGCGAAGAAGAGCTGACCGAAATGGGTTGGGAAGTATATCCAGAAGGAATGTATAAGGTGTTGAAACAATTTGCGGCTTACGAAAAAGTAGATAAGATTATCGTTACAGAAAATGGTGCTGCTTTTCCAGACAAGCTAGAAGATGGAAAAGTGCACGATGTGAAGCGTCGAAAATTTATTCAAGATTACCTCAAAAATGTGTTGAAAGCTAAAAAAGAAGGCGTAAATATACAAGGTTATTTCGCTTGGACTTTGATGGATAATTTTGAATGGGCAGAAGGCTATCACACTCGTTTTGGCTTGATTCATATTGATTTCGAAACGCAAAAACGCACCATAAAAGATACAGGTTTGTGGTTTCAATCTTTTTTGGCCGAATAAATGCCAAGCACTATTTATGATACATACTGTTTGGTTGCTAACGCTTTTAAAAATCAGCTTTTTAGCTTTCGCAATTTGTAGAATAAATCTGTTTGACTACTTAAAATTTAAACCGCCACTTAAACCGACATTCTTTTTTTTTATCTAAAAACAAACCCACTAAAGATTCAAAACCTTAACATATTTTTAAAAGCTATCATTTTTCTGACTTGATAGCTTTTATATTTTTTTTTAAACAAACTATTACAAAATCCTTCACTTTTTGATAAAAATATATGTAATTTTTTAGAAAAAACAAGATATGAGATATTTAATACTTCTTCTTAGCATTTTTGCAATATGTTTTAGCTCACAAAACGCTTTTGCTCAAACTAAAAAAGGCAAAACTTTTACGGCCAAGCCAGCGAAAGTAAGAGATGCACATGCTCCAAAACAAAGCCAATCGCCTAGCAGTAGAAAAACATCGCCAGACAAAACAAAAGGTAAAAAGAAGAAAAAAGGCTTCAAAAATTTTTGGGCAAAACTCACAAAACCATTTGCTCCTAATCGAACCTCTAAAACAGCAAAAGTTAGACAGCGAAAAAGAAATAGAAGAAACAATACTGCACCAAACTCTGGAAATGGCGATATTGATAATATAGCGGTTTTGCGAACTGCGAAAAAATATATGGGCGTGCCTTATGTTTGGGGTGGCAGTACACCAAATGGCTTTGACTGTTCAGGTTTTGTACAGTATGTTTGGCGAGAACATGGTTACAATATTCCACGCACTTCAAAGCAACAATCTGCTCATGGCAAAAATGTAAGTTTAAATAAATTGAAAGCTGGCGACTTAGTATTTTTTGGCGACAGCAAAAACAATATTAGTCATGTTGGTATGATAAGTAGTACACGAGGCCGCAGTATGAAAATGATTCATGCCTCTTCTTCGAAAGGAATTTCTACTATTGACATAAACATGTCAAATTACTTCAAAAAAAGACTTCAAAATGCAAGAAGAATAGCCAGATAAGTTTGTGGCACATAATTTGAAGATATTTTGTTAAATTTAGTTATTTTTCCAAAAAATACAAAACAGGTTTAGCAGTTTATTTAAAGTAGGGCAGTAGCAACACGAAAAGTTAGAGGTTTCGTAACTACTGCCCAATCTTTTTTATGGCACTTTCTTTTTTTCTCACACATAGCTATTTTCTTTCTCTTTTTTTGCTTACTTTGGCCTCCAAAAAAGTATGGCATCTACACAATTAAATTTATGGCAGCAAGAACTAAGCGATAGTACAAAAATGTATGTTGAAGCTTTTGGACACTTATCATCCGAAGCACTCAATTGGAAGCCGCAAGCCGATAAATGGAGTGTTGGGCAGTGCATTGACCATATTATTGTAACGAACTTGACCTATATTCCTATCATAGAACAATCTGCAAATAAAACTTATCGACATACTTTTTGGCAAAAAATGCCTTTCTTGCCAACGTTTATGGGCAATATGCTTTTGAAAACGATAGCTCCTTCTCCTACCACAAAAAAAGTTAAAACATTTCAGATTTTTGAGCCTGCTACAAGCCAAATTGCAGACGATATTTTGAAACAATATCAGGCACACAAGGCAGAATTGAGCAAAGTATTTGCACAAACAGATAAGTTGAATTACGAAAAAATTATCATTAGCTCTCCTGTAAATAAATACATCATTTATTCGCTAAAAATAGCTATGGATATTGTGGTAGCTCACGAAAAACGCCATTTTGAACAAGCAAAAAATGTATTGGCGATGTATGAAAAGGCAGTAAAAAATAAATAATTGGTAGCTTTTTTTTCGAAAAAGTAATGCTAAACGTGGCCAAAGATATTCATGTAAGTAGAAAGCATTTTTCAAACAAATAGTGTTATCTCATTTAGTCATCTAAAAAAATAAAATAAATCACAATCTATGGATTTTGCACTAGAAATCACAAAAATTTTAGCTCCTGCTATCCTTGTCTTATTGACGGCTTATTACACGATGTCCGAATTTTTCAAAAATAATTTGGATATAAAAAACAATGAGTTAAAACTAAAACGACTACAATTAGAATTGCAAAACAAGAAAGAGTCATTGCCTGTTCGTTTGCAAGCTTATGAAAGATTAGTCTTGTTTTTGGAACGCATCAATCCGCAAAGCCTTATTAGTCGCCTTCGACAAGATGGAATGACTAGCCCAGAATTGCAATTTGCGATTGTTTCGACCATCAGAATAGAATATGAACACAATATTACGCAACAACTCTATGTATCGTCTGAAGCATGGACTCTTGCACAGGCAAGCACCGAAGAGTTGATTAGCATTATCAATCAAATTGGAGCGGCTCAAAGCACTGATGCGACAGGAACAGACCTTAGCCGTAGCATTTTGGAATATTTTATAGGAAATAACATTCCATTGCCTACGCAAAAAGCATTGGCTCAATTGCAAGATGAAGTAAAATTGTTGTTTTAGCCAAATTTTTAATTTTACTGCACTGTAATATAAGTAATTGGCATTTTAGCCCTTTTATTATATGTTATTTTATTCCAAAAAAACGACAACTCTTTTAGTTGCTGTGTGTTATCACCAGCAACTAAAAGGATAAATAGTGTATTTTAAAGCTTATTTTTTTTCGTAACAACTTGTTGGTGATAACACCAACAAGGGCGTGTCGTTCTTTT
>JBMZCV010000046.1:0-31813 GCA_049613665.1 Chitinophagales bacterium | reverse complement strand
CTGGTGATAACACACAGCAACGGCGATAGCTGTCGTTTTTTTGGAATAAAATAACGCATAATAAAAAGGCTAAAATGTCAATTACTTATATTACAGTGTACTTAGTTTTTATCTCAAAAATCAATTGCTAAATAGTTATCTTTTTTATTACAACAAAAGCTTGCCGCACTCCGCCATGATAATGACCGTAAAAAAAACTTATGAATTTGACCCTGAAACCGACCTTATCGGAAAGGGTGGTTTTGGCCGTGTCTATAAGGCCAAAGATGTAAAAATTGGAATGGAAGTCGCTATCAAACAATACAGCGGCAATTTGCCAGCCAAATATAGCCTTTTTGAAGAGATAAAACGAGCTATTCGACTCAATCACCCCAATTTGGTTCGATATTTCGATGCTTTTGAGCTGGAAGAAACCACAGCCTTTGGCGACAAAATTCAGGTGGGCGTTTTGGAATACATCAACAATGGCGATTTTATGGGCTTGCTACGCACAAAGCCAGATGTTGAGACTTTAACAGGCATTTTTGAAGGCATTATGCACGGCTTGCGATACTTGCACAACAAAGGCATTATTCATCGTGATTTGAAACCAGAAAATGTCTTGATTCATAAAGAACATGGCGAATTTATTCCTAAGATTGCAGATTTTGGCATTAGCAAAGTATTGAGCGAAAACTCAGGCGAGTCGTCGCTCGTGATTGGCTCTATCGAATATATGGCTCCTGAGCAGTTTAATGTGGTGCGATATGGTATTGATAAGCAGCTACATACCAATCTCGATTTGTGGTCGCTCGGCACTATTATTTATGAAGCTTTTACGGGCAAAGCTCCTTTTGGAAAAACAAAGCGTGGTTTTTCTCGTGACGAAATTATGCGAAATATCTTGCAACAAAACTTAGAGGAACTCCAACAAGTGCCAGAGCCTTTTCGCAAAATTGTGAAGCGTTGTTTGGTGCGAAAGGCTGAGGAAAGAGCTCAAAGTGTCGATGAATTACTCGCTATTTTGTATGGCCAAGAAGATGGCACTACATCAAAATCTATTCCTCAATTGCCATCTAGTGGTACAAGTGTTTTGGGTGGCAGCACAAGCGTTCTGAACACTGACCCTTCTAAAAGTGAGCCTTTTCGCCCTTCAGACCACAATTATTCGAAGCAAAAATACAATAACAAACCTAAAAAACAGGTTCACGAACCAAATAAGCCCAACTTCCAAGATACTTTTTCGCTGGCTTACTTATTGCCTATTGCGACAGGACTTGGTGCATATGCGTTTTTCAATAGCAAACATACGATGTTTAGTGCAAGTACTCCTTTGTCGGAGTATATTATTTATCCTGCTATTTTTTGTGCTTTAATGATGGTCATCAATCTATTTGGCTTGTTTGTTCGACGCATCAAGCAGTTTGAAATTGCTGGTTATATCGGTTCATTTGGCATCACTATTTACTACCTTGTACAAAGCTATTTGGTGTATGCTTTCGCAAATGCCTATGGCAAAGAAGTCATTTTTGATTTTTCAAAACACCCTTTTGCACAAGCATTTCCTATTGTCGGACTTGTCACGCTCACACTTTGGCTCTTGCTTAGAATCACAAAAATAGACTGGCTAGAAATTTGGTATTTCTTTCTTGGCTTCACATTCTTTTCCTATGTTGGCGTGGATGTATGGTATAGTTCAGCAACTTGGCAAATCGCCATCGTAATTTTAGGCTGGCTTAGTGTTGCTTCTTCTGGCTTTCTTTTTTGGCAAAAAACACAGAAATAACAGTTCTTATCAGAGACTTTAAGTAATGGTTCGGACGTTTTTTATAACAATTTTCAGTTGAATAAAAAAACAACTTTTGGCAAGGGAAACATACTATTTTTCAGTTCAATAGGCCATAAAATTTGCAAATATTAGGCCGCCTTAGCCTAAAAAAAATAGTATGTTTAAACCATAGAAAAGTTTTTTTAAAAGTAAATGGTCATTTTATACTAACAAATTGTTTTTTAGTATAAAATGACCATTTACTTTTTTTGAGATTTTGGCAGGTATAAAACCTATCGCTATTGAGACTTTTTAATGGTTTTGTTCAATCCAATGATTTGGGCATTTTTTATAACGATTTCCATTTGAATAAAAAAAAACGTCTTTTTGCAAGGGAAACATGCTATTTTTCAGCTCAAAAGGCCATAAAATTTGCAAATATTGGCCACCTTAGCCTAAAAAAACAGTATGTTTAAGCCTTCGATAAAAATGTATAAATGCCCAAACTGTTGTAAATCAGTAGTGCTTAAGTGCCAAGCACCTATTTAATAAAGGACGATTCGTTGCTAACGCATTGATATTCAGCGTGTTAGTTTTCACAATTTGTAGAATAAATCTGTCCGACTACTTATAAAAAGCATCTTTTTCATTTTTAGTCTATCTTCAAAACTTTTTTGCTAAATGACTGCTTATCATGCTCTATTTTTAGAATATAAATGCCATTTGCAACATCACTAAGATTTATTTCCATATTGGCAACTGCTTTTTTCGTTGATTTTTGCCAAAAGACCTGTCCATAAATATTGCTCAAGCTCAATTGAATATTTTTGGCATTTTGTGGCAATTGATAAGAAAAATTTACAGTTTCATGGGTTGGGTTTGACAAAATATTTAACTTAACTTCTTCTTTTATTGAAGTTGTAGCAAGCGGATAAGTCGCAATTTCAAAATCAGTTACTTTTGGAAAATGGTCAGAAGCAATTCCTGTGGTATTAAAATTTAGATTATACATATTGAGTCGCTCACCACTCATTTTTTCGGTTTGTAGTGTAAAAGCTTTTTTCACATCCATCACACTATTGCTATAAATGGCAAAATCAAGGCGACTCGGCGGAAAGCTTTCGTTTTGTCCATACCATGTATAAGCCATCGGAATATCGCTTTGCAGAGCAACTACATCTTCCAAATCGCTGTTGTCCCAATCGAGCGGAGCACCATTTCCGAAGCTAAAAGTATTGACGATATCGCCTGTGATGAGTGTTTCCAACTGCTGAAAATCGCCGACAAGGTTCAAATCTCCAGAAATAACAAAAGGCGTATTTGGCGGTAAGGTAATATTTCCACCACCTTCTTTTAGGTCTAAAATAAATTCGGCAATAGCATCAACTTCTTGTTGTCGTTGGTTATCGCCATTGCCACAGCATTTCAAATGTGCATTAATGACCAGCAAATCAGTAGTATATATATTATTTGGTAAATCTATGAGAGAAGCTGTTAATCTATGCTCAGGCCAGATTTGCCAATTTGCCAAAATATCATATCTTGAAGCAGTAATATTTCCATAATCTAATGCTGTAATCTGCCAGCCAGCCTCATTATTGAGTGGCAAGGTTTCGTCCATAAAGTTTTTTGCATATGCTGCCGTTACGTCCCAACACTCATTGAAGGTAATAATGTTTGGCGAAACTGCCTGAACAACTTGAGCAATTTTTTGCTTTCGTCCGCTATTCAACAATCCATTCGAAAGCACATTATAAGTCAGCAAACGCACATATTCAGGGTTTTCTTTTGCCAAATCAATAGGCGTATAACTTTCAAATAAGGCACTATTGAAATCGTAGCTAAATGTTTCGCCATTGTTTGGCAATATATCACCATTCGACACAGAAGACCAATCTCTTAAAGCTACCTGAATAGTATTGCTCGTAAACAAAGGATGAATATTGTTGGGCAAGACATTTCGAGCGATAGCAATTTCAAAACGATTGCCTGTAACAGTTGGCAAAGAATGAAATTCAATATCGCTCCAATAAATATTATACTCATTGTTATTTACATAAAAAGTGCCATCACGATAGCCAAAATAATATTCCAATTCTGCACCAATACCATTGATATAATAACCTGTCGAAAAATTATTATCGGCATCAATATACAAGCTAATATAGTTGTCTTCCGTTAGTTTAAAGACATCATTAGTCGTAATAAAAAGGTATAAATAATTTTGGTCATTTGCGATTTCAAGGCTCAAAAAATCAATATCTGAGCCATCATTAGGAGTATCATTATAAGTGTTTTGGAAATTATCCCAATCATCAAACTGTCCATCAAGTGCTATGGGTACTTGTGCAAGGCTATTAAAATTTGCAGAAAAAAAGAAGAACAAAGATAGAAAAACCAGTAACCGAAAAGTGTTGTTTTGTTGCATATAAGCTTACTTTTTAAAGAAAAAAGATGAAAAAGTTATTTTCTTTTTCAGAAAAACATTAAAAAATGTTAAAACTATAAAAAAAAAGCAAACATTTTAGGTTTTTTCGCTTTTTTTATGTATATATAAGGTAAAACAAAGACAAATGTTTATATAAGTCTTTGATTGTTCAATTTAAATTTTTTTAGAAATGGCAGTAAATAAGAGATTCAAACCTAAAAAACCTGAAGATTATATTGAGTTAAAACCAGGCATTTTCGCTAGAAAAGACCGTACAAAAAATGTAGTACGCAATCCACACAAATCAAAGAAAAACAATAAGTGACCTTTATAAAAAAAGGCAAGGAAAACCTATTCAAAAAATATTTTTGAATAGGTTTTTTCTGTTTTTAGTCAAATAAGAAAAATAAAATGCTCAACTATGAAAGCTGACACACCAATTTTCGATACATCAGCAACAAACAAAACACTATTTAAAATAGCATTTGGCATTTATGAAAAAAAAATTCAGCAACAAATGATTAATAAATTTTACAAAAAAAAATTATCTTTGTGAAAAAAAATATCTTTTAACTAAAAACATATTAAAAAATGTTAATATTCACAAGAAAAGCCACTAAAATAATACTCTTTTTCTTATTAGTTTTAGCTTTTTGTACCAAAACTTACGCTGTAATTCATGAAGTGGGAGCTTCGCAAACCTATGCTTCGCCAAATGCACTATATAACGCTGATGTTGTGGAAGATGGCGACACCATAGAAATTCAAGGCGGAACATATAGCGGACAGGCAGCACTTGCTGTTTGGCACGAAAGCGACCTGCTGATTAGAGGCGTAAATGGCAAACCGCATTTGCAAGCCAATGGCCAATATATTTGGGGAAAAGGAATTTGGGTGCTTAGAGGCTATGACACTACGGTAGAAAATATCGAATTTTCGGGAGCTACTGTGCCTGATAGAAATGGAGCAGGTATTAGGCTTGATGGTACGCATCTGACTGTTAGAAATTGCTACTTTCACGACAACGAAAATGGTATTTTAACTACTGAAACTGAAAGTAATCTTTATTTGGGCAATATTTTAATAGAATTTTCGGAATTTGGCCACAATGGCTATGGCGATGGTTATAGTCATAATTTGTATATAGGAAGAGTAAATAAGCTTACTTTTCGCTTCAATTATACGCATCATGCCAAGATTGGTCATGCTTTGAAATCGAGAGCAACCTACAACGATATTCTTTACAATAGAATAATGGACGAAGATACAGGCTATGCTAGTCGTTTGATAGATTTGCCAAATGGTGGAGTTTCGCTAGTGATGGGCAATTTGGTGATGCAAGGAACAGAAGCAACCAATAAAAATGTGTTGGGCTATGGCTTAGAAGGGCTGACCAATCCAGCAGAGCATGAGCTTTATGTCATCAATAATACATTTGTAAACAAAAGAGTATTTTCTTGCACTTTTTTGGATATACACGAAAACACAAGTGTTGTGAAACTATCTAATAATATTTTTGGCGGAACAGGCACACTTATCAATGGCCCTACGCCTACAATGAACACCAATTTGATAGAAACCAACCTCAATAATTTGAATTTTGTTGATGAAGCCAACTATAATTATGATTTAACCGCAAACTCTCCTGCGATAGATGCAGGCACTACTCCAAATAATGCTACTTTAATCCCTACTTTTAGCTATCAACATCCTTTAGGCTATGAAACAAGAGCTACGGTAAATAATGTTATGGACATTGGAGCTTTTGAATATGGCACAATTGCTGCAATAACAGCTTATTTAAAAGTATTTTTGGAAGGGCCTTATATCAGCAATCAGCAAATGAGTACCAATTTAAATGATAATAATTTGCTGCCAACGGAACATAATTTTGATAGAACGCCATGGAACTATAACGGCAATGAAACGGTATTGAATGCTAACAGTATTCCTGCAAATGCTGTCGATTGGTTGTTGATAGAATTGAGAAGTGCCAATAATATAGATAATGTAGTAGCTCAAAGAGCCGTTTTTCTGTTGCAAGATGGCAATGTAGCTGATACGAATGGCAATTTGGGTGTTCATTTCAACAATTTGGCATCTGCTGATTATTATGTCGTTGTGCGAAGCAGAAATCATTTAGCTACCATAAGTGCAAATGCTGTCAGTTTGCCAAATAATGTCAATAATCCCCTTGATTTTAGCAATCCTAACAATGTTTTGGGAAGCAATACACAACTTAAAGATATGGGAAATGGCGTTTTTGCCCAAATCGCTGGCGATATAAATGCCAATGGAGTGATGACGGTTGGCGATTTTAATATTTATCAAGAGCAAGCAGCACAACTTAATCAATATTTAGATGCCGACCTCAATTTTGATGGTACGGTTAGTGTCGCTGATTTCAATTTGTATTTGCTAAATAATAGTAAAATGGCAGTTCCTGAAGTGAGGTATTAAAGATAAGGAAATAGCTAAATTTTAAGCAAATCACCTCGTTAAAAAAAAAAATTTTTTTTGATGAGGTGATTTATTTCTATTCAGGAGTTTATGTAAATTAATAGCAAAAAATTTGCAGTTGGGTATATAAATGTTATATTTGTAATTGAAAAGTAATTATTATTATTATCTTCTTAATTATTAGATTTCAGCAATCTGCTCTGGTTTTAATGTAAATATACGCAACGTTGCGTATAAAAAGGAGTTCGCAGCTAGCGTAAAGCAAAAAAAGAATTGTTAAATGTAGGTATCATAATAATTTTTCTTGTATTAATTAAGAGCACCAATTTTAGTACTTAAAGTTATAAAAAATGGATAATAGTTTATTTTATAGTCACATAGAAGAGAATGAATTAAATATTAATTGGATAAAAAAAATTAAAACTTACTCTTTAGAAAACCCTGAAAAGCAAATTTATTTAATCTCTGCTCCTCTAGGTGAAAAATATTCTTATTCCTATGAAGAACATGTTTTAGTGATATTGTCTCCTAAACATAAAATTATATTCATAGATTTGAAAAATGAGAACGAGGCATTTGAAGAATACTATGATGATTTTATTGAAGATCTAAGTTATATATCAGATAAATATAATTACAAAGAACATATTGGTAGACCTAGGAGGTGGAAGAAAAATATTACAATAAAAGAGACTCTTAGTAAGATTTCAACTATAGATGAATTGTTTGACAAACATATTTTAAGTCAACAAGATTATCGTAAAGCAGAATTATTAATTTCGCTCTTATTAGGAAGCATAAATGATATTGAAAAAATTGGAGCAACTGAACCTGATACAATATTAGATAAAGTAAAAAGAAATATAGTTTTGTTTGACGGTGAACAAACTAGGTTTATTTATCAAAAATTTAATAAAAAAACTGTATCAATACAAGGTCTTTCAGGTACAGGAAAGACAGAATTGTTATTACACAAATTAAAAGAATTATATCTTACAGAAGATAATGCAAAAATATTTTTTACTTGCCATAATATAGCACTAGCCAATACTTTGAAAGCTAGAATTCCTGCATTTTTTAATTTTATGAAAGTTGAGAAACAAATTGAATGGAACACTAAACTTTGGGTAAATAGAGCGTGGGGTTCTCAGAAAGATAAAAACTCCGGTCTTTATAGTTATATTTCTAATTTTTATGATTTCACTTTTCTAAGGTATAGTTCTTCTACCAATTATAATGTTATTTTTACAAAAGCCCTTGAACATATCAATTCAATAGACAATAGCAATTTTGAGTTTGCTTTTGATTACATTTTAATTGATGAAAGACAAGATTTCCCTAAGATATTCTTTGAATTATGTAAAAAAATAACGAAAAAGAAAGTTTTCATTGCAGGTGATATTTTTCAAGATATTTTTGAAAACACAATGGAAACAGAACTTGAAGTCGATATAATTTTAAATAGATGTTATAGAACTGACCCAAGAACATTGATGTTTGCTCATTCTATTGGTCTTGGTTTATTTGAAAAAAAGAAACTTAATTGGTTTGAAGACCAATATTGGAATGCTATAGGTTACAACTTGAAGAGAATTGGGAGTAATGAGGTGGAATTATCAAGAGAACCTGTAAGAAGGTTTGAAGATTTAAATATAGAATATTTTGAAAGTACTGTAATAGAAAAATCTACTCGTGTTAGTGAAGTATTAAATATCTTAAAAAGAATTCAGGCTAATCATAGTACTGTTCAACCTGAAGATATCGCTATTATCATATTAGATAGTCACCAACAAATTTATAAGTATATAGATAATTTATGTTATTCAATATTAAACCAATTAGGATGGAAAATAAATCGAGCTATAGAAACTAAATCAAAAGAAAGTAATTCTATCTATATTACTAACTCAAATAATGTAAAGGGTCTTGAATTTCCATTTGTAATTTGCATTACAGGAGGAATAAAAAAGACCTATCGATATAGAAATATTCTTTATACAATGCTAACAAGGTCTTTTATTCAATCATATTTACTGGTTCAAACTGATAAAAACTTAGATGTCTTAGAGGAGGGATTACAGAAAATTAATCAAGAAAGAATGATTAGAACCATAGAACCTTCTCAATCTGAAAAAGAAGCTATAAAAAATAAAATTGCTAAACTTAAAAACAAGCAAAATATATCTTATAAAGAATTTTTAAAGCAAATCTTTAATGAATTACAAATTGAGTATAAGCACAGACGTAAATTAGAGAAAGCAATCATTGGAGCATCAATAGCACAATTCGATGAAAATACAACTAAGAAATTTATAAACGCTAATATAGAATTTTACAATTAATGAAAGAATTTACCTTTGATATAAGTACTTACTCTAAATATTTATTTTTTCCTGAGGAAAGGGTTAAGTCAAAAATTCGGATTATTAGAATACTATTAGAAGCTAGTAGATATATTTTATCTAATTCTAAAGTTGATAAAGAAAAGTATGCGGGTGAAATTCGGTTAGTGATTGATAAAATGAGTAGAATTTTTTTCGTGTCAGATGAAAAGATATTTTCAATTGTTTTTCCATTCAAGTTAAATGAAGTTGAATTTGAAACGGAAACAGAATTTGAAATGGAAGATAGGTTTGAATTGTCATATACAAACAATATTAATGTGAATAGTGTTTTAATATCTAAAGCTATAGCTACTATCGATTGTGATGATTTTAGTAATACCTGTGTAATAGACTTTGCTGACCATGTAGATTTTTTTGAAGATAAAAATGAAGATGGTAATCTTTGGTTCTTTTTAAAAGAATTGATGCTTTTTGAAGATGGATACATTAGGTACGATTACGATTTAAAAGGGTATAATGAAGCATGTAAAAAAGGAAGACCTCATAAACATCCACTACATCATTATGATTTATTTTACACAAATAAAGCTACTTTTAAAATCGGTTTAGACAGCGAAATAAATACAGAAAAATTTATTGAATTGTTAAATGTAAAAGAAGATTGTTATTTTTTGAGAAAATAGTACCAAAAAAGACAACATGTAACATCTGCCAGTACCAGCAAAAGCTGTCATCGTCATTGTTGCGAAACGTTACACAAACTCAAAAAAACCTAAGCAGAAATTAATTAAGAAAATTAACATACAAAATTTTAGTACTCATAATCGACAATTTGCAATGAAAAACATAATAGGTATTCTACCTAAAAAATAATCATTTTGTGGATTATTAAAGAAAGAACTTGCCTGCAATTAAATCAATAAAAAAGAACAAAATATTTATTTTTTTTTAGATATTTTTAAGTTTTATAGAAAAAAACATGGTAACATCAAACATAAATATTAGAGATTGGAAATATCGTTTGATTGAGCAATTGTTCAATACAGAAGCTGTTGTTGTTTTAAAAAAAGTAGAAACAGCTTAAAAAAAACTTCTTCATTAGCAATAGTTTGGACATTTATACATTTTTTTATCAAAGGCTTAAACATACTATTTTTTTTAGGCTAAGGTGACCCATATTTGCAAATTTTATGGCCTTTTGAACTGAAAAATAGTATGTTTCTCTTGCCAAAAGGTGTTTTTTTATTCAATGAAAATTATTATAAAAAATGTCCGAATCATTGTCATTAGAAGAACGCATTTTTAAACCTATGCGTAAAACAGTTACTCTTGATGAATTGGTGATGGAACAAAACTAAGTGCCAAGCACTATTTAATAAACGGTCGATTCGTGGCTAACGCATTGAAAATCAGCGTGTTAGTTCCAACGAGATGTATATTTATTTTTGTCTGACTACTTATCAAACTGTTTACTTCTTTTTAGGCTCAACACCCAAAGCACGCTGAATACCCTCCAAGCCACTCACAAAAGCATCGAGATAGCCATCTAAGCCTTGCGAAATCGCACTCATCTGCCCAACGATTTGCCCAATTCTATCTTCGCCAGCACCGCCCAAAACCAAATTTCGCTTGAAAGTCAGCTTTATTTCTGCCCATCTTTCGGCTTCCGCTTCGCTCAAAATGCTGATTAATTCCTTAAATTTCAACATATTTGCTTCTGCACCAGTTGTTAAAGTCTGTGATTCACTGATGTAGTGCGAAACTATCAAACTTTCTAGCTCTTTTTCGTTCATTATCGGCACAATTTTTTCCGCCAATTTATTCATATCTCTATAAGAACCTTGCAATTTGAAAGACGGCTCAGTACGATATTGGTCTTCTTGTGCTGCCGATTTGATATATTCCTGATTGACAAGCAGCACGACATCTCGCACTCTTATCAGCTTTTTCAACACATTGATATACTCATTTAATTCATCTGAAGTATGATTTGCTTCATATTCGATGCCGTCCATATTATCGGTCGCTGCAATATGTATGAGTGACAAAACATCTTTCATACTTTTTGTGGCCAAACGATTTAGAATAGCATTTGATGTTAAGCAGTTTTCCAGATAACTCAACTTAAACAAATCGGCACTATCGCCAATAATGTCGCCCAAATTGTAAGTATCTGCCCTGTTTGTTAACATATCAGGTACTTGAAATTTATCGCCACTTTCGGTATATGGATTGCCTGCCATAACAACACAAACTTTTTTGCCTCGCAAATCATAGGTTTTACTTTCGCCTTTATAAACGCCTTCGATTTTTCGCTGGCCATCGCAGAGTGAAATAAATTTTTGCAAAAATTCGGGATTACAATGTTGAATATCATCGAGATAAATCATGATATTATCGCCCATTTCAAAAGCTAAATTTAATTTATTCAATTCTTGTCGAGCAGACGCATTTTGAGCTTCGGAAGGGTCTAAAGAAGTGACATTGTGGCCGATGGCTGGGCCGTTTATTTTCATAAAAATAAGTCCTAAACGGCTGCAAATATATTCCATTAAAGTGGTTTTTCCGTAGCCTGGTGGCGAAATGAGTAGCAACATTCCCATCAAATCTGTACGCTTATTTTCGCCTACAACGCCTATTTGTTTTGCCAAATTGTCGCCCAAAATAGGTAAATATACTTTGTCTATCAATTGGTTTCTGACAAAAGAACTCAACACTCGTGGCTTAAATTCTTCTAATCGCAATTGTTTTTTGAACTGCTCACCGAGCTGTTTTTTTAAGTTGGCAAAATGCTGATATTGTGGCACTGTATTTTTTTGATAGTCTCGCATTTTTTGCATAAAACCTTGATAATCAAATGAATAAATACCACCTTTTTCTATTACTTGATGTGTGCCAGATACATTTTCAATAGCTACTTTTGTCTTGACATTTTTTACATTAATTGGCGAATAATTATCCAACAAAAGCAAAGCTGCTGTTTCATTGAGGTATTTTTGATAAAGTGAAAACTGCTTTTTTTCATGCAAATAAGCAATCAGCCAATTTCGCAACAATTCAATTTTTTGCTGTGCTTGGCTTTCTAATCTAAGAAGTGATTGTTCATATTTCTCCAAAAAATGTTTTTCCTTTAAAAATACTTTAAATTTCTCCTGCAATTGAGCGGCTTCCGAACTAATGATAAAGGAATCTGAACGAGTGAGTTCGTAAAAGAGATATTCGGCAGCAAATTTTATAGTATCTTTTTCAAAAAGGTTTGTTTTTGTTACAAAACTTTCAATACCTATTTCTAATTGTTCCAACAGTTCTACAAAATGTGTTGTTTCTGGAAATAATTGTAGAATCAAACCTGTGCTTTTTATTTGGTCGTTCAGCAATTTTTTTCGTTTTTCCTCCTCAAAAATATTCCAATACAAATTGGCACAAGCTCTCGAATCAGCCGAATATCGCAATAAATCAATATTTTTATTTATTTTTAATAAATGATGCAAAATAAGTTTTGCGTCTTCATCATGTACACCTTTTGTGTAGCCTTCCGAGTATCGTTGAGCCATAAATTTGCGAATGATAGGCAGTAATTCTTGTGGAGTATATGCAGGTATTTTTTTCATATTCAATTAAATGTTGAAAAAGAAAGATGTGAAATGGTTTTTGCTTCCAATAGCTTTTCAAAAATAAGTATTTCCATATGTAAAACCGCAAAATAGCTTATTTTCGTTCCATAAAATTATTTTTTTTGTAAAAAAAAGGAAACAAAAGAATAAAAAGCAAATATTTCGCTCAAAATTAAGATTTATCGTTTTTGAAAAACCATTTTAAACAAACAGGTAGTAAAAAAAAGTCGGCTAAAACGGCCGCAATGAGCGTGATGCTAACCAACAATCCGATGTAAAAGCTTGCTGCAAAATTGGAACTAACAAGCGGCAAAAACCCAGAAAGTAAGAAAATTGTAGTCAAACAAATCGCCTTTCCTGTTTCGATATAGGTGACATAAATGGCTTCATCTATCGTATTTCCCTTGTTGAGTTGCAGCTTAAATTTGCTCAAAAAATGTATGGTATCATCGACGGCAATGCCAAAAGCGACCGTAAAAATAATAGAAGTAGAGGCTTTGAGCGGAATGCCAACAAAACCCATGACAGCCGCAGCAATAAGCAAAGGAAATATATTGGCGATTAGCGAGATAAGCACCATAATTGTGCTTCGAAAGAGCAAGGCCATGATGATACTCACGGCCACAAAAGCAACTCCCAAACCACTAAAAAGGCTCGACCGCAAATAATAGTGATTTTTGTCGACAATCGAAGCTGTTCCTGTTATTTTTGAGGTAATAATTTTATCATCTATATTTTGCGTTATAAAAAGTTCTATTTTTTTATTCAAAGCCTCCATTTCTTCCGAACCAATATCAATCATGCTTGCATTCATTCGTGCATATTGTTTGTCTTCGCTAATAATGGCGTTTAATTCCTTATTTTTATTTAGTTTGTTGAGTTGTTTTTCATATTTTTCTAATTCCTGTTGCTTTTCACTCAAAACATAATATTTTATATCGCTACCATTATTAGCTTTGTGCATTGTTTTGAAAAATGTTATAGGAGAATATAATGTTCCAATTACATCTATTTCTTGGATAAAGCTATCTATTTTTGCCATTTGTTTTAATGCTGCTATATCTGTAATTTTATAATCGTTTTGTGCTTCAATAGCTAACTCAAACATTCTTACGCCAGACATTTTTTGCTCAAAAAATAAAAAATCTTCATGCAAAACATCGGTTTTCGGCACATCATCAAGCATATATGTTTTGGTGGTTATTTGCGAAATTCCAAATAGACAAATAAAAAATAGAACGATGCTAAAAGCCATAATTTGCTGTTGATACCGATTGGTAAAATGATAAGCTCCTCCCATCAATTTATTCCAAAACTGCTGGTGCTGCTTCATATTTGCGAGTTGTTTTGGTTCAAAATAAAGCAAAATGCTTGCCATAAATGATATAACTGCCATATATGTAACTATCACTCCAACAGCAGAATAGATGCCAAAACTCTTAATTGCTGCGATATTTGCAGTATATAAGGAAGCAAAACCAATAGCAGTTGTTAGCGAAGTCAAAAAAGTAGCAATGCCTATTTCCTTAATCGCATTTTTTAAAGCTTGTTCTTTATGTACCTTTTTGTTTATTTCATCTAAATATTTTGATAATACATGAATAACATCCGACATACCTACAACAATCATAAGCGTAGGAAACAATGGACTCATTATATCTAGCGGTTTTCCTGTTGCACCTAAAATGCCCATAAAAATAATAAGACCAAGCAAAACACCTATTACAGAAATAGCTACGCCCCAAAGCTTTTGCAGCAAAAAAAACATGATTATAAGCGTTAGTATTACCGCAATAATTAAATAATTAACAAATTCGTTTGAAATATTATCAACAATACTTCGTATAGTATGTGAGCGGCCTGCTACATGATACTTTTCAAAACTAAACATTGCCAATGTACGATCTATATCTAGTGTTATTTGCCTTGTTTGCTGCTCAGTTAGGCTGTCGGCATGAAAAATCATGATGCCTAAAACCGTTCCATCTTTTGAAACATAGCGTCCTACAAAACGCTCATCTTGCATAATTTTTATGCTGTCGTTTTTATACTTCTCTGGCTCATCAAAATGTAAAAGAGGTATAGGAAGCATACCAAAAGAAGAATATAATACATCTTTGGCACTTGTTAAGCTAGTTGTTTGTATAATATTTTCAATAGTATCGCAGGCTTTTAGGAGCTGATGGGCTTTTTTTAGAAAAGTAGAGTCAAAAATGCTGGGCTGGTTTTCAAGAGCAATATAAATGAAGTTGTCGTCAGATTGAAAACGGCTTTGATGCTCATTATAAAAATCAAGGTCAGGGTCTTCTTGTGGAAAAAAGGTTTCTAAATCGTGATAAACCGTAATTTTTGAAGCAAAAAAAGCTGCAAATAAAGTAGTGACTAACAAACCTAAAAGAATAGGTTTTGTATGATTAAAAATAAACATAGTTATTTTTTTGTTAGATGAAAATAAGAATCAGCTATTCTCGGTTCAACAAAAGAAATACCTTTCCGATAGAAGGCACACTATTTTTCACCACCCAAAATTGACAAAACTTGCAAATGTTGGGTGCTTCAGCTCAGAAAAAATAGTATGCCTAAACTTTTGGTCAAAAAAAGTATTAACATTTGGTAGCTAAGGCAATAAATATACATTTATTTCAAAGCAAGCATAGCTGAATAAGAATGGCAAATATAAACAATTAGAAAGGTATTTATTTCATTAAGCAATAGCAAAAAAGTAAGTTCACTATTTACATTGCATAAATGTTTTTTTAAGAAGCCGTTTAAATGTTATACTTGACTAAAAAAGAAGCCGTTTAGACAAAGTTTTAACTTTTTTATCTCAAAAGCCTATAATATAAATAGTTATAAAAAACAAAATTTAAGCCACATTTTAATAGAATGGAACTTTTTCTAATTTCATTTTGTTTAGTTATATATAAGCTGTTCTTTAACTTTAGATTTAAAAAGGAAATTTTAGCACCAAATTGAAATAATAGTTACTCCCAAAATAGCATTTTGACATGTTTGTGACTTATTATTGTTAGATTATGTTAATTTGCATAATCGAAAGGAAAGAATTGATAAACTTCCAAAAAATGTTTGTTTGGATAGTGGCAAAATACTAAAAATAAACTAAGTTTTTAAATAAAGTGTTGATTTACAAAAGTTAATACATTTATTTTATACTTAATTTGACATTGAGTAAGTATTTTTTTTGAAAAATGAGAAAAAATAAAACTTTTTTCATATCTTTTCGTGTATAAAAACAATAATACATGAAAATAAATCAAAAAATAACAGACGGCTTATTAACTATTTCGATTGATGGCGATTTAGACGCTAGTACAGCGATGGATGTTGATTATGTGATAAAAGAAGCATATACGAGTAAAAATTATAAAATTCTAGTCGATTGTAAACAATTACAATATATTTCATCGGCTGGCTTGGGCGTTTTTATCTCTTATATGGAAGAGTTTGAACAAAATAAAGGTTCTTTTGTGTTTTTTGACATGAACGAACAAGTTTATAGCGTTTTTGAACTATTGGGACTTCATCAGATTTTTAGCATTGTCGAAAATGAACTAGAAGCAAAAAAACGTTTAACAAACTTAGAAATTGTTTAATATGTTGCTATTCAGCTATAACTATTTTGGTTAAAAAATATCTTTTTCTCTCAAAAG
This sequence comes from Chitinophagales bacterium, assembly GCA_049613665.1. Taxonomy (GTDB): domain Bacteria; phylum Bacteroidota; class Bacteroidia; order Chitinophagales; family UBA2359; genus JBMZCV01. The sequence goes on along the minus strand of JBMZCV010000046.1, from coordinate 15,548 downwards.
CGTTGTTATTCAGTTCAAAAAAGCCTATTTTTTATTTTGAAAACGTACAACTGAATAGTTACATTTTTATCTAAACTAAAGAAGTTGCTAACCGATGAGAATGAAAATTAATTATACGACACCTTGTTGCAGAAAACGATTGAGCGAAATAAGGCATTTTGTTTCGCAACAAATCAAAGACGCAAAATTATCTGACTTGGAAAAAAGTCAAATTATTTTGGCGGTAGATGAGGCGTGTGCAAATGCTATTATTCATGGCAATCATTGCGACAATAGTAAAGAACTCAAACTACAATTAGAAATTAATGATGACCGTATTTCGGTCGAAATATCTGATATTGGCAATTATCACCCTCACCCAAAGGGCAGCCGAAGTACGCAAGATGTAGTAGGAGACTGCATACAAAATAAACGGAAAGGCGGCTTAGGCTTGCGATTGATGTATGGTGTGATGGATAATGTAAAATATTATAGTAAAGGTTCTACTAATATTTGTTCTTTAACAAAACGATTGTAATGACAAATAAAAAAGGCAATGATTTTATCATTGCCTTTTTTGCTTTAATTATAGCTTCTAAACCGCTTAAAACATTCCTCGTTTCTTTTTTCTTTTCTTCATTTTTCGCTTATATTTTTTATTTACAGTAGGAGTTTTAGGTTTTTTGGTCTCATTTTTCTTCTCTTTCGCTGGTCTTTCTTTTACTTTTTTTGCTGGTTTTTCATCATCTAATATCGGTTTTGGCTTAGACGAAACAGGCGTAATATAATTAAAAACCTTTGATACTCCTTTCCAAATGCCTTCTGTTTGGTCAAATTGCATACCCAAATAAGTGCCATCTGGAACATACGCAAAGTTTTTGCCTACGCTCGCTGCCTCCTCATCTTCTGGTGTTAAAAAATCATATACAATCATCTCTTTATCATCATTATAGCTCACATTTACTGAAGAACCTTCCTTAAATTCTAGCATCAAACGATGGTCAATTGTAGTGCCGTCCATACTCAATACTTCAAACACAGGCAAGCCAAAAATGGCTTTATCATCTCTAAAAAACATCACTTCAGCAATTTTTTTATCGCTTCGATTAGTATTTGCGTCCCAGCCAAAGAGTAGATAAAAATCTTCATTGTTATGTTGATAATGCTGTATATCATAATATAAAGCTCCATACCATTCCTCGTTGTTCAATTCTACTGTTTTGGGCGAACTCACCGATGATGACTTATCGTTTAGTGCCATCAATTGCAATTCGTCTGTGTTTTGCTGTATTGCTCCAAAATATTTATAAGTATATAAACGAGATTTTTTTTCTTCAATGACCATCCAGGTAAAAATCCGAAACTTGTTGTCTGGCGAAGTCAAAATAGAAATGTCATTTTCGAGCGAATCGAAAGGAAAGTAATAAGAATTGGGCGTTTGAAGAGCCTTGACAAGCATAGGAATGAATTGGTAACAAGCTGCAAAACGCTGTTTTTCTTCTTTACTTGTTCTTATTTTATTAAATAAATGTTGCAAACTGTCTTCATACGCTTGTAACAAGCCCATACTTTCACCACTTATTGGTGTTACAGTATTATCTTTTTGTGCATTCATTGTTAAGCTTAAACTTAAACAACATAAAATCAACAACATTTTTTTCATAAGCACTTAATAATTATTTTTTTAGTGATAAACCAATGTAATTTTGTAAGTTACAAAATAAAAACGATATTTACTTTTGAAACAACAAAAGTCACACTTTTTTATAACGCTAAAAAAAATGCCATAGTATCATGATTAAATGTTAAAATTAGTTATACGGTATGCTTTTCGCACTTTAGTTTGAAAAAGTGGCTTTTTATTTAGGCTACAATCTGGCTTGGACAGAGCAAAATTGTGAATAATGACTTTATTTGGATTAAAACAAAGTTTTCATATAACATTGTGCAATATTAGCCGTTTGATTTTTTATAAACACCTTTGGTATCGCAATAGTTTGAATATTTTTCGAAAATCCTATTAGGTGGGGTGTCGAATTTAAGAAAAACAAGAATATTATTTTTCGCTCCAAAAAGTGCCAAATAAACTATAAAACAGGTATGAGTTTTCAACTCGTGCTGCTACACTTTTTTGGCAGTGTAATATATTGAATGATATTATTTTTTTAGGCTAAGGTGACCAATAGTTGCAAATTTTATAACCTTTTGAACTGAAAAATAGTATGTTTCCCTTGTCAAAAGGCGTTTTTTTTATTCAACTGAAGATTGTTATAAAAAACACCTTTATTTTCAATGTATTAGCAATTCAAATGAGCTATATTAAGTAGTGCTTGGCACTTAACAACAAAAATTAATAAAACATTATAAAAATTGAAAAATTTTATTTCGTTGATTATCAACAAACATCATATTATAATACATTATATCATTGTTTTAATAAGTATTTGTATTATTACAACGCTATTTCCACGCCAAAATTTTAGCTACGATTTTGAGCTAAATAAGCCTTGGAAATACGAAAACTTATATGCTTCTTTTACTTTTCCTATCAAAAAATCGGCCGATAGCATTAAAGTAGAAGAAGAACGTTTGTTAAATTTTCTTCCTCCTTTTTATACTCATAAAAATGAAACGGACACCATTGTAAAAGAAAAATTTGCGGCACTATTTGCTATTACCTATCATAGTTGGCAGCAAGATTCTTTGCTGAGATTGAGCCAAACAGATTCAATCTACTATATCGAAACGGCTTTTGCTGTGATAGATACTATATATAACAAAGGTATTTTGGAACTAGACGATGAGCATAAAGTTGGGCAACAAAACATTAAACAGCTCAATTTAATGCAGGAAGGAAGTATTAGTGCCAAAAAAAGTAATATAAACAATTATTTTTTAGATGTAAAAGAAGCTTGTAAATATGCTTATAGCTATATCAGAACCTTGCCCGATAGTAGTTTTAGTTTAATAGCAGGTACTTTGTGTAATAGTCTCGAGCCAAACATCATATATGACCGCTCGCAGACAAGAAAAATCATGAAAACGGCTACTAACAATATCATACACACAGAAGGCAGCGTGCAACGTGGCGAGTTGATTATTGCACAAGGAGCTTTAGTGAAGCCAAAGGAGTTTCAAATCTTGCAATCATTGCGTAATGTCTATGAAAATTCTGAACAAAATGAAAATAGTCCAGATTTTTTGTCTGAATATTATACTGACTTTGGCTTTTTCTTGATTACTTTTATTGTCATTGGAATGTTTATCTTATTTTTGAAAGCATTTGAAAAAGAAGTATTTACAAATATTAGAAAAATGATATTTATTCTTGCTGCCATTACTTCTTTTTTGGCTCTAATTAGCCTATTGGTAAGTTTGCAACAAACAGGTAAGATAAGTATTAGTTTGTATGGTGTTTCATTTTGTATTATCCCAATTGTTATAAAAAGCTTTTTTGGACATCGAATTGCTGGCTATACTCATGTTGTTATTATGTTACTGACAGGTTTTCTTGTTCCTGTTGGCTTTGAGTTTCTATTTTTGCATTTTGTTGCAGGGTTTGTAGCTATTATTATTAGCGAAAACACACATTATTGGTCGCATTTTTTCTTGGCAATTGGCATCATTTTCTTAACCTACTCTATTGGTTATCTTGGAATTTCGCTTGTGCAAGAAAGTGCATGGAGCAATATCAAATTTTCTAACTTTGGTTGGTTATTTGTTAATGCTACTTTTACGCTTTTGGCATATCCACTCATACCTATTTTTGAAAAACTTTTTGGCTTTGTCTCAGACATTACGCTTGTTGAGCTAAATGATTTGAATACACCATTGTTAAAAAAACTAGCAAAAACAGCACCTGGCACTTTTTGGCATTCTTTGCAGGTAGCCAACTTGGCCGAAAATGCAGCTTCCGAAATTGGAGCAAAAGCATTGTTGGCAAAAGTTGGAGCATTGTATCACGATATTGGAAAAATGCAGCGGCCTGCTTATTTTATGGAAAATCAAAGAACGGCCATCAATCCACACGATGATTTGCCTTATATTGAAAGTGCCAGAATTATTAAAGACCATGTGATTAGCGGCATTGAAATGGCGAAAAAAGAGCGTTTGCCCAATGTCTTGATTGATTTTATTCGCACACATCACGGAACTACTCGCATAGAATATTTCTATCGCCAATATGTCAAAGCAAATCCAGACCAAAATGTTGATGAACGTTTGTTTCGTTATGCTGGGCCGTTGCCGTATTCCAAAGAAACTGCCGTAGTGATGATGGCAGACTCGATTGAAGCAGCATCAAGAAGCCTAAAAAATCCAACCGATGAGTTTATCAACAAATTGGTTGATAATATTATAGAAGGAAAAATTCGCCAAAATCAATTTGAAAATTGCGATATTAGCTTCAAAGATTTAACAATTATCAAAAAATCTTTCAAAAAACAGTTGCGTAGTATTTATCATATCAGAATTAGTTACCCTGAAGTAAAAGTAAAGAAAACAACACCTATTATTTAGCTTTTTTCGCAAAAACATGAGTTTTTTGTTTAGACGTGACCGATTTTAAAAATCCGTCACGTCTAAATTTTTTAAGGTCTATTAACTTTTACAAAGTTTCATTTTTCATCCCAAAATTGCAATTTATTTTCGTGCGATGGCCAGCAAATCGAAGCACATATTATTGGCTTTATCCGTGTGATAATCAGTCACTTCTATATCATTAACTAATTTGTTATTTCCTTTCAAAAGCATGCGTCTATTCAGGCGATTTAGCAAATCATAAGGAATTTGCAATAAAGAGCGAGGCAGTTTATATTGAAGATTAAAAATATCGAAACGAGTAAATTTTCGCACCGATTTTCGATTTTTGATATAATAATCCATCACTTTTTCATTGCCATAAACGCCTTGCATATCATTTTTAGCAAAATACTTGCATATCAACTCGTCGAGTTCCTGCACCGTATATTCTCTCACATGCCATGGATTTCGAGTCAGAGACATTTTTATATTAGGAGTAGTTAATATTAATAAACCGTTCTTTTTCAGCACTCTAGCCATTTCTTTAATCAACAATATATCATCTTCTATATGTTCAATGACTTGAAATGTAACTACACAATCGAAGGTTTCTGCTTCAAAAGGCAAAGGCGGCACGCTGATTTGCTGAAAGCTCACATTTGGAAATTGGCTAATATACTCATCTAAATTGGTTTGAAATTTATCAACGGCTACATACTTTTCTGCTTTGGGTGCAAGCAATGGAATACCATACCCCTCACCGCAACCTACTTCCAACACATCTCCATAAATAAGTTCAGCAGCTTTGTTGTAAGCTACTAGATGTCGTTGGAAAATAACATTATCTGAATTGTCGTGCGATGAAACTCGCTCTGCTGTTTGTAATGACATTTTTTTTTATTTATAAAATGAATAAATGAATAAATAAAATTTTGTATTAGACTCTATTCACAAAATTTAAGTACCAAGTACTATTTAATAAAGCATTCGTTTAGTGGCTAACGCATTGACATTCAAGGTGTTATCTTGTACTGAAATGCCTAAAAACTTCTGAACGACTACTTAAATACATTGTAATATAAGTAATTGGCATTTTAGCCTTTTTATTGCATGTTATTTTATTCCAAAAAAACGACAACTCTCACCGTTGCTGTGTGTTATCACCAACAAGGACGTGTCGTTCTTTTTTAGTATTTAGGTGGAAGGCACTTTTAAAGTGCCTTCCACCTCGATTATCATAACATTTTTATGAAACAAACCTTAAAAACTTAGATTACAGTGTATGAAATAAGTGATAATAGCAAAATAAGGTTTATTATTCGTTTTGTTTCAAAGCGAGAATAGCTGAAAAATAATTTTTACTAACGCCTTGAATTTCAGCGTGTCAGCTTCTGCAATTTGTAGCAGAAACTTATCTGAATATTTGCATGAAAAACTGCAATAACTTATAGCTCATATCATTTAAGTCTTTTGAAATTTTAGTGCTAAATGTTAATGTAAAAAATAATATGGTTAATACAACTGAACGTTGCAAAATATCGGCTAAAACAAGTCCAATTGAGGGAAATGTTGTTGGCAAAAAGCCACTTATAGTAGGCATATAAAAAACAAGTAAATAGCAAACAAGACTAATGAAAATGCTAATGAGTGTTTTTGATGAAAATGGCTGCAATTTGAATTTGAACCAAATAAAAAGAAACTTTATAACATTAAATAGAAATACAGAAAAAGCTGTTGCCATAGCAGCTCCTACTATTCCATACAAAGGAATTAGCATATAGTTAGTAGCAATTGTTAGTATGACTAAAATTAGGCTTATATGAAAGTTGAAGCGATAATAAATAGAAGTAAAAATAATTTCGCTGTTGACTCCTGCCGACATGTCAATAATTTTTGATATGCCAATAAAAAAGACAACATATTTTCCTGCCTGGTAGATTTCGCCATTGTGAATAAGCTTAAACAAATCATCTATATTTAGCCAAATTCCCAAAAATATCCAACTGCCAATAATCAATTGATTGATTGATATTTTTATATATAACTCTTTTATTTTCAGTAGATTATTGTTTTTCCAAGCATCTGCTATAAGCGGTGTTACAATACTCGATAAGGAACGACGAGGAACATCAATAACTGTTCCAATAAAGAATGCAATAGTATAAATGCCCGTTTTTTCTAATCCTAACAAAGCTGCTAACATCATTATATCAATGCTGACAATCATTGTGGAAGCAAAGCCACCTAAGACCACATAAAAACCGTAAACAGCAATTTCTTTTAAGAATTTTGGTTTAAAAATTTGCCAATTTGGTCGCAAAAACAAATGCCCTAAATGATGTACATAGACCAAGAGAAAAACTAAAATAATGGAATAAATAATTATTAAAGCTTGCACCATTTGCAATTGTGTAATATGCTGAAAATAGTACAAACCAATTGCTATTATAATGCCTAAACGAGGAGCAGTATTAATGAGAAAATTTGGTATAACAACCCTATAAACAGAGCGTGAAATGGCATTTAGCACATAACTATAAGCAATAAAAAGTGCAATGGGAAGGCTATAAATGAGATATTCCGTTAGGAGTGGCGATTTTTCGATATATTGCATTAATATTTTATCTTGAAAGGATAAAAACAAAATGCTAGCTATCAAAAATCCAATCAAAGGTATCATCAAAGAGAAAAACACAAAGCCATTATGTTGTTGTTGCTTATTGTTGTAATAAGGAAAATATCTAATTACAACAGTATTTGAACCAATTAGAATAAAAGGTACAATCAACATTGCCAATTGAATAAGCACTCTTATCAAAGCAATTTCTTCTGGTTTCAGACAATATGGCTGTATTAACATGACATTTGCATAACCTACAAATATTCCAAATAAAGCTAAAATACTATCTTTTGTTCCTTGTCGTTTAACTACGCCCATTTTCTATTTTCTTCTTCTATAAATGTCTAACACTAATTAATGTAGCTCGCTTGAGTTGCCAATACATTGAAAATCAAAGTATTAGCTTTTGCAAATGAACAATTTATTTTTCTTGTTTGACTAAAGCAATGTACAAAAATATTTTTTTGTTGTTCCTAAATATTTACGCTTATCTTGCATTAAGGTTCATATATTATTCGATAAATAAAAACAAACTATTGCAATAAAACATTACCATTAAAAGGCGGAATAATTGACTTTTTTTGAGCCATATCAAACAGTGTTTCAATGGCTCTTTCGCCCTTTTCGCCCAAGTCAATACTATATTGATTGACATATAGCCCAATGTGTTGCATCATTACCTTTTCATTCATTTCTTGTGCATGTTTTTTGACATAGTTGAGTGTATTTTGCGGCTGTTCAAACGCCATTTCAATACTTTTTCGCAACAGGTTTTCAAAAGTTTTTTTTGTTTCGCTTGCCAAACTTCGTTTTATGGCAATACCACCTAATGGAATAGGCAGATTTGTGAGTGTTTCCCAAAATTCACCTAAATCAATTATTTTTAGCAAGCCTTTTTCTTCATAAGTAAAACGGTTTTCGTGAATAATTAAACCTGCATCAACTTCGTTGTTTAAAACTGCTTGTTCAATTTCGGAAAATAACATTTCTTTTTTATGCTTAATTTGAGGAAACGCCAAACTTAACAAAAAATTTGCGGTTGTAAATTGGCCTGGAATAGCGATAGTTGCATTTTTTATCTCTTCTTCATTCAAAAAACGCTTTGCAATGAGCAAGGGGCCGCAATTATTGCCTAATGCACTTCCTGTTTTTAGTAGTTCATATTTTGGCAATACATGGCCTAAAGCATGATAGCTTATTTTAGTAACATCTAGCTTTCCTTCAAAAGCAAGCCTATTTAGTTCGGCAACATCTGCTATAACGAGTTCCAAATTTATATTTGGCAATTCGATTTTTTGATTCACAAGGGCATCAAATATAAAAGTATCGTTGGGACAAGGCGAAAAACCGAGCGATAAAGTAAGCATATATTATTTTTTCGTTGTGTAAACATTTTATAACAACAAAATTAGTCAAAAATGTTTTTAATTTGTATTTTGTGCTGAAAATATTACCTAACTTAAAATATTTTTTATTTTAAGTCATTATCATTTTAAATTAACAAAAAGTACAATATCTTGGAACTCCTTACTAAAGAATTACTCATAGCCTATATTGTTTTGTTTTGGCTACTTTTTCTAGTAATATATGGCAGTCAATGGCTCAACAAAAAAGTAGAAGCAAGCAATTTATTGACGCTAAGACTAAATATAAGAATTTTTGGCCTTTGCTCTTTTGGAATAATACTTGCTGCTTTTGGCGTAGATATATGCTACAAATATGGCATATTTTGGCTTTTTCCTCAAAAGTTTTTACCTGACATTTTTTATTGGATATTTTTGTTGGGAGCTGGTTTGAGCATATTTTTGCGTTATTGGAAATTTACAGACCATAAAGAAATATTTGTTGTTATATCATTAATAACATTATCGCTGCGATTTGTTGTCGAATTGGAATATCATGATTGGATTTATACAGCAGCACTTTTTAGCTTTCTGATGTTATATGCCTCCTTTATCATTCGATATTTAGATGATATGTCTGTAACAAGGCGACTATTAACATGGCTAATTACTTTAATAATTGTTACTGTTTCTTGCTTTGTTTTAGAGCGGTTTGTACGTTTAAACCAACATTATTTTACTTATTTGTTGGTGCTATATTTAGTTACCATTTGGGAGCGATATTTCTGGCATTTAGAGTACAAACGTCGTGGCTCTTGTTCTGCTTGCGGTGGCTGGGGACAAGAAGGCACTTCAGGAAAGGAAAAAGCGTGGTGGGCAGTTGGTTATAGTAAAACATCTGGAAAAACTAACTGTCAAACCTGTGGCGGAAAAGGCTGGGTGCATCGCAACGAAAAATTACTGCATGATTAAGTACCAAATACTATTTAATAAAGCATTCGTTTAGTGGCTAACGCATTGACATTCAAGGTGTTATCTTGTTCTGAAATGCCCAAAAACTTCTGAACGACTGCTTAATAGTGATTATTCGCAAAATTTTGTAAGGCAAATAATAGTGAGAAATGACATATTTTAAAGATATGTCATTTCTAAAACGTCAAATTATATTTTAATAGCTTTTTGTTTTTAGATAAAAAAACGCTATTCTAACAAAAATATATAGCTTTTAAACTGCAATTTACCATCATGTTACTTCATAGTATTTACTAAGAAAGCAACCATTTTCCTTATTTCAAATTTTGTCTAATAGCGTATTTGGCTAACTCCTGCACGGCTTGCATTTGGAATATATAAATTAAAGTCTGCAACTGTAATATTGTCATCTAGGTTTAAGTCTGGCGATAAATAGGTATTTATTGCTCCTAACAAATTTGTAGAAACATTATAGTCATTTACTGTCATTACGCCATTTCCATCAATATCGCCAGCAAATAAGCCATAATTTCCATCTCCTAAATCTGCTAATTGAGTTTCTCCCAATAATATTAAATTTGGATTGCTAAAATCATAAACTGCTTGATTATCAAAGCTTAACATATTTTGACTAACAACATCTAAGTGATTTCTGTGTCTAATAGCAATGTGATAATTTTTTGTTGGTAAAATGTTATAAAACTTAACACCTTCATTATTTCCATCACTGATAGTGCCATCTTTAAACAAAAAACTAGCTCGTGACTCTACAATATTAAAATCTTCGTCCATAGCTTGCACCAAAATCCAATCCACTACATCATTTGGAATAATACTTACCGTTTCTATGCCAAAATAATTCCAGGGTGCTTGATTATAGCTTTGTGAATTTGGCAATAAATTATTATTTCTTAAAAACGTATTCATTTCATTGGTTTCGCCATTGAAAGCACCTTCTAACAAGGCTTTTATTTTTAGCGAAGCTACTGGTGCCTCTGGCAAATTAATGACAGGCGTAGCATCATCATAAAAAAAGCAATCGCTAAATTCAGAAGTATTATTAGCAATACTTGCGGTTGCAGTCAAGTAGCTTTCATTTGGAAAAGGTGCATTGAACGTCCAATCTCCCAAAACATCAGCAGTTGTGCTTCCCAAATAATTTTTGCCTTGACAAGATGCTCCTACACAACCATTATCGCTACTAACATATACATGAATTACAGTTTCTGAGCTTGCTGTGCCATATATTGTGCCTAACTCACTATTCGTGATGCTAGGTGAAACCTGATTATTGTTGGTATTATCTCCCAAATCAATGCCTAAACCATTGTTACAATAAATTCTATTTCTTACGATTAAATTGTTATTAGAATTATTACTTAGTCCAACTCCACCAAGTCCATTAAATGCAATAATATTGTTTTGGTTGGCTAAAGCATTTCCAACATTTGTATTATTAACACTTTCTAATTTAATACCCCATTCGTTGTTAGCTATTGGAGCAAAAGCATTATCATCTGTTCCTATTTTGTTATAATAAATATTATTGTTGCTCGAATTGTTTAATAAATAAATGCCATTTTGCAAATTTCCAGAAATAAGATTAGCGGCTGCAATACTTCCTCCAATCGTTATTTCGTTAGAATTGTCAATTGCAATACCTGAATTTCCATTGGCTAAAGCTGAACTGCCAATTATATTTGTACCTATTTTATTGGCTAAAATGTTGATATTTTCCGACAAATTGCTTGCATAAATTCCATTATTATTATTTCCAGAAATAAGATTACTTTCTGCCGAAATTGTGCCACCAATCGTAATATTATTGGCATTATTTATCCATATTCCATGGTCTGCATTGCTAAGAGTAGCCAAACCTGTATTGTTTGTTCCTATTTTGTTACCTTTTATAAAAACATTATTTACGCCAATATTTAATGTGATACCACTTCGAGTATTGCCACTAATTTGATTGCTTTCATTTGCCAAACTTCCTCCAATAATGAGATTGCTAACATTGCCAATACATTGAATACCATCGCCACCATTTGCAATAGCTAAAGAGCCATTTAAGCTACTTCCTATTTTGTTGTTTGCAATGATAACATCACTTGTTCCACTTGCCAGGCTAATTCCAATATCACCATTTCCAGAAAAGACATTGCCTCCAGTAGCAGCACCAATAACAATAGTATTAGAATTTGCAATATGTAGCCCATCATCTAAATTAGGCATTGCTGCTGAACCGATATGATTTGTGCCTACTTTGTTTGCTAAAACATTGATAATCGAGCTATTATTTATGAAAATTCCATCTAAAGTGTTATTAGAAATTAAATTATTCGTAATATTTAAGGTATTAATATTGTTGGCATAAATACCGTTATTCAAATTACTTACGATAGCATTTGCAACAAAATTATCGTAGTTTCCTATGCTAATATTTGATGAATTAGAAAGACTAATACCTGCATTTCCATTAGGCAAACTTGTTGTGCCAAACATATTTGAAGTGCCTATATAATTGTGTAAGATATTGACATTATCAACAGCATTTAAAACATTTATTCCTATATCGCCATTGCCAGAAACAATATTTGCGACTGTACCAATAGTCACATCAAAGCAATTGTTTATTTCGATGCCATCATCTTGATTTGCCAAAATTGTAGTTTCGTCTTCTTCTATTCCAATTCTATTGTCATCAATATTGATTTGCTCTACATTGAAAGCATAAATGCCATCTTCCATATTTCCAGAAATGATATTATTGACAATACTTACACTTGACAAATCTTGCACAATTAAACCATTTTCTTTATTATTTAAAATATAGTTTTTAGAGTCATTTAATGATGCTCCTATATTAATATTTGAGCCGCCAATAATTGTGAGGCCATTTCCATTATTTCCTAAGCCATCATCGCTCAAACCTTGATTCCCTCCTATCGAATTTCCAAGAATATCAACAGCATTTGACTCAATAATAACAACTCCATCGTTTCCATTTTTTACGACTAAATTTCCAAAAATGCCGCCTATACTTACATTGCTAGAATTAACAATATGAATACCATCATCTGCATTTCCTGTAATTAATGAATTGTTAGGATTTACACCAATTAAATTGCCTTGAATAGACAAATTATCTGTTCCAACCGCATAAATACCATCTCCACTTGAACTAGTTCGTCCATTATTTAAAATAACATTAGGTTTGCCTGCTGTTCCAATTTCTATATTTGAGGCATTTTCTTGAATATAAATGCCGTCATCTGGAAAATTGCTAATTTGCAAGCCATAAACAGAACAGTTGCTCCCTATTATCGTAATGCCATCTTCATTATTATTGAGCAAACCGCCATCTATTATCAAATTGCCAGTAGTGACAGCCGAACCGTCAATGCTTGTTTCGTCTTCTAAAGCAGGAAGCTGACTCAATGGAAAAATGACATAAGTTGTTTGCCCTATCAAATCAAATGTTATTATGTTTTCTCCTGCCTGACTATTGGCACATTCTATGGCTGCTCGCAATGAACCTTCGCCAGAGTCATTGATGTTTGTCACAACTATACAGGCGAAAGAAAAGCTTTGTGACAACATAAAACAAAGAAAAACAACAAAATATAAGTGTATTTTTTTTTTCATTTGTAGTAACATTTTGTTTAATCTAAAAAAATTAAAAAATAAAGCAGATAGAAAAAATAGATATTGCATTATTGCTTCTAATACATTGATTTTCGATATACTAACGAAAAAATTAGTTTTATTATTAAGTAGTATTTATCACCTAATTGCTCAAAATAATATTTTTCTATATATTTTTAAGCAAAAAAAAGTGCGAAAACGCATTTTTATTAAAATACATTTTCGCATTATTTTGTTAAAAAAACTGTAACAACTTACTTATTGTTAGTTGTTACATGGTAAGTGCAAGCCCTCTTTTATAAGAAATTTACTACACCTGTATCTAAATTGTAATAAGCTGGAACAACTTTTACATCGCCAGAATCAACCGCATTTTTGATGATAGCAGAACGATTTTTTAGTTCTGTAACAGTAAGTTCGGCATTTTTCTTTACAACATCATTGACACATGCATCAGCATCAGAAGCTGCGATTGCTGGCGTTATGTGAGACAATAAATGATTTAAGTTGTAGCCATTATCGCCACCACTTACGGCTGCTGTTACTGCTCCACAGCTTTGATGTCCTAACACGACGATTAGCTTAGAACCACAATGAGCTACTGCATATTCGATACTTGCAATAGATGAGCTATTGGCAATATTTCCTGCTACTCGCACTACAAATAACTCGCCTAAGCCTGTATCAAAAGCAAGCTCTGGCACTACTCGGCTATCGGCACAACTCAAAATGATAGCATAAGGTTGTTGGCCACCTACTAATGATTCTCTTCTAGAGCTACCTTGTAATTTTCCGTCCAATTGGTCGGCTGCAAATCTTGCATTGCCTGCTTTTAGTCTTTCGAAACTTTCTTGAAAATTCATATCTTTTTATTTGATAAATTAGTAAAGTATTTTTTTTGTTAAATTATATTTTTTAAGTGCCAAGCACCTATTTATTAGCTCGTCAATTCAATGACAGTAATTTCTGGCCACATTCCAACACGTCCAGGAAAAGCTAAAAATCCAAATCCTCGATTGACATATAAATATTGGTTGTTTTCTTCATACAAACCCATCCATTTATCGTAGCGATATTGTGCTGGACTCCATTTAAATCCAGGCATATTGATGCCAAACTGCATTCCATGAGTATGTCCGCTTAATGTTAAGTGAATATGTTTGTCGTGCGACACGATTTTATCGTCCCAGTATGTTGGGTCGTGCGACATCAAAATGCAAAAATCATCTTTAGTGGTGTTTTTTAGAGCCATGTCCAAATCGCCTCTTTTCGGAAACCATCTGCCTCTTCCCCAATTTTCGACTCCCAATAAGCTGATTTTATCGCCATTTTTTTCGATATATACATTTTCATTATTCATCAACTGAAAGCCCATTGCCTTAAATTTTTCTTTGAAATCGGCCCAATATCCTGTTTCAGTTTGTGGTGTTTCTTCATCTGGAGCACCATAATAATCATGGTTTCCCAACACAGAAAATTTGCCATGTTTGGCTTCCAATTGTTTGAAAATATCAATATAAGGATTGACTTCATCTTTGTCAGAATTGACCATATCGCCCGTAAAAAGAATTAAATCTGGCTGCTGTTCATTGACCATTTTTATGCCTCGTAATACATTGCTTGGGCTATCTAGGCTGCCTGCATGAATGTCAGAAATTTGAACTATTTTGAAGCCATCAAAAGCTGGTGGCAAATCTTTGAATGATAGTTTTACCTTGTTGACAGTATAGTTATATTTTCCTTTTGTGATGCCATATAGCATCGAAAATAAAGGAATTGCGGCTATGCCTGTTGCTGCTAGTGTTAAAAATTTTCGGCGAGAAGGAAAAAAAGTTTGCTCTGCCGTTCTATTTTCGCCTTTTATTTTTCGTTTAAAAAAATTGCCAAATCCATAAATAATGCGGCCGCTATCTTGAAATGCCATTAAGCCAACAAAAAATAATTTTGAGACAATGGCAGTTAATATGATTCCTAAAGCAAAGTTTGATTCTGTGCTAGAAAAAATGCCTCCATTCGTAAAAGTATAATAAAAAGTATAGAAGCAATGATACACAAAAACGCTCGATAACAAGTAAATAACTTGATATATGCGTCTAAATTTGCCTTTGAAAAGCGATTGTAAGCCAAAAAATGTGTAAATATCTAAAAAAATATAAAAAGCACAAATATTAACAAAGGCACTTGTCCTTGAATTCATGGTTTTGGTTTAAGTTTTATAATCTTGAATGTTTGGAAAATTGTTTTTTGTAAAAAGGCTTCGCAAAAATAAGCAAGCAAAACAACATCTAAACATTTTTTTAACGAAAAAATGTAAAAAAAGTTCAATAGTGCAACTACACTATTGAACTTTTACTACACTGTAATATAAGTTTTTAAGGTTTGTTCCATAAAAATGTTATGATACTCCAAAGGGGTATTAGGCATTATTCACAAAAAAATGTAAGCGACAATACGAATATCATTGG
>JBMZCV010000045.1:0-32190 GCA_049613665.1 Chitinophagales bacterium | reverse complement strand
ATACTGTGAATATTGGTGCTATTACGCCTTTTTCTTATGGCATATATACTGCTACTTTTACAGATAATCAAGGCTGTATAAGTAACAAACAAATCGAAATTGTGCCACAAAACACTCTGAACATGTCTTATTCTGTCAATGATGGCCAAACAGTTGCTAATAAAATTATACAAGCCTGTCTTAATGACAAAATAAGTCTTAGTTGTTACACTACCAATGGTACGTCTATTTGGCTAACGCCTAGCGGCAATATACTTCATGGTAATGAACTAAATACCATAAAAATAGAAAGTATGACAGAAAACGATTATGGCACTTATTATGTAAAACATACTAATGATGATGGTTGCGGTGCGACTTACAATATGACTATTATTTCTAATGCACAAACAGATATAGCTTATAGTATTAATCAAGCCGATTTTAAATATAGCAACACTAACATCATTTCGACAAATATTGGCAATAGCATACAAATCAGCTTAATGGGTAATATTTCAAACGCAATATGGCAGGGGACTACTAGTAACTTTAACACAATAGGAAGTACCAACAAAAGTATTACTATTGATTATATCAATGAAGAACATTTTGGAACTTATCAAGTACATTTTATTGATAATAATGGTTGTCAAGCAAAACAAAACATTGCGATTGTTTCAAATAACTCTATTGTTCAAAAAAATAATGAAATACCAAACAAATCTTATCAGCAAATAAAGATATCTCCAAATCCCATTTCATCTAATCAAAAATTGAACCTTGCTTTTTATACAGAAACAGAAAGTGAAAAACATTTTTCGATTTTTGATATACATGGAAAACTACAACAACAGCAAAAATTTCTGCTTCAAAAAGGTATAAATGAACTGCAAATAGATATTACTCATTTATCTAAGGGCGTGTTCATTATTGCTGATAAACAAGGCAATAAAACCAAATTTATTGTATTATAAAAAAAGTAAAAAATGATTTTACATATAGAAGCCATCGTTTTTGCGGCCACACAAGCAGTAACGATTAGAGAAATAAAAGTGTGTTTAGAAAAAGTATTTGAGCAAAAAATCGACAAGGAAGAAATTGTTGAACAGCTCGATACTTTGATGGCGAAATACCAAAGTGACGATTTTTCTTATGAATTGGTAAAAGTGAGCGAAGGCTATCTTTTTTTGACAAAACCACTTTACCATCAAAGCATTTCGTATTATTTGAACCAAAAAGCAAAACGGCGTTTGTCGAACTCTGCTATGGAAACGCTGTCGATTATTGCTTATAAGCAGCCAATTACGAAAGCCGAAATGGAGCAAATTAGAGGAGTAAGTTGTGATTATAGTGTTCAGAAATTGCTCGAAAAAGATTTGATAGTCATGAAAGGCCGTAGCGAAAAACCAGGCCGTCCGATGTTGTATGGCACAAGTCCGTTTTTTATGAATTATTTTGGCTTGAGTTCTATGAAAGACTTACCAAAGTTGAAAGATATTAAAATAGTAGAAACTGAAATTGGGAAAGCCGAGCAATAACGTTTCAATTATATATATTATCGCCAAACACGATTTAGTAACAAGCAAACTTGCTGCTAATGCAAAAAATCGCTACAGCACATCTCCAAGTTTTAGAGGCTGTTTAGATTTTGTTTTTGATGCTGAAAAAGCTAGATTTTTTGTTCAAATTGATACTTTTTTGAGTGGCATAGCACCGCTACGGCTCGAAAAAAAGGGAAAATTTGAGCGGAAAAGATGCTTTTTTTAAGCCAAAGAATAGAATTTAAACAGCCTCTTAGAGCGTGCTATTCAAATCCTTGAAAGTTTTTTAGCTTTCAAGGATTTTTTTGTAAAAAGAAAAAGCACTATTTAGCAACTTCTACCTTTTCAACTTCAAATTTATTTTTTAGCCAGCCACTCATGCCACCTTTCAAGTCATATATTTGCGTAAACCCTTTCTTTTTCAACAATTTGGCTGTTTTGCCACTGCGGCCGCCACTTTTGCAATACACCATTATAGGTTCATCTTTCTTAAATTTGTCCATAGCAGCTTCAAAGCCATCGCCATAAAAATCAACTGCAACTGCATTTTTGATTTTGCCTGTTTCTTGCAACTCGCCAGGAGTTCGGACATCTACAATAGTTGCATTCGACAAACCTGCCATTTTCTCGTTAAATTCTACTGCCGACAATTTTATTGAAAAGCCTTTTGCTGCCGAATTTGTAGTTTGTGTAGTAGCATTACTACTTGTGCTATCTTCGCTGCCGCAAGCTATCATAGCAACAATTAAAAGCATTGGAATGAAATAAAATAATCCTTTTTTCATCTGTATTTTTTTTGAGTTAGAAATGAAATGTAAAAATAACTTTTTTCATTATTCTTCTTCATAAAAATGCTAAAATCTTTTTTGTCTCATTTTTTTGAAAAACCTAATACTGAATAGTACCAAATGACATTTTCTTCCTTCCCTAAAAAATCCCTTTCCTTTTCTTTCAAAAAAATAGTACCTTTAGCACGATTTTCGCAAAAAACAAAAACTCAAAAACAATAAAATGCAATTTTTCAACAAAATACTAATCGCCAATAGAGGAGAAATAGCCATTCGCATCATGCAAACTTGCCAAAAAATGGGCATTAGCACCGTAGCCATTTTTTCAGAAGCCGATGCCGACGCTTTATTTGTCAAAATGGCAGACGAAGCCGTCAATATCGGAGGTTTTCATGCTGCCGAATCTTATTTAGACCAACAAAAAATTATTCAAGTTGCCAAACAAACACAAGCCGATGCCATTCATCCAGCTTACGGATTTTTGGCCGAAAATGCAGATTTTGCGAAACTTTGCCAACAAGAAAATATCGTGTTTATTGGGCCAAATGCAGCAGCTATCGAAGCTATGGGTTCAAAAATAAGGGCTAAGGAACTCATGAAAAAACAAGGAGTGCCTGTGATAGCTGGCTATAATGGCGAAAACCAAGCGGTTGAAATTTTGGAACAAGAAGCATTAAAAATTGGATTTCCTGTATTGCTCAAAGCATCGGCTGGAGGAGGAGGAAAAGGCATGAGAATAGTGCGACATGAAAATGACTTGAAAAAATCCATAGCAGCCGCAAAAAGAGAAGCTAAAAATGCTTTTGGCGATGATACTTTGCTCATAGAGAAATATTTTGACTCGGCCAGGCATATCGAATTTCAGATTTTTGGCGACCAACATGGAAATCTTGTACATTGTTTCGAGCGAGAATGTTCTATTCAACGCCGACATCAAAAAGTGATTGAAGAAACGCCATCGGTAGCACTTACGCCACTTTTGAGACAAAAAATGGGCGAAGCGGCTGTTTTGGCAGCAAAAGCTATTAGTTATGACAATGCTGGAACGGTAGAATTTATTTTAACACCCGAAAATGAATTTTATTTCTTGGAAGTAAACACACGTTTGCAAGTAGAACACCCTGTTACAGAAATGGTAACAAACCTCGATTTGGTGCAGTTGCAAATAGAAGTAGCACAAGGTTTGCCTTTGCCTTTTGAGCAAAAAGACCTGACGCAAAAAGGCCATGCGATAGAATGTCGATTATATGCCGAAGATGCAACCAACAATTTTTTGCCCGCAACAGGCGATATTTTGCTATGGAAAACCAGCAAACAGCCAAATGTTAGATATGATACAGGCATTGAGACTCATTCAAAAATAGACATTTATTATGACCCAATGATAGCGAAAGTCATTGTTTATGCCAAAAATCGACAGTTGGCTATTCAAAAAATGAAAAGAGCCTTAGAAGAAACTGTTTTGTTAGGGTTGGTTTCCAACAAAGATTTTTTGGTAAGTGTGCTGCAAAACAAAGATTTTAGAGCAGGCAATTTCGATACACATTTTTTAGGCAAAAATTTTAGCTATGAAAAAAACAACATGAGCCAACTGCAAAAGGCTTATTTTGCGATAGCAGCACATTTGTGGCTTTGGAAACAAAAAGAAAACAATCGAACTGTTTTGAAAAATATTCCTTCTGGCTGGCGAAATAATTTTTATGCTATGCAAAGAAAAATCTTTAAAATAGCAGACGAAAATGTCGTTTTTTCTTATAGATATACTAAAAAAATGTTTTCAATCAGCTTCAACAATCAAGACTTTACAGCAAAATTGTTGGCCATTGAAACGAATAGTTTGTATGCCGAAATAAATGGCCATCGTCTGCGTTTTGCGATAGCAGAAAAAAATGAAAGCTTATTTTTGCATCAAAATAATATCGGTAGTTGTGAGTTGCAAGTAGTTTCCAAATTTGGAGAGCAAAAAGAGGAGGAAGTAGCAGGCAGCTACAAATCGCCGATGCCAGCCGAAATTGTAAAAGTATTGGTAAAAGCTGGCGATAGCGTAAAAATGGGCGATGTATTGCTCATACTTAGTTCTATGAAAATGGAAAATGCGATAGAAGCTTATGAAAATGGCATTGTAACCGAAATATTTGTAAAAGAAAAGGCTTTTGTGGAAGCCGATACCGTTTTGCTACAAATAGAAGCAGGAACGAAACAAGAAAGCTAGTTGAAATGCTTTATAAGCAGTTAGGATAAAAGAATTATTTGTTCAGGCGTGATAGGCTTTTAAGTAGTCGTTCAGAAGTTTTTGGGCATTTCAGCACAAGATAACACCTTGATTGTCAATGCGTTAGCCACTAAACGAATGCTTTATTAAATAATACTTGGTACTTAAAGACTTATCACGCCTAGTTTTTTGAGGTAAAAAAAAGCTTTTTCTCGCCAAAAGAGCCAAAAATAAAGAGTAATAACTCATCGTCATTTTAGAAATATGTCGTTTTTGGTAGCTTGAAAACTTGAAGAAACTTACTTTATATGAATTTTTCGTAACATTTACTTAAAAAATCCTAAAAACTCAGATTAAAACACACTTATTTTCTTTGGCTGAGTTAAAAAAAGTTATTATGCAAAAAAAAGTTTGCAAATGACGAAAAGATAGTTTAATTTGCAAAAACAGTTGCATACTCAACGTTTTCTTATGAAATACAACATACACCAATCATTTGCTTTTTTGACCAGCATAACGGCAGATGCTCTGGAAAAACGATTAACTCAAAACCTTAAAACTGCCAATTTGCCAATCACAAGCGAGCAGTTCAAAATTTTGGTTTGGCTATGGGAACAAGATAGTCGTAGTCAGCAAGAGTTGGCTTGTCTTACCCAAAGAGATAAAGGAGCAATAGCTCGTATATTGGCAATTTTAGAGCGTAAAGGCTTGATTATCAAGAAAGAAGATATTAAAGATAGACGTGTTAAGTTGGTATGTTTAACCCAAAATAGCAATGAATTAAAAGAAGTGGCTTATCAAGTTATTTTAGATACCATAGATGAAGCTTTGATAGGCATAAAACCTTCAGATTTGATAGTAGGAAAGACAGTTTTGCAACAGATTATTGCCAACTTGACAGATTGTAAGTAATTTTGTCAGTCTTTTTCACTTTGGAATAAAAGTTGCATATTCAATTATTGTTCACACAAATAAAACTATTTTGTCGCAGACTTAACAATTTTAAACTACAAAATGTTTTATTTTTGATAAAAAAATTAACAACCAGCACACACTCAAAACAAAACAATTTGTTTATCAGCTTTTTAGCAGTAAAAATACATTATTATTATAGCTAAAAGCACTAAAAAAGGTTATTATGGCAACATACGAATTTCATAAAACCGTAACAGCGATGCGTAGTTCGCTGCGTCCTTATGCAATAAAACTTACGCAAGATAGCAATAATGCCGACGATTTGTTGCAAGACACAATATTGAAAGCACTAGCTAATGAAGATAAGTTTAGACACAACACCAACTTGAGAGCATGGATGCTAGTCATTATGCGAAATATTTTTATAAATAACTATCGCAAAAAAACTAGACAAAAAACGATTTTAGATAATAGTGAAACAAATTATTTATTAAATAATTCACAAACTGTTGATAATAAAGCTATAACAAATTTTGTTATAGAAGATATATATAATGCCATTCGAGCTATTCCTAAAAAATTGCAGCGGCCAATTTTGATGATTGCTGAGGGCTTCAAGTATCAAGAAATAGCGAATGTTTTGGATATTCCTGTCGGAACAGCAAAAAGTCGAGTTTTTATGGCTCGAAAACAACTACAAAAGAGTTTGAGTGTATATCGCTAAACAATCTCAAAATAAAAATGTCAATAGTTTTATAACTATTGACATTTTCTTTTTTTATGCGTAAGCAACCCAAAGAGGTTTTATTAGCTTGTGCTAAAAATTATTGTTTTTTAGCTTTTCGATATACTGAGGCAATGGACTTTCACTACCATTTTGCAAAAGTATAAAAACTTCGATAAGTTTGACGGAATGCTTAAACACATTTTTGAGCTGCAAAATACGAGCGTCCAAACTTTCTGAGCGTGTGATGTCAAAATCGGCAAATGGCTTTTCGGCACGTTTTATCCATCTTTTATTTTTGAAAGTGTCATCTAAAAAATAGCTTTCAAAATCGGCAAAACCAATGACTTCATAAGCTTTTTGCGGCCTATTGGTACGTTCTATCATAATATCGCCTATGGCAGTCTGCCAATCGAAATAAATCCACGCTTGTTTTCGGGCAATTTGTGCAATAGCTATGTTATTTTCCGAAGCTTGCTTTTTGAAAGCTACTTTTCCTATCTGACTTATTTTTTCGCAAATATCATCTAAAAGCTTGTTTTGGCTTTCTATGTCCAAATCCAATAGTTGAATTACCATATGTTGGTGTCGGTAAGTATGCAAAATATTATCTATTTCAATGCCGATATTTACCCATATTTTTTCCGACCATTTAGAAGTATTAAAGCAAAACATTTTACACAAATCTTTGGCTATCAAGGCTTCAACTTCTTTTCCATCGGCAAGAGCATTTTGAAAATTGTAAATGGCCTTCGAAATAGATTTTTGATAGTCATCTTGAATACGAGAGAAAGATTGTTCTTTTTTGACTATTCTAACCCAAGCCAATACTGCACAAAAACGATATATTGTGCTAATATATCGATATTCGTTAAAATCTGTTTGAGGTGCATCTTTTAATAAAAACAGGCCTCGCCCTTCAAAAATTTCTTTTAGCCGAAACGCAAAAGAAGTCATCATATCAATGCAAGGACTCAAATATGGAGCGATAGGGTGGTCAGTTGGCAATGGCACTTTGGGCAAAATTGCAGTATGTGCGTTTTTGGGTACGATATGCTTAATATAGTCTTTAACAAATAAATTGTAATTTTTGTAATTGACATATATTGCAAATATATTTCTTGTTTTTGTGTTTGGATAGGTGCGACTATCGGACGAATCAGTACCAAAAAAACGCTGTAAAGTAGCTTTGCCAAGTTTTGTTTCGTCTTCTAAATCAGAAATGTCCTGACTTGTTATTCCTAAACTAGGGTCGCCCTTTAGTTTCGTTTTCACTCGTACTCGCAGAGCATCTAAATACAACCAACGTTTGTCTATATCTTCTATCATAATACTATTAAAATAAACGGTTTAAATCAACAGGCAAACCTGCTACTTGCATTTCTCTGCCTAGTTTTAGTTTCCAATTTCCGCTATCATAAGGCACATAAACAACGCCAGAATAATCGCCAACTGTTTCAAAATCCTCATGTGTCTCTTGCAAAACAGCTACTTTCTTACGACCCAAAAGACCTGTAAAAAAGCCAAGTTCAAAGACTACATTTTGCCTAGCTCTCAGCTTTTTTGTTTTTTTATTTTTTCCTTTAGCATAGCCATAATCATCGGCCGACAAAATGACGATAGCAAAAGCTGCTTTTTTCGCAAAACTTTCAAACTTTTCAATAATTGTTCGGCCGCCATTTGTTTGCTCATGCAAAACAACCGACTTTAAGCCCAACCGTTCTATCAAAAGTTGAACTTGCCCTTTCATCATATCATTATGTCCATGCACAATAAAAACAGTTTGCTTATCTATTTGAGGAGGAGATGTTTCTGAAGTTTCCATTTCTGCTACCGAAAGTTTAGGTGTTACAATATTTTGGGGAGAAGTAGCCATTTGTTTTGCTATTTGGTCAAGTGTCATCGCAATTTCAACCAAATCATCAAGCGGCTGTCTGCTTGTTGAAATAGGCTTGCCTGTTGAGGGCAAAGGGTCTAATTCCTTAAACTCGGTTTGTTCCCAAGAATAAGGTTTTGCTAAAACAGGAACGATTTTAAGGGGTTTTGTATGTTGCAACTCAAATATTTTAGCCATAATAAAACCTTGAATTTCGTTTCGGCGAGACCTATCTGCCCAAAAATCTGCACTAATAAGCGGAACAACTATATTGGCTTTTTGCAATTCAGCTTCAATAACACTTTTCCGCATATCGCCTGCTTGAATTTTGCCTGTGTGCCACACAGATATTTTTGTATGTTTGAGATGTTGTTCTATTTTATCTCGCAAAGCTTCGTCGCTTTTAGCTGCAACAATAACAAGCCTTATTTTATTTTCGTTTGACATATAAAAAGCTGTAAAATTTTAAGTAAGTGGTATGAAAAAGGACAAGGGTTTTTGCTTCAAAAAAAATGTTGAAGTCAAAACAAATCCTTGTCCGAGAAACGGATATTTAGAAAGAGTATAAAGCGAAATATTGGGAATATTCGGAGCAATAAAAAGTGCTTACTCCGAATATTTTGAAATAGGACACAATTAGTGCTTGCACCCTATATATATTGCTGTGAAACAATCTTTTTGGAACATGCTAGAGAAAAAATGGAAACATAATTTTTTGGGTAAAAGCAGATTTAAAAAGGGGAGGCTTTGATAATTTGGGACGGCTTTTGAACTTATTTTTTTCTGAGCTAAAAAATAGCAAAGTGTGGTTTATTTTGGAAAGGTTAGACAGATTTGTCACTCACTTATTAAAAAAATGAGGTGTTTTTTGGAATAAAAAAAAAGGGAACAAAAGCTAATACTACTATAACAAATAGTAGTTATTTCTATGAAAAATGGTTTACTGCTTTAAAAAAAACATCTTTTTTTTAGATGTGGGCTTTTGAAATGAAAAATATGGGAACACCAGTTATTAGGGGGATTTAGAATTTTTTCGGAAAAAAAAAGCTTAAAATATTACTTACTTAACATTCTAAAGATAGTTAGAAATTTTATTTGTTTGAAAACAATCTTGCAAACGGCTATTATTCGCCTATAAACGATTTGTTTTAGACGGTAAACGTATTTTATATAGTTGCGTTTTTTGAAAAATAGGTAAGATTACAGAAGGAAAGCTTATATAGCGTAATCGTTAGTGCAGTATCATTTTATACAAAAAAAACCTCATCAACATGTTCTTTAGTTGATAAGGTTCATTAGCTACTCATAAATCAGAAAATATCGACTTCCGCCTATATTTTTAATACACAAATCTTAATTTTTTTTGTTTTAATAGTAGAATCACTTGTGCTAACATCTTTAAAAGAAGTGAGTTAGCTTCTACAATTTATAGCATAAATTTGTCCGAAATATTTATAGGGTAAAGGGCAACATTAGCGACATTTAGCCAAACAAAAAAATAAAATGCTCATTTGTGAAAGCTAACATCTTGATTTTTCAATGTGTTAGCAACCCAAACGGGTCATATTAATTAGTACTTGGCACTTATTTAAAAAATGTTGCAATGTTGAGTGTCGCACAGTAGTATATAGTAGTATAGTAAATCCATGATAGTTGGCGAAAAAGTAGTCTTAAAACATACAAAAGCGACATGCTTCCCAATTCCCTTTTAAAATGAATATGTTAAGGATAAGTAATTATTTATATAGCGTTAATTTTGACTAAAAAAGCTTTATTTTTATCTCAAAACTTAAACCTAAACAATTATAAAAATAACTGATTCATCTTAATAATAGTATCTGTTTTTTTCTCTGCTGCTAAGGTAAGCCATAAAGAACAGAAAAAACAAGTACATTTAATGCAAAATGTTGAATTTATAAAAAGGCAAAACTAATAGTGTGAAATTAATTTAATGCCTTATCCTTTGATTTTTAGTTGATTATATATGTGGTTTTTTTAGTTTTTTTACCTCATTGTTGAAATAAAAAGGCTTTAAGTCTAACGAAAAGAAGAAAAAAAATAAAAGCTTGACTATGATAATATTGCTTTTTTTTATAAAAACAAGTTTTGAGCTAAATAAAAGCAAATAATAAGTGCCAAACCTTATTTGAAGGTAGGCGACTTTGTACTAAAATTTTTAAAATCAGTATGTTAGTATTACTGTGAGATATCTATCAATTTTGGTTCAAAAAAAGCAGGTTGGCACTTTAAAAGTGCCAACCTGCTAGATTATTTTCGTTATTTATATTTTCAATTCAACGGTTTTTGGTAGTTAGAAAACTTATATTTGCATATTCTAAAAAACAGTAAAACAGTCATTTATAGTTCTTCAAAACTCGCCACAATTTTATCAATATCGGCCGAATATTTCGTTCGATGTTTATCCCATGTCCAAAAAACTACTTCATATCGTTTCTTTTCGCCTTCGATATGTGTGAGGCAATAATACATTTTTTCGTTGAGTTCCTCATTGCCTACTACGCCTGTTAGCCTATGTTGTTTTGCTGCCAAACCATTGATTTCAAGCTCAGTTTCGCTTACTACAATAGGCTTTTGCAATGCTTTTGTTAAAACGCTTTTTTGAGCTACACTAAAATCTGATAAACTCACACTATCAATTTTATCAAATTCATTGACGATAGTATATATATTGCGAAAATAGTTTAAGTATTGCAAACTTGCTGTTTCGCTCAATTGCTTTTTGCTATCGGCAGCTTCCATAAAATCTGGAAACGACATCTTATAAGCATTATTTACTTTTACTTCGCTATATTCGCCAGAGTAACTGCACGAAAATAGCGTGAAACAAAGCAATAAATAAAGTTTTTTTGTATTCAAAACCATCATTTTATATCTACGAGTTAAGAAATGTTGTGTCAAAAGAAATCGTTTTTACGCACCTTGTTTGTGTGCCATCTGTTAAAGTTTGTGTCAAAACCATATCTTGAGCGATTTTTTGCTCAAAAACTTCCTGCATATTGCGAATTGCGGCGGCAGGTATGCCATTTTCTATCAAAGAATTTAAGACATTGTCTCGCAAATAGTTGGCGAAAAGTGGTTTTAAAATAGCTTGTAAAACGGCTCTATTTTTTACTCTCAACGAATTGTTTAGAAAGCGTTTGTCCATAACCAAGTCTTTTTGCTGCAAAACATCACACATTCTACTAAATTGTTTGTCATTTCCTACGGCCAAAACAAGCAATTTTTCGTCTAAAGTGCAAAAAATATCGCCATAAGGTGCAATATTTGGGTGCAAAGTTCCCATTCTTTGCGGAATATGGCCGCCCATGAGCCAATTTGTCGCCTGATTTGCGAGCGAAGCAATAGCCGTTTCCATCAAAGAAACCGAAACGTAGCTTCCTTTTCCTGTCATTTGCTGTTTTAGCAAAGCCAACAAAATGGCTTCTTTTAGTTGATGTGCCGTCAAAATATCTATGAGAGCAACAGGCATTTTTACGATATTTCCTTTTGCTTCGCCATTCATAAACATAAAACCAGCCTCTGCCTGCAAAACGACATCAAAGCCTAAGCGTTTTTCGTTTTTGCCAAAAGCCGTTATTTCGCCATAAATAATATTTGGCTGAAATGCCTTGATTGTTTCATAATTCATGCCCAACTTTTCGGCATCGCCATGCTTAAAATTCGCAATAACGATATCGGCTTCTGCTATCAAATCATAAACTTTTTGCTGGTCTTCCGCATTTTTCAAATCCAAAAAAAGACTTTCTTTGTTCCAATTGACGCTGCAATAATAGGCCGAAATATTGGTGTTTTTATCTTCAGTTGGCAATTTCCACGAGCGAGTCACATCGCCTTTTGTCGTTTTATTTTCTATTTTGATGACTGTTGCACCGAGTTCTGCAAAAAACATTCCCACAGCTGGCCCTGCCAAAACGCTGGCTAATTCTATGACTTTTAGGTTTTTGAACATTTAAATTATTAGGTTTTTTAGTGACAAAATAAAGGATTAAGTTTAGGCAAAATGTTTTTTTTTTGAACAGTCTCTAAAAAAAGAAATGACATATCTCGAAGATATGTCATTTCTCAACTAAAAACTAATCACTAAAAATTCAAAACTAGCAATTAATTACCCTTTCCAGAGTGTTTGAAAATTTAGTTTTTCGGAGATTTTTGCACTCAATTCGCTGATAGGCAAACGCACTTGTTTTAGTGTGTCTCTATCACGAACAGTAACGCAATTGTCTTCCAAAGTCTCGAAATCTACCGTTATGCAAAACGGCGTACCGATAGCATCTTGGCGGCGATAGCGTTTTCCAATAGAGTCTTTTTCGTCATACTGACATTCGCATACCCATTTCAAAGATTGGAAAATTTCTCTTGCTTTTTGTGGCAAACCTTTTTTGGCGATAAGCGGCAAAATAGCTACTTTGATAGGTGCTAAAACGGCTGGAATTTTCATTACTTTTCTAGTGTCCATACCACCTTTTGCGTTTGGCACTTCTTCTGTTTGCAAAGCGTGACTGATAACCGCCAAAAACATTCTATCGACACCAATAGAGGTTTCTACAACATAAGGCACATAGCTTTCGCCCAACTCCGAATCGAAATATTGTAGTTTGCGTTTAGAATGTGTTTGGTGACTGCTCAAATCGAAGTCGGTGCGAGAGTGAATACCCTCTAATTCTTTGAAGCCAAATGGAAATTCAAATTCAATATCGGCAGCAGCATTGGCATAATGAGCCATTTTATCATGGTCATGGAATCGCAATTTGCTATCTGGGAAAAGTGTGTGATGCCATTTGATACGGAATTTTTTCCAATAGTCATACCACTTCATTTCTGTGCCAGGCTGCACAAAAAATTGCATTTCCATTTGCTCAAACTCACGCATACGGAAAATAAATTGGCGTGCAACGATTTCATTTCTAAATGCTTTACCGATTTGAGCGATACCAAAAGGCAATTTTTGACGTGTACTTTTCTGCACATTCAAGAAATTGACGAAAATACCTTGTGCTGTTTCTGGTCGCAAATAAACTTTGCTACCGCCCGATACTGCTCCAAATTGTGTGTCGAACATCAAGTTGAATTGACGTACATCAGTCCAATTTCTTGAGCCACTTTCTGGGCAAGCAATGCCCAAATCTACAATAAGTTGTCGTACATCATCGAGTTTTTCCTCATTCATAGCCGTTACATAGCGGCCAATGATGTTCTTTTTATCTTCCAAACGCTTCAAAATACGAGGGTTCGTATTCATGAATTGGGCTTTGTCGAAGCTGTCGCCAAAACGTTTTGCTGCTTTTGCTACATCTTTGTCGTTTTTTGCATCAATTTTTTTGGCTACATAATCTTCAATCAAGACATCGGCACGGTATCTTTTTTTCGAGTCTTTGTTGTCGATAAGTGGGTCGCTGAACGCATCGACATGGCCAGATGCTTTCCAAACGGTAGGGTGCATGAAAATAGCGGCATCGAGGCCAACAATGTTTTCGTGCATCTGTACCATCGCTTTCCACCAATATTTTTTGATGTTGTTTTTGAGTTCTACGCCATATGGCCCGTAGTCGTAAACAGCACTTAGGCCGTCGTAAATTTCGCTCGACTGAAAGACATAACCGTATTCTTTGCAGTGAGCTACTAATGTTTTGAAATGTTCTGCTTGATTTTTCATAAGCTGACAAAATATAGTTTTTCGCAAAGTATTTTTTTTAGAAGAAAACTCTGCAAAATATTGTTTTGGTATAAATTTTAGAGAAAAAGTTGAGGCAAAAAAATGCTGACTACGTTATCGCATTTTTTTATGCAAAAACATAGCAAGGCAAAAATAGACATTATAGTGCAAAAAACCGCTAAGAAAAAATATTAGCGACGTGGCTTATTTATCCATGTGATAGCTACGATAATGCCGATAAGTGCTGGAATAGCGAGTCCTAATAAGTAAAAAATCATGTCTTTTCTTTTTTTGGATTTGACAAAATAAAAATTTAAACAAAGGTACAAATAAGTTAAAAATTATGCTAGAATCGAGGCTAATTAAAAGATACTTTTTGTTTAAGTATGAAGTACTATTTAATAAATGGCTGATTTGTTGCTAATGTATTGACAATTAAGGTGTTATCTTGTTTTGAAATGTCCAATTTTTTTTGAACAACTACTTAAAAGCTATTTTTTAGAAATTTTTCTTTGATAAATAAATGTGCTATGAACTAAAATCGTTGAACTGTTTTGCTTAGAGAAATAGTTTTTTTGAGAAAATTGTTGCATTTTTTTCAAAAAAACAATCTTAAAAACATTACTTAACCGACATGTAAAAAGCTTTTCAAAAGCCCAAAGCATTAACTTTTTCCTGCCAAATAAACACCTAACAAAATAAGACCTAAACCTAAAAGATGGCTTAAACCAATAATTTCACCATCTAAAAATCCCCAAAAAAGAGCGACAATAGGAATGAGATAAGTAACCGTAGAAGAGAAAAGAGCATCAGTGAGTTGTGCTAATTTGAAAAAAATGATGGTAGCCAAAGCAGTGCCAAACACACTCAAAAGACAGACATATCCGAAGGCTTGCCAAGCACCTTCGGCAGTTTGCATCACGCTTACAAAGTCGGTGGCAGTAAATAGATATAAGCCAGCGAAAGGGCCGATAATCATAAACAAAGTCGTGTTGAGAGCAATAGCAGGAACATGTTGAGCATAAGTTTTTAGTAAGTTAATACTCGTTCCATAACACATAGTGCCAAATATAATAAGCCCAGCATAGAAATAGTTTGATATTTCAAAAGTGCTGTTTGAGGAGGTTTGTAACACTAGGTTTATCGCACCGAGCAAACCAAGTAAAACGCCAATCATTTTTGCGAAATGTACTTTTGTTTTGAAAAATAACAAACCTATAATAAGCGTAAATAAAGGCGTGAGCGAATTGAGAATGGCGGCTACTGAGCTATCTAGTTGGGTTTGGGCAGTCGCATATAAAAAAGCTGGAATACCTGTTCCGATAATAGCAATGGCCATAATAGGCAATAAATCGCTTCGTTTTATTTTTTTGATGCTGCTAAAAATGAGCGGTGACATCGCTAACATGGCTAAAAAAATGCGAAGACAAGCCAATTGTGTAGGCTCAAAAACAACTAAGCCTTTTTTGATTAAAATAAAAGAGCTTCCCCATATCACGGAAATAGTGGCGAGATATAGCCAACTTTGTAAACTTATTTTTTGCGGCATAATTTTATATCGTGAAATATTAATAATGATAAATTATAGCATATGAAATCTAACACACTAATTTTCAATGCATTAGCAAATCAAACAAGCTATATTAACTAGTGCTTAACACTTTAATTAATATGTTTCCAAATCAAATCTTTCAATTGAGGCAGCCCTTCTGTTGTGAAAGAAGAGATAAAAATATAAGGTAAATCAGTTGGTAACTCACTTTTTAACATTTCTTTTAGCTCTTCATCAATTAAATCGGCTTTTGTTATTGCCAATATACGTTTTTTGTGCATGAGTTCTTGGTTATACGCTGCACATTCTTGCAATAACACATCGTACTCTTCCTTTATGTTCTCACTATCAGCAGGAACCATGAAGAGTAAAGCTGCATTTCGCTCGATATGTTTCAAAAAACGATGTCCCAAACCTTTGCCTTGATGAGCATTTTTGATGATGCCCGGAATATCTGCCATCACGAAAGACTGCTCGTCATGATATGAAACGATGCCCAAGTTTGGTACAATAGTCGTGAAAGGATAGGAAGCAATTTTCGGTTTTGCAGCCGTGATAGCCGATAGCAAAGTAGATTTTCCTGCATTTGGAAAGCCTACCAAACCGATATCTGCTAATACTTTCAGTTCCAAAATTTTCCATGCTTCTATACAATCTTCGCCAGGCTGTGCATAACGTGGCGTTTGATGAGTAGAAGATTTGAAATGGTCATTTCCTTTTCCACCTCGGCCGCCTTTCACTAAGATTTCGGTTTGGCCATCTTCCACAATTTCAAAATGCACTTCGCCAGTCTCAAAATCTCTTGCTACTGTACCTAATGGAACATCTAAAATAACGCTTTTTCCATCTGCTCCTGTTTTCAAAGCACCAGCACCATTGCCACCATGTTCAGCTCTTATGTGTTTGCGATACTTCAAATGTAATAAAGTCCATTTTTGCTTGTTGCCTCTCAAAATGATATGTCCACCATGTCCACCATTTCCACCATCTGGGCCGCCTTTTGGAATATACTTTTCTCTTCTAAAGTGAACACTTCCTGCTCCGCCTTTTCCAGATCGGCAGCATATCTTAACATAATCTACGAAATTGACTTGTTCCATATTTCTTATTCCTAAAATAAAACATTTTTAATATAAAATAGGTAGCAGTCATTCTTTTGTTTTAATGTCTGCTACCTACTATTATTTTTGTATAACTCCTTGATTTATAGGCTATTAGATGCTTTTGATTACTAAGATACTATAAGGTTGTCAATAGCAACCGATAAAGCATTTGTAATATCGCTAATACTGCCTTCACCTTCAATATTGACTAGCTTATCTTGTTCATCATAATGGCTTGCTACCAATGCTGTTTTTGTTTCATATTCAACCACACGCTTTCTGATTGTTTCTACATTTCTATCATCGGCACGGCCAGAAGTTTTGCCTCTTTCCAATAAGCGTTTTACTAATTCTTCTTCGCTTACTTGTAGTGCTAAAACTTGTGTTATAGTTAATGTTTTTTCTGCTAATAATTTATCTAATGCTGCTGCTTGAACAACTGTGCGTGGAAAACCATCGAAGATAAATCCTTTTACAGAGCTTGCATTAGTATCTAAAGTATTGCTTATCATGCCTATGACTACTTCGTCTGGAACGAGCAAACCTTGCTCCATATATTTTTTGGCTTCTAAACCAAGAGGTGTTTTATTCGCTTTTTCTTCTCTCAACAAATCGCCTGTTGAAATGTGTTTTAAATCATAGTTTTTGACCAACAAGCTTGCTTGAGTACCCTTTCCACTGCCCGGAGGGCCAAATAAAATTAAATTAAGCATTTTTTGTTTTTGTAAAAATAAAAAAATAAATTTTGCGGTATTTTTTGTTTTTAATTGTTTTTGAAATAAAAACGAAATGCAAAAATACAAAGAATTTGCTAAATAATTATTTTTTTGTGAAAAGAAGGCATATTATTAAATAACTTTTTGTAAAAAATAAACTCTTTTTTTATGAAAAGCTTAAAAAGGGAGCTTATTTAATTTTGATAGAAAAACTAATTAAAATACTTTTTTTGAAATTTACTTGTTAGATATTTAAACTAATATTTATAAGCTTAAAAAGCCTATAAACTATTGATTTATAAGCTTTTAGGTGCTATTGCATAAAGTTATTTTACAAGTTACTTTGTTTGAAATGCGACCTTAAAAAAAAATGTTATAAATGAAAAATAGTTGGAAAATAAACGAAAAAACAAATGCAGAGTATTACAGCATTAAATTTTTTTTAAAAATACATGTTGAATTTTTGCGAACCATAACTTTCTGATAATGAATATAAAATAAATAAAGTTTAAATGCTATTGTTTTAAAAAGACGCTTTTCTAAAAAAATAGATAAATAGTTAGAACAAGTTTATTCTACAAATTGTGGGCGTTTTATGCCTTAACTCTTAGGGTATTAGCACAAATCATCTTATTATTAAATAGAGTTTGATACTTAAAGATTTTATGACACAATTATTGAAAAGTAATTTGGTACAATATACCTTTAATACGCAAGAAAATTTGTAGCTTTGTGTGCATTTGAAATGAAATAACAATATTTTTTTAAGAAAAACTCATGAAAAAACACATTATTAATAAGAAAATATTTTTATTTGTATTTGGATTTATTTTTTTCTTTGCATGTAGTAATGAAAATGCTAACACACAACAAGAAACAACAACAAAATCTAGTGCAAATAAAACATCTTTAGAAGAGTTAAGTACTGAACGTTTGAAAGAGTTGCGAGAGGCAGCCAAAGACAGCAAAAATATCAACTTATCGGATGTATTTGTAAAACGTGGAGTAGAATTGGCAGCTAAATATTGTAAATGTGGTGAGCAAAAAGATATTCAAGCTCAAAAAAACTGTCGTTCTCGTTTGGAACAGACTTATCGGACAATAGATAATCGTTTGGTAGATGCTCGTAAAGCCAGTTTTTCAAAGGCATATAATAATGGAAAAAAGGCATGTAAGTGATATGTTTTTGAAGAAAACAAAAAGGATAAAGCATAAAGTGTTTTTTTTTTTGAAAAAAAAAGCTAAAAACTAGCATTATTCAAAAAAACATCTTTATATTTGCATTGCAAACCTACTTTAAATAGCTTGTAGTAGTAAAAAAGCAAGCAAAATTAGAAAGCAGTAGTTTTATTAATATAAAAAATAAAATGCTGCTACTAACCTTAACGTTTATCTTCTTTAAATAACAATCATTTGTTAATGATTTGTATGTATATATCTTTGCCTTCACAAATTAGTATATTACTAAAAAATTTCATTATAAACATAGTTTTAAATGAGTTTTTTTTCAGGAAAAATCATTTTTTCATATTTCGAAAAAAACTCAAATACAATTAACTTTCTTTTAACAAAGAAGGAATAGTTATGATAGAAACTTGAGTTCTATTTTAATAAAAAGTAACTATTTTTTTTATTTTGTATAATAATTGTATGTTAATGTAGTTTTAAGTTGAGTATTTAATTAATACTTCTTTTTTAGATTAAAAAAATCCATTAAATTTTTTTTTGAAGATATGAGAAATCAAATTATAGTAACTGTTAGTCTTGTTTTTTTGCTGTTAAGCATTACACTTGGAACTTCTTGTACTGCACAAAGCGGAAACAAGGAGCAAAAAGCTGTTGAAACAAAAACTACAAATACTCAAACGTTGGCTACACAAAAGCCACAATCTTCGGAGACTACCAAAACAATAGACCAAAATATTCAAAAGATAGAACATGCTTTAAATTCGGGTGTATATAACAACAATCCTGAAATGAAAAAGAAGCTGCAAGATATGGCAGATCGTTTGGAAGCAGATAGAACGAAAGTGCCTACAAGAGAAAAAACAAAAGCTGCAAAGCAAGCAAAAAAAGGAGAGACGTATTTTTATAATGTGCGTGATGAAAAAACAGGAGAAGTTATCAGTTTAGAGATGACAAAAAATGAATACGAAAAGATTAGTAAATATACAGGAGAAGACATTCCTTTTGAGGAAAAAAAGAAAGCAATCAATAGTTTAATAAAATAACATAAATACTTGATTTTTAGGTGTTTATGACTTTTTGATTAAAGCATTAATATAATTTTTTTTACATAAAACGAGATAACTAAATTTCATAAATTTAATTAAGTATGAAAAGTAAAGTACTAACAAAAAGTTTGAGAGGTATAAGCCAAATCCTCACAGCTTTCGTTTGTTGTTGTGTGCTTGGTTTTGCGACTACTACGTCGGCAAATGCACAAAATGACTATCCACTGAATGTTACAGTGGAATTAACAGGCGTAGCCCACAATATGAATGATGGCATAGGCTCCCCAGAAGTGGTTTATCAGATTGCTGGTGAAACCATTATTGTTGATGGCAATATCTTAGGTTTTGATGGAGTTGATCAAGACAATTTTGTTCCATTTAACTTACCATTATTAACTCGTACTGTAACTTGTGATGAGTTAGCAAATCTTACAGGGCCAGCACCTGCTACTGCACCTGTAACTCTTCCTCCTTTTACGGGTGAAGAAGATGACTGTACAATATTGACAGTTGGATGTGATGGCTTTTCACCTGTACCTCCTTGTGAAGGTGATGACTACTGTATTAGTGGTGTTGTGAATGGCTTTGATGTCTTAGCTGAAGCTGCTTTAGGAGCAGGTATGCCAGGTGTTTACACATATGTAGTAGATTATGCTGCTGACGGTGTTGCTGATGCTTACCAACTTCGTTTGCGTGTTACAGTAATACCTGACACTCAACAAGAAGCTTGTAATGCAGTTGTTGATTGTGGTGCAACTATCGAATTTGATCGTTACCAATGTAACAATGACCAATTGGATATTGCTGATGGTACTGCTGATGCTCACATCACAATTTCACAAACTCCAGCTAATTCTGTATTTACAGTAGTGGAGTCTGTAGGTGTAACTTTTCCTTATATTGCTACTTTTCCTCCAAACGGAGCAACTGTAGATTTTTCAGCTAACGCTTCTCCAATTAGCTTTGTTGTAAATGTAATGAAAGACCAACCTTGGTTTATCAAATTACAAGATGAAAATGGTTGTACTTTATTTATTGACGGCGTATTTGATTTGCCAAGCCCAGAAATTGTTGGCTTGCAAGGTCACTATTGCTTGTCTGATGCACCTAATTTTATTTATGATGCAACTACATTTGAAGCAAGTAATCCTTTAAATCCAGATGATGTTCCTAATGCAGGAGAATGGTTTGGTGTAGGACTTACTGATAATGGTAATGGTTCTGCTATCTTTGATCCATTTACTGCAGGTACAGGTCAACACCTTATTACTTATCTTTATAATGATTTTGGTGCTACTTCAAACAATCCTGACTATGTTTCTTGTGAAGTTCAAGCAGACGCTTTAGTAAATATCTATCCTGTATTTTATCCTTCTTTCGAAGTTGATGAAACTATTTGTGTTGATGGTGGTACTATTACTTTAACTCCAACTGATGTTGCTGGTATTATTGCTGAATTTGATGCTTTAAATTCTCAATTTGATCCTCAAGATGCTATTGTTGAAGCTGACGAATATATCAGTTTTGCTGGTGTTGGTGTTTCTAACATTAATGATGGTTCTGGTACAGCAACATTCGATCCTAGTGATGCTGGTGTTGGTGTTCATGCTGTTGAATTGACAGTTGGTTATCCTGCTTGTCCTCAAACTTATGTAGTAAGTATCGAGGTTGTTGAGGTTATTGATGCTACTATTGAAGATCGTACTTTCTGTGCTTCTACTTCTGAGCAAATTGACTTGACAGGTATGTTTACTGCAACTACTAGTAATGGTGGTACTTTCGTTATGACGAATGGTCCAATCACTGGTGTGAGCGTAAATGGTAATGCACTTAGCTATGACTCTGATGCAACTACATTCCCTATCGAAGTTGATATTGATTATACAGTAGGTGATGCTACTGCTAATGGAGATAACTGTTATGATACAGGCTCTGCTACGGTAACTATCCTTGATGGTCAAGAAGAAATATATATTAATGCTACTCCAGAATTTGTTTGTGCTGGTACTACACTTGATTTAACAGATTATTTGTCTGGTATTGATGTAGATACTGCTAATGGTATGTTCTCTTTTGCTGGTACTGCTCCAGGTGATGTATATACTCCAGGTGCTTTCACTTTAGCTATCGGAAACGATCAAGTAGGTGGTAATGGTCGTGTAATCACTATTACTTATAGCCAAGACAATGGCACTTGTATTACAGAAGTTGCTACAAGCATTTATGTTGTAGATCCTTCTATTCCAGATCCAGTATTGGGCAATGCTCCAGTTGATGTATGTGAATTTGATGAGTGTGTAAACTTATTTGATGCAATTTCTGCTGGTAATACAAATGGTACATTCTATATCAATGGTGTTGAAAGCTTAACAGGTATTATGTGTCCTTGGGACTATAGTGGTGCTGTTGAGGTTAATTATGTAGTTTCTTCTCCAGAAGGTTGTGAAGAAAGTGTAATGACAACTATCAATATCGTTGAAGGTCCAAACCCAGAATTTGTTGTTGCTGATGAATGGACTGGTAATGGTCTTGTTGGTAATACTGTTTCTGTTTCTACTATGGACAGCTTAACTGAAATTTGTTCTCGTGAATCTTGTTACTTATTAGTACCTGAAACTCAACCAGAATTGTTACCTACTTGGGACGGTTTATCTGGTACTGACCAAACTGCTGTTGCTCCTGCAACTTTAGTTGCTACTGTAACTATTCCTGCTGCTTCTTTAGCTGCAAATCTTTACTTTAATGACTTAGCGTTTATTTATGACTATACA
The DNA here is from genome assembly GCA_049613665.1 of Chitinophagales bacterium. GTDB lineage: Bacteria > Bacteroidota > Bacteroidia > Chitinophagales > UBA2359 > JBMZCV01. Next base: position 10,102 of record JBMZCV010000045.1, on the reverse strand, counting down.
CCAACTCCAGGTGGTACGGTTTCTCAGGGTGACCACGATGGTTTTACTATTGACTTGCCAGGTTTGAATAATCCTCTTGTAGATATTCCAGACAATACTAATCCTGCTGGCGTTACTGCTGATGGTAATGACAATCACTTTGAATATGATACTTTAGAGGTTGTTATTGATGGTATGTTAGTAGAACCTGCTGCTTCTGCTTATGCTGCTGCTGCTGCTGCTGCTGGCTATGATGGTACTGCTTGGGAGTATTTCTTAGACCAATTTACTACATGTGAAGATGTGGTATTTACTTATACATTAGAAACAAATGCTGCTGAATCAGGCATTAGCTTAGAGTTAGTTCAAGAAGCTCGTGCGGTAGATGTAAAAGGTGATATGATGGCTTATTTACATGAAACTGCTACTGACATTACTACTTGGGGTATTGACTTTACTAATCCTGCTTCGAATATTGGCCTTACAAGTGGTAGTGTTATTACTTTAGATGGTCAGCCATTTGATGCTGATGGAAATTACAGCACAACTTATGGTTACTACTCTTTCTGCACACAAGTTACTGATATTGACTTAGCTGCTTATGATGAGTTTGATATTGTATTCACAACTACTGATTGTGATGCTACTAATGATGATGACGAACTTTGTGCTAATAGCTTCACAACAACTGTTATCGTTCTTGAAAGCTTAAATGCTGACTTAGCTACTCCAGAAGCAATTTGTGCTACTGATGGTTCTTTCGACTTAGAAAGCTTATATGTTTCAGGTACTACAACTCCTACAGGTTCTTTTACTGCTGATATGGGTATGGTAAATGGTAACATTCTTGATGTTTCAGGTCTTGATTTTGCTGGTGCTGACTCGGTAAATATTACTATTATGTATGAAGCTACTGAAGGTAATCTTTGTGACCCTGAAGATGGTTCTACTATGTTGACTGTATTTGCTCCTGTTGATGCAGATGTTGATTATCCTGAAACAGTATGTTTAGGTAGTATTCCTGCTTTACCAAACGGTACTTGGAGTACTGATGATGGCATGGCTCCAACAGAAGTTGGTTTATATACTATTACTAATGTAGTAACTAATGGACCTTGTATGGATGAATTCCACCAAGAAGTATTAGTAGCTTTAAGTGCTAATATTGTTGTTGCTAATGATACAATTAGTGCTTGTGTAAACCAACCACTTAATTTAACTACAAATGTATCTAGTGATATTACAGGTTCATTTAGTGCTGTTGAAGATGTGATTTCTGGTAACTTATTCTTAGCTAGTGCTACTGGTTATTATACTGTAACTTACTCTGTAAATGGTGAGTGTGCTGCTTCTGAAACTTTTGTAGTAAATGTACTTGATGCTGCTAACGCTCAATTCGATGCTCCTGAAAATATTTGTTCTGAGCAAATGGTTACTTTGACTGACTGGTTTGTACCAGGTACTACTCCAGGTGGTATGTGGACTGCTACTGCTGGTATGGTAGATGGCAATATGTTTACTGCTCCTGAAGCTGAAGGTACTACTTTCTCTATTACTTATACAGTAGGTATGGGTACTTGTGAAGCTTCTTACTCACAAACATTAATGGTTTCTCCAATTGCACAATCTGCTACGGAAGGCTACGGTTTTGTTTGTCAATCAGAAGATGACTTCTCAATTGACTTGACACAATATATTGATGATGGTTTGGTTAATAACCCAGATAACAATAATGGTGGTTTCTTCAACTTAGCTGCTATTCCTCCATTTATCTCTGAAATTGAATATGATGCTCCAACATTTAATGAATATGTTGAGGTAACTGCTGCTGAAAATGTAGATTTATCTAACTATGCTTTATATTTCTATGAAAGAACTGACTATGCTGATCTTGATGATGCTGGTAATGCAGTAATTGATGGTGGTGTTGAAGGTGGTAAATCAAGTGGTCGTCTTTACAATGTTGTACCTTTATCAGGTATAGTAGGTACTATTAATGATATTCCTGAAGCTGCATATTTAGATGATACTTATGTGTACGATAATGGCACTCACGATATTGATATCATTGCTGACGGAGAAGTAGTAATGGCTTCTAGTGGCATTTCTTATGGTGCTGTTGCATTTAACTCTGATATTGATATTAAAACAGGTCCTGCTGGAATTGCTTTAGTAGATTTAGTTCGTGCAGCTGAATTGCAAAGCATGATTGATGATATGCCTGTTACAGTTGCTGACCTTGATTTAGAGCAATTAGATTACCGTCACAATGACGCTGTTGTTCAATTTATTGGTTACGGTACTGATATGGAAAATACTAACTACGGTATCTTCACAAGTTGTGATGGTCCTGCTGCTAGTATGGTAAGTGTTGATATTAATGTTGTAGATGGTGAAGGACGTGGCCGTTCTCTCCAATTTACTAACAATTGTTGGGTACGTCCAAATATTGATGATGAGCCTCTTGCATACCAAGATGGTGGACCTTATGATCCAGATCTTTTTGACCATGATGCTGTTGGACAAGATGCTAACCAAAGTGGTAACGCAGGTGTACTTAACTATGGTATGAGTTTTGAAGGTGCTGATGAATTCTACTTCGATTACATTGCTCCAGATGGCGATATCTTGTTGTTAGATCGTTTGTGCTGGTCTTTATTTGCTGTAAATCAAATTGTTGATGTAGAAGAAGGTTTAGTAGATAATGAGCCTGGTACTATTCCTGGTGAAGATGAAGGTTTAGTTCGTTTTAACTGTACTAACCCAACTTATACTGTTCCTTTCGGATACCAAACAGTTAATGCTTGTGGTAACTCTGCTGCTGCTGGTTTCAACTTAACAGTTCTTATGGACTTAGAAGAATCTTGGTCTGCTCCTAAAACTGACGTTTGTGAAAGTGCTGATCCATTCAGTTTAACTGACTTGATTAATGATGATGTACACTACATCCAACCTTATCACTACGAAGGTTCTTTTGAAGCTGCTGCTGATACTACTTTCGAAGAAAATGTAAATCCTCCATTGATTACAGAAATTCACTATGACTGGTATGGTTATGATGGTGATGCTGCTGATGATCACTGTGTACTTTATAACTATGTTGATGATGCTGGTACACCATTTGATTATGTTGATGACCAATATGAGCAACTTTGGATTTGTGAAGGTATTGAAATTACAGCACCTGTTGGTACTGATCTTTCTTGCTATAACTTAGTATTCTATTCAGACGAAGTTAATGCTAATCCTGCTTCTGTTTACAATGCACTTGGTACTGATGTAGCTTATATCAACTCTGAAGGTCAAATCGTTGAAACTGATGTAACTAATGGAATGAACATGGAACTTTATGGTATGGTTACTGAAGATAACAATGTTCAGCCTACTGGTACTATCATGTACACACCTGATTTCTCTTACTTACAATGGACTACTGATGAAGACTTAAATGGTTTCCCATATTATGCTGGTCATACTTTGAACCCATTTGATCCAAATCAAAATGATGTATTTGGCTTAGATAATACTCCAACTAACCCAGGTTTATATATTGATGCTAATGGCAACAATGAATATGACGAAGGTGTTGATACATGGGTAAATGCTATGACATTCCCTTGGGATAGAAATAATGGTAATGCTGATAATGGAGTTGGTTCTCACTGGTTCCCTATCGTTGATTTACCACAAGATATTGGTGGTGTAGGTTTCTACAACAAATGTACAGGTGAATTGTTAAGCTTCATGAGTTGGGGTGGTCAATTACAACCAGAACCTAAAGCTGATTTCTCTGAAGCTGGTTTGTTTGAGCAAATTTGTTCTACTGTAATTGATACAACTCAAAGTGAATTAAACGGTGATGTTCGTTCTTTACAATATGTTGATTGTGCTACATTGAACGTTCCTGATAACTGTAATTGTGATGAGAATGGCGGTATTTGGATTATGGTTTACAAAGGTCAATCTGCTACTATCCCTATGTGTGATGGTGCTGTTGTTGAATTTGAAACTTCTTCTTATAGCAGTTCTTTCGGTGGTATTAACTTAGGTTTCGATACTGAATACTTTGAGCCTGATGCTGATGCTTTCTCTTTAGATTTATCGTCTTTATTAGATAATACTTTAGAAAACTTAAATCCTAATGTAACGACTACTGGCATCTTACCAAATAATGCGATTATTACTAGCCACATTATTGAAGTAACTATCGGTACAGGTAACAGCAGCGACTTCCAAGTTTATACTTATGATATCAATACTGATAACTGTGAAGCTTCTTTAGATGTTAGTGAAGAAACAAATGTATATCAATGTAGCATTGGTGACTTAGACATGGCTTTCACTGATGACGAAGTTTGTCAAGATTGTTCTGAAGTTTCTGATAATGCTTGTATCGTAGGTGAATTTATTGATGCTGCTCCATTTGTTTTAAATGGTGGTGGTGACTATGATATTGATGCTAATGGTAACTTTGACGGTACACCAGATTACAGTCCAACTGATGAATCTCCTGTACCAGGTATTCAAGATGGTAATGACGGTTTATTAGAATTAGGTTTCTATGACGGTAATGGTGAAGATGCTATGGAAAATGACTGTTATATCGGTGAGTGTACTTCTGAAGCTAAAACTAGCTACAATGTTGAAGACTTAACTGCTTATATCTATGACGGTAACGAGTTTACTCCAAAAGAAGATAGCTGTTACACAATCATTACAACTCCTGAAACTTACAATGTAACTATCAAAGTTAAAGTTGAATATATGCAATGTGTACCTGTTGGTAATTTCTACACTTCTTTAGAAGATGGTGGACCTGCTCCAATGTTTGGTAACAACGAAGATGATGCTCCTATCACTATGAATACTGAAGACTGGGATACTCCTTGGTGGGAATTTGCTCCTGCTGGAATGTCTGAGTACAATGACCTTGAAGTAACTTACGATGTAACTAACTACAACGAACTTGAAGCTGATAACGTAACAGATGACTTAGCTTGTTTAGATGACGACAACAACGTATTAGGTTCTGCTATCCAAGAAATTACTATTATTCCTGGTGGCGTAGCTCAATTCGCTGACGATGCTCAAACAGAAGCTTGTACTGGTGATATGATTAACTTATTAAGCTTATTGTCTTCTAGCTCTGATCAAGGTGGTATGTTTAGCGGTGACGGTGTTGCAGGTTCTAACTTTGCTCCAACTGCTGCTGGTACTTATACTATTACTTATACTGTAGGTGGTGGTGAATGTTCTAATCCAGGTCAATTAACAATGACTGTTGGTGAAAGTGGTATGATGCCAAACTTACCTGTTGCTTCTGCTTGTACGCTTGCTCCTATTAGCTTAGATGCATCTGCTACTTGGAGTGGTGATGGTGTTAATGGAAATACTTTCACTCCTGCTGCTAGTGGTACATATACTCTTGAGTGGATGTCTGGTGGCGGAAACTGTGCTATGAGTGGTTCTACTACTGTAACAGTAACTGCTCCTGTAAATGCTTCTGCTGACGTTAGTGAAGCTGTTGATGGTTTCTATACTGTGTCTATCACATTGAGTGGTGGTAATGGTACTTATACTGTAAACAATAATCCTATTGCAGGCAATACATTTACAAGTGATCCTGTTTCTTGTCCTGCTGGTTATACATTCGTTGTAGCAAGCAATGGTTGTCCTTCTGTAACTGTATTAGGCGATGCTCCTGAAAGTTGTGTTGAAGTATGTGTGCCAGAAGCTGGTACTTTAAGTGCTACTGGTATTCCTACAGGTTTATTATGTGTTGGTACTCAATTTTCAGTATCTACTCTTGGAGACAATACTGATGCTAATACAATATTTGCTATCACTAATGCTGCTGGTACTGTTGTTGCACAAAATACAAATGGTACATTTGATGCTCCTGTTACTGCTGGAACATATGATGTTTGGGCAATAAATACTTGTAATGATGTTGCAACTATTCCTAGTACAGTTGGAGAAATCTCTACTGCTGCTGCTGCTGGTTCATTAGACATTACTGAGGCTATCTCGGTTACTCTTGCTCCAGAATTATCTATTACAGGTACTGCTTACTGTGACGATACTTTCGGTGGTTACTTAATCGAAGTAACTGTTGATGGTGGTGCTCCTGCTTCTAACGGTTTCGGTTCTTACTCATTGAACTACCCATTATTCAGTGGTTCATTGACAGGTACTCCACCACTTACTGCTGTTATCGAAGCTGGTAATGGTACGCCATTCCCTGCAGGTGCTAGTGTATCTGTAAGCGTTGATAGTGACGGTTCTTTATGTGAAGCATTCACAATTGTAAGTATTGATACAGAAGCTTGTGGTATTAATGGCGAGCCTAACTCTCAAAACACAGAAGTTGATCAACCTACTACGTTCAACGTATTAGACAATGATAGCGGTGTTGGTGTATTGACAGTTACAAACGTTATTCAACCAGATCCATCTGAAGGTACTGTTGTTTGGACTCCAGAAGGTCAATTTACTTTCGTTCCTGCTCCTGGTTTCACAGGTACTTCTACTTTCGTTTACGAATTTGTTGATGAATTAGGTCAAAGTGATTCTGCTCCTGTAACTATAATCGTATCTGGTAGCCAAGCTGCTGAATTAGTATTAGACGTTACTGAAGACTGTACAGGTTTTGAAACAACAGGTGTTTATACTTTAATTGTTACTATTCAAGGTGGTGTTGCTCCTTATACTTTCTCTGGTGCATCTATCAATAACTTCACATTGAACGAAGCTACTTCATTCCCTATCACGGGTATTGCTGATGGTAGTTCTTACGAAGTAATCGTAACTGACTTAGAAGGTACTGTAAAAACTGAAGCTGGCGAAGTTGCTTGTTCTAAAGTTGCTGTTGAATTATTATCATTCAGCGGTTCTGTAGAAACTGACGGTGACTTATTACGTTGGGTTACTGCTTCTGAATTCAACAATGACTTCTTTACATTAGAGCATTCTGTTGATGGCATTAACTACGAAGTAATTGCTACTAAAGAAGGTGCTGGTACATCTACAACTGCTAATACTTACAGCGAACTTTACAAAGATGCTGCTGCTGGTACTAACTACTACCGTTTGTCAGCTACTGACTTTGATGGTTCTGTAAACACTTACGCTCCAATTACATTAGTAAGAGGTGAGTTAGGTTTAGGTTTTGTAAACTTATTCCCAGTTCCTGCTACTAACGTTCTTAACGTAAGCTTTACTGCTGTTAAAAATGCTCCTGTGAAAATGGAAGTTTACAACATTGCTGGTAAATTAATCAACATCCTTGACGTAGATGCTACACAAGGTGTTAATCAAGCTACTATCAATGTAAGCGGATACGCTGCTGGTACTTACTTTATGAGTATCAACGACGGAGAAGCTGTAACTACTACTCGTTTTGTAGTAGAATAGTAAATTCTCGTAAAAATATGGCTCTTGGTTTTATCTAAAAACTAAGACCATATTTTTACAACAAAAAAGAAGCCTGCAAGACATAAAATTGTTTTGCAGGCTTTTTTATTTTTATGCTAAAAACCATTTGTTTTTTTACAAAAAAATTAACATAAGCAAGACTAAAAATTAGTTTTCTAAAATAGAATTTGTAAATTTGCAATACGAAAACGGGATGTAGCTCAGTCCGGTAGAGTACACGTCTGGGGGGCGTGGGGTCGCTGGTTCAAGTCCAGTCATCCCGACAAAATCAAAAGGCAATTCACATATATTTCGTGAGTTGCCTTTTTTCTTTACAAAAAGAAATACATAATTGTCAGATTTGTAAAACTATCTCTTTCTTTCTTTTGTTTTTCAAAAAAATAAAACTTATGCCATACGAAAATATAAAACAAACATATCAAGAACGCTTCAATCGTTTTCAAAAACAAGCAACACAGTTATCCAAAAAATCAAATCAATGGGCTATTGTTAGACTAATATTTTTTTTGGTAAGCTTGAGCCTTATTATTTACTGCTTCAATTTGTATGGTGCAAAAATCGGTTTTTTAGCTTTATTTGCTTTTATCATTAGCTTTGCTGTTTTTGTGAAACAACACGACAAACTCAATGCAAAACAGCTTTATTTTGCCAATTTAGCCGACATCAACCAAAAAGAAATCAAAGTCTTGCAGTATGATTGGGAAGGAATGGACGATGGCGAAGAATTTTTCAAATTGCCACATCCTTATCTCAACGACTTAGATATTTTTGGCAAAGCATCTATCTATCAATATACGAACCGAGCAGCAACCGCTATGGGCAAACGCACTTTGGCAAATTGGCTCACAAAAGCAGCCGATAAAACCACCATAGAAAGCCGACAAACTGCAGTTAGAGAGCTAAAAGATAAATTAGATTGGCGACAGGATTTGCAAGCAAATGCAATGTATGTAGAAGATAGTGAGCAAGACATTAAAGCTATTTTGGCGTGGCTAAAACGAGGCTTTTTTATTATCAACAGTAAAGTTTTAAAAACGGCAATTTATGCTTTGCCTTTGACAATGCTGACTGTTTTGGTACTATACCTTGCTGGATTTATTGCAGGAATTGTGCCTATTATCGTTTGGTTTGTCAATTTGGCACTCATCAAATACACAAACTTGGAAGTAACCGAAATGATAGGTTTGACAGCAAAACGAGCCAAGCAAATTCAGATTTATCAAGAAATAGTAGCAAGCGTAGAAGAGAAAACGTGGCAGTCTGAAAAGATGAACGAATTGCAAAGCATTTTGACGAAAGGAAAGGGGAGTGCTGCCGAAGATATCCGACAACTAGCTGCTTTGAGTGCCAACCTAAATATTCGTACCAACGCTTTGGCTTATTTACTCTTCAATACCTTCTTTTTGTGGGAATTGTATTACTGTATGCAGCTCGAAAATTGGAAAGAAAAATTGCAAAATGACTTAGACAAATGGTTTCAAGTCATTGGCGAAACAGAAGCTTTGTCGAGTTTGGCCTGTTTGTATCACAACAATGACGATTGGACATTTCCGAGCATACAAAACGAAAACGAGACATTTAGCCTGTCAGCAACAGCCGTTGGACACCCTTTGTTGAAAGCCAAAACAAGAATTTGCAATGATGTTGAAATAAATCGAAATGAAAAAATTATGCTCATTACTGGCTCAAATATGGCTGGAAAAAGCACTTTTTTGCGGACTTTGGGCGTAAATATGGTTTTAGCTTTAGCAGGTTCGGTAGTTTGTGCCAAAAAAATGCACACATCGGTCGTTACGGTATATAGCAGTATGAGAACCATCGACTCTTTGCAAGACAGCGAGTCGTCTTTTTATGCCGAATTGAAGCGTTTAAAAAGTATTATTGATGCAGTAGAAAACAAAAACGAAAAAGTATTCTTTTTGCTCGATGAAATACTAAAAGGCACGAACTCTAATGACAGAACGGCTGGTTCAATAGCGTTAATCCATCAGCTATTGCGATATAAAGGCGTGGGTATTGTGGCGACACACGATTTGGCTTTATGTGACTTGGCAGCTACTTCAAATGGAAATGTCGAAAATTGGTGTTTTGAAGTTGCTATCAAAGATGATAACATGATTTTTGATTATACGATTAAAGAGGGGATTTGTCAAAGTATGAATGCAACACTTTTGATGCAAAAAATGGGGATTAGAATGTAAATATTCAGACAAATCCATTTGTTCGGAGAGGAAATAAAGTTTAATTGAAAGGAAATGGTTTATTAGTTTTTATATCACATTTGTAGAGAGACCTTGCGTGCAAGGTCTCTACGATTGGATTTAAGGTTTTTTTAATTGTTTTGGCTGACGATAAAATTGTAGATTTTTTCAGTTAATTTTTTTGCTTCTGTTGATAATTGATTATAAGATGCGAAGCTGCTTTTTATAGTTTACTTTTTATTTGAAATTTTCATTAATATGTTTGACAAAACAAAAAGACTCATAATTGTATCATATAAAGCATAAATACTTAGGAAAAAAATACTAACTTTGAAAGTGTTAAGTATATCAATAGCAATTGTTAAAAAAAAATCATAATTAAATTTAGTATTAATTAAAAAATATTCTAAAATAGTTTGAAGATTAAAAGATTGGGTTCAAAGTGAAATCATTTGGTCAAAAATTTTAAATTTGCCCAAAAGCAAATA
>JBMZCV010000044.1:0-32427 GCA_049613665.1 Chitinophagales bacterium | reverse complement strand
ACTTAAATTATAGTGTACTTAATACACTGTATAAATCTTCTAAGCTCATTTAAAGCTTTTTTTCAATAACAAGAAAGAAATGACATATTTTTCTAGCCAAAAGAGTCAAATATAAAAAAGAATGGACACTTATTGTTTTAGAAATATATCATTTCTAATACTCTCAAAATGCGACTTACTTAAATTATAGTGTACTTAACACACTGTATAAATCTTCTAAGCTCATTTAAAACTTTTTTTCAATAACAAGAAAGAAATGACATATTTTTCTAGCCAAAAGAGTCAAATATAAAAAAGAATGGACACTTATTGTATTAGAAATATATCATTTCTAATACTTTCAAAATGCCACTTACTTAAATTATAGTGTACTTAATGTTTCATTAAACATCAAAACTCTCGCCAATATTTGGCAAAATAAGTGTTTTATTTTTCGCAGCGAAACTAGCTTTCGCTGCTTCATGATTCACAACAATGAAACCAAAAGTGTCGAAATGAACACCAATAATTTTTGAGCATTCCACAAAATCTGCTGCTACAATTGCTTCATCAATGCCCATAGTGAAGTTGTCGCCAACAGGCAAAACAGCAAAGTCAAGCTTCGTAAACATCGGAATAAGTTTCATGTCTAATGTTAGAGCAGTATCGCCAGCAAAATAAAAATTTCCTTCGGCAGTTTCCACCACAAAACCTCCAGGATTTCCGCCATAAGTGCCATCTGGCAAAACGCTAGAGTGAATGGCTGTTACATATTTTACTTTTCCAAAATCGAAATTCCAAGAACCGCCATGATTCATTGGGTGACCTTTCATATACTTGTGTGTAGCACCATACCAACTCACTATTTCATAATTTGAAACAATAGTTGCATCATTGTTTTTTGCGATAGTCAAAGCATCTGCTACATGGTCGGCGTGGCCGTGTGATAGCAAAATATAATCGGCTTTGATGCTATTGATGTCAATATGTTTTGCCAATTCATTGGACGTAATAAAAGGGTCGAATAGCAATGTTTTGCCTGCAACTTCTACGCTAAAACAAGCATGTCCATAATAAGTAAATTTCATATTGGAATTTCTTTGTTTATTCAAAAGAGAAAAAAAGTTTATGGAAACATTTTTTCAAAAGTAAAGATACAATAATTCAGTTAAATGTATAAATCCTAACCAAAAGAGTTTTTGAACTTAATAGTTTTGTTTTTTTTATCTTTATAAAAAGAAGATTATGAATGATTTATAATTGCTAAATAATATGTTTGTATAATAAAGATAACTGTTTGATACTTGTAGGTTTGCAAAAAAAATGACTTTTTATCTCAAAAGCCTATTGCTAATTAATGGCAAAAAATATCAAACTCAAATCAATAAGTTATTTTTTGAATGTTACTAAGTGCCAAGCACTAATTTTTTTTGTAGAAATATGTTTTGTAAATAGTCATAGCGAAAAAATAGACTACTCCAATGCTTGCAGCAATACTCAATATTAAATTGTTTTCAGGAAAAATATATAGGAGAGCAATACTTGAAATAACTGCAATAATAGTAATGCTTAGGGTAAGTCCGAAATGTGCTTGGGTTTGGCTTGGATATAAAAACTTTATAGGCACAAAATGTAAAATGCAAAGCAAAATAATGATGATAAAATTACTGATTTCGCCCAAGTCCCAAACGAAAAAGAGATAAAAAACCACAAAATTCCACAAAACAGGAAACCCTATAAAATGCAAATCATCGCTGACCATGCCCAATTTTCCATAATAAAAAACAGATGTATATAAAATAGCTGCAACTGTAAAGATATTTAAAAAACTAGGAACAAGCTGTGCTTCATATACAAAATAAGCTGGAATGATAGCATAAGTCGCAAAATCAATCACATAATCCATATTTTTTCCGCTAAATGAAGGCAAAATTTCTTTGACACGCCATCGTCTTGCAAAACTGCCATCAATGCCATCAATGATAAAGGCAAGAAATAGCCAGAGCATAGCTTCTCGAAACTGATGTTGACTAACAGTAACAATAGACATGAAAGCCGCCATAACACCAGAAGCAGTTAAAAAGTGTACACTCCAAGCTAATGCTTTTTCGAGCAAACTAAATTCAGGTACTGCTAAAGTTTTTGTTTTATTGGTATTTGACATTCAACAAGGATTGTTTTTAGAAGTTGTTTTTGAAAAGCTAGATTTTTTGTAACTATTTATTTTTATTTCAAAAGCCCACACCTAAACAGTTACGATTTTTTTAAGCTAAAAGAGTAGGATTTGAATAGCTATTTAGTAACAAAAACTCTAATTTAAGCATCATTTGCGTAATTAGGAAATGAAAAGGCTTAAAATTGTTCAAAAAAATATTATCACAGTATATTTTTTGTTTATTTGAAGCCTAAAGACCTGAGCGTATCTTCATTGAGGCCGCCAACAGGCAATTTTTTATCGACTTGATATTTGAAAAGTGCATCTTCTATTTGCGGATTCATAGTTTCGCTATTAGCTCCTGCATCATAGCCTTTTGCAAACAAAGCACGTTGAATATCTTGTATTTTGGCATTCGTCAAAGGCACAAATTGTATATTGCTCACATCTGCATTTAGCGTTGTGCTAGGAGTTTCATTAAATAAGGCATCTGCTTGATTGGTATTTCTATATTTTGGGTCGTCGCTAAACAGTGCTGTTTTAATTTCGGTCGTAAAGCGGTTGAAAGGAAATTTATTGTTTTGCAAAAATTCGGAATAAGCAGTACGAGTCATATTGCCTACTAGATTGTCGATTGGGCCAGGGTCATAGCCTTTTTTTTCTAAAGCTTCTTGCACATCGCTCACCTCAAAATCCATTATCGCAACGCCAATATCGTTTAGCGTTTTGCTCGTCATATCGCCTATGGTTAGTTCATGGTCATTCTGAAATGACGAAATAGCTTGCATTGTTTGCTCTTTCATCAAACCATCGACTCTGCCTGGTGCATAGCCACTCAAAAACAACAAAACCTGTGTTTTTTTGAGCGTAGCTTCATTTTCAAAGGAATATTTGGCAGCTACTTCGGCAGCTTCGATATTGTCTTCTGCGGTTGTTTCTTTTTCGGTAGGTACAAAAGTTGCTGTTTCGCTTTCCGTTTCGTTTTCTGATTCGTCAATTGGAATATCGGTTTTGATGGCATTTTTGGCGTTTTTGGCTTTTTTTGAAGCATGACAAGAAGCAAATAAAAAGCTGATTGTCAAGGCCATACAGATAAGCAAAATTATATTTTTATTATCCATAACAATTTAATATTTTTATAAAGATGGTTTCGAAAATAAAAGGGTATTTTCGATTAAGAGATATTTGAGCTTGAAAACAACACATTTTTTGGGCAAAGATAACTTTTTTATGCTATAAAAACGCTATATTATTTTGCTTTAGCTTGTGCAAGCTATGATTTTTCGTAACTTCGTGTCAATTTTTTATTTTTAAGACTTTTTTATGACAAATTTTAATCTATCCAATAATACTATTTTTTTGTCACAAAAAAGCAAATTTAGCATTTTTTTCTTATAAAAGAACAGCTATTTTTTTGTAACTATTTATGTTGTGGAAATTTGGGCTAAAAAAAGCCTGTTTTCATTTATACAGCAGTTTTTTTTGGTTCAAGAGTAGTGAAATTAAACTCAAAAAAGAGTTTTGTCTAAAAGGTAAATAGTCTTACTTTTATCTCAAAATCCTGTGCTTAAACAGTTACATTTTTTTATAAAAACAAAAAAACGTTTTCGTTTAAGTACCAAGTACTAAATACCAATAGTTCGGACATTTATACGTTTTTTTATCAAAGACTTAAACATACTATTTTTTTTAGGCTAAGGTGACCACTATTTGCAAACTTTATAGCTTTTTGAACTGAAAAATAGTATGTTTTGCTTGCCAAAAGGTGTTTTTTTATTTAACTGAAAATTGTTATAAAAAATGTCAGAATCATTGAAATATCTAATTATTAAAATAAAGTTAAATGTTTAAAATTAAAAGTCAATTTAAAATCATGTTGTTATTTGTTGTAATGTTGCAATTAGCTTGCGTAAGCAATAAAAATGCTATCAAATACCAAAAAAGTAGCTCGAAAGCTGGCAAACCTATTATGACAACTAGCTTCGATGCCGAGTTGCTGGCGTTTATGGTGGAGGAACGTATCAATGAAAAGCGAGTGTCGAAAGAGCGAAATGTTTTGCAGGCCGACCCTGTATTGTGGCGAGCCGCCGATGACCATAATAATTATATGCTTACGAAAGGAAAACTAACACACGACCAAAAAAGTAGTGATAAAAAAGCGGTGATAGATAGGGTTTTGTTTTATAATGGCGAGTTTGAGATAGTGGGCGAAAATATTCAGTTTATGGGCTTCAATGTGATGACAAGCAAAAATAAAAAAACTATTTTGCTACCTACTTATGAAGAAGCTGCCAATAATATTGCGAAAAATTGGATAAAATCGAAAGGACACTACGAAAATTTGATTAAAGAAGAATTTGAGTATGTTGGTACAGGAATTTCGCTCGACTTGGAACAAAACGGCATTTATGCAACGCAGGTTTTTGGCACGAAATAGGTTTGTTCTAGTTTTTTGTAAAACAAAAGACAAATAGATTTTTAAGTAGTTTTAGAAAGTATTTAAACTTGCTTTTTAGAAGCTGATTGTTTACTTTTAAGAATAATCATTTTATTAAAAACCATTTTATAATTTATCATGAAACAATTTAAAAATCTATTTTTTATAGGCTTGCTATGCCTACTTGCCAACACTATTTTGGCACAAGAAACACAGCTAGAACAAACGTTTAATCATTCTTTCACAACACATTGTAGCACCTTTGAGTATGCAGGAAATGGCGAATGGATACTTGGCGGCTACGAAACACCATCTTGTCATTGGTTCAATGAAGTATGGTTTACGAAAATTGATGCACAAGGCGAAGCACTTTGGAACATATATCCGCCAGCCCTTTTTGAAATAGAAGTGGAATCAGGAAATATTTTTGAAATAGAAGTGTTGGAAAATGGTGATATATTGGCATTGTTTAATGTCTATGGAACTGATGTTATCAGCGAAGATGACGGTGTTTATGTATGCAAAGTTTCGGGAGATG
Source organism: Chitinophagales bacterium (assembly GCA_049613665.1). Lineage (GTDB taxonomy): Bacteria > Bacteroidota > Bacteroidia > Chitinophagales > UBA2359 > JBMZCV01. The sequence goes on along the minus strand of JBMZCV010000044.1, from coordinate 27,318 downwards.
GCGAGCCTATTTGGTCGCAAAGAATTTCAGAAGCCATTTGGGAAGTTCAGAATGGACATATAGATGCTTTTGATGACAATTCTTTTGTCGTTAATCTAAATGAAGAAAGTATTTTGCTTTATTCTGAAATAGGAGAGCTGATAACTAGCGAAAATTCACTTTCTTATGCCAATGCAAACGCTTTGAGCATAAAAAACAATACTCAAATATTGGTAGCGGCCGATAATAATTTACACATTTTAAATAATGTGGGAGTTCTTGAAAATACCATTTCTTTTGAAGAAACTGTAAAAAAGATAAGTGTTACAGAAAACAATGCCTTGTTAATGCTTCAAACTAGCTTAGTTTGGCTAGATAATGACTATAATATTTATCATACTCAAGATTATTCACTTACTTTCTCTAGCCTCACATCCGTGGCAATGGCTGAAAATGGGCAAGCTTGGCTACTCGGAAAAGATGCCATCACTAGCGAATCTCGCATTGAGTTTGTACCTATTCCTTTCACTTTGCCACCTATTTATACTGTCAATATTGCTGATAGTTTGACGAAAGCAAACGATATAAAACTTTTTGAAAACGGCTTTGCCGTAGCAGGAAATGAGTATGTAGTTGAGGATAATGATAGTTTTATAGGCGAGCCTCATCATGCTTTTATCAAAACATTTTCGCAAGCTGGCGGCCAAACGACAACGGAACAATATGACATAGAACTTGTAAATTCTGTAATATCGAATTTTGAATCTCTTACAAATTATATACTTTTTGATGTAGAAACTATTGTCAAAAATAATGGTGATACGCCGATTTACAGCTTTGATATTTCTATGGTTATTGAGAATCCTATTGGAGTAATGTGTGTTGATAAATATTTGCATTTCAAGCACGAAAATATCGTTTTGATGCCGCAAGAAACTATCACAGTAACAGCAGAAGATATTAGCAGCCAAGATTTTGGGAGTATTGAAGCTTGCGTTTGGGCGAGTGGCGTAAACGATGCTTTAGACATCAATCATAGCAATAATGAGTTTTGTGGAAATTTAGAGATTGTTGGTATTTCAGAAAATACGACAAATTGGAATATTGGCGTTTTTCCAAATCCAACAGCAGATTATTTTTCGCTTGAAATAGAGGAGGAAGTTTTTATGCAAGCAAAAGATAAAACAATAAGTGTTTTCGATAATTTGGGCAGAAAAGTTTTTGAAAACACTCTGGAAAATGCTAACGAAACGATAAATATGCAAGATTTTTCGGCAGGAGTTTATATCGTTCAGTTAAATATGGACGGAAAATTGTGGAGCGAAAAATTGATGAAATATTAAGAATATGTAGGGGCAAACCTATGTGTTTGCCCTCTATATATTATTTCTTTAATTTATTTTCTATACAAAGTAATCTGGAATAAGTTGGTCTGCAAAATTTGAGAATATTTTTTTTACAAAAAAAGTTTTATTTTTGAGCAAATTTTTTTTTTATAATCATTTTAAATTTTTACTCATGAAACAACTTAAAAATCTATTTTTTATAGGCTTGCTATGCCTATTAGCTAACACTGTTTTGGCACAAGAAACACAGCTAGAACGTACATTTGGTAACACTTTTGGGGTTCCTTTATATTACAGTCCTAGTTCAAAATTTTCGTTAAATTATCATAATTTTGAGTATGTAGGTAAGGGCGAAATGGTAATGGTATATAATGAATTTAATTGTACAAAAAATAATATACATTATTTGGATGCTTTGATTAAAATTGATGAAAAAGGAGAGTATATTTGGCATAATTATGTCTATTCATATAATGATATTGAAATATTAGAAAATGGAAGTATGTATTGTATAGATGCATATTTACAGGGGCCACAACCCAGCATTAGGTGTCAGAGAATATCAGCAGATGGAGAGTATATGGGATATTTTATCATGGATGATATAAATGCCACTAAAATAGAAGCTTTTGATAATAATGATTTTGTGGTAACAGATGATGAACAAATAGTATCGCTTTATTCAGCAAATGGTACTGCTTTGAATCGACAAACTTTAGAGACGAATGTTATTAATGATTTAATAATAAAAAATAATATAGAAATACTGATAACTGCGGATAGTTCTTTATATATATTAGATAGTTTGATAAATGTTGAGGATACTATTGCTTTTGAAGAAAGAGTAAAGCATATAGATATTTCAGAAAATAACACTTTACTAATGTTTGAAGATAGCCTAGTTTGGCTAGATAATGAATATAACATTTATGATACGCAAGACTTTTCTAGCACCTTTTCAGAACTTTTATCTGTGGCAATGAAAGAAAATGGAGATGCATGGCTGCTTGGTAAAGATATTATGACTAATGAAACTCGGATTGAGTTTGTGCCACTTCCTTTTACTTTAACACCACCTTATACTGTTATTATTGAGGATAGTTTAGTAAAAGGAAGTGATATAAAGTTATCAGAAAATAATTTTATTGTAGGAGGACATGAACATATAGGCGAAGTATATCATCCATTTATCAAAACATTTTCGCAAAATGATGGGCAAACAACAGAAAAAAAACACGATATTGAGATTATAAGTGCAAATATACCTAGCTTTGAAATATATGATAATTTTTTTGCAGAAGAAGCTTACACAAAACAGTCTGTTGATATAGTTGTTAAAAATAATGGCAAAACGCCTATTTACAGTTTTAATATTTCTATATTTATTCCTGCTTCTTTTGAGGTAGTTGTATATGAGGATTTTGCCCCTATTAAAATATGTCCTGACGTATATTATTCTCAAAGGTATTCCGATGTTAACTTGATGCCTCAAGAAACAATGATAGTAACATCGGACACTATTAGCCGCTATAATTTTGGTGGCCCTATTGATGCTTGCATTTGGGTAAAAAATGTGAATAATGCTTTAGATGATAATCGTAGTGATAATGAGTTTTGTGGAACACTTGTTGAGTCTGGTATTTCAGAAAACTTTATAGTTTGGAAAACAAATATTTTTCCGAATCCAACGAAATATGAATTTGCAATTGATATAGAAGAAGAGGTTTTTGAACAAGCTATCAGTAAAAAGCTTACTATTTTTAATAATTTGGGCAGAAAAGTTTTTGAAAACACTTTGAAAAATGCCAATGAAACGATAAATATACAAGGTTTTTCGGAAGGAATTTATATCGTTCAGTTAAATATGGACGGCAAATTGTGGACGGAAAAATTGATGAAATATTAAGAAATGTAGGGGCAAACTCGTAGGGGCAAATCTATGTGTTTGCCCTATCACGAATTTGCCCCTTTTAATTTATCTTCTATACAAAGAAATCTGGAATAAGTTGGTCTGCAAACTTGGCATCAAAAGCATATTCAGAAAGGTCTGTTTTGCCTTCGGAAATAAGCACCTCATCATCCATAAAAAAGTTGCCTGTGCAAGTTTTAGCATCTCTTTGTAAAATATGAAAAGCAGCATCAGCCATAATTTTCGGTGTGCGAGAGCGTTTCATCATTTCGTCGCCACCAATAATATTTTTGATAGCTGCTGTTGCGATAGTGGTGCGTGGCCAAAGTGCATTGAAAGCTACTTGCCCTCGAAATTCGCCAGACATTCCCAAAATACACATACTCATTCCGTATTTTGCCATCGTGTAGCCAACATGATTTTCAAACCAACGCTGTTCCATATTCAAAGGTGGCGAAAGATTGAGAACGTGCGGATTTTCGGCTTTCAGCAAATGAGGCAAGCACAATTTGGAAGCCAAATAAGTACCACGAGTATTGACATGGTGCATCAAATCGTATCGTTTCATGCTCGTTTGTAGCGTGCCTGTGAGCTGAATAGCACTTGCATTATTGACCAAAATATCAATGCCACCAAAAGTTTCAATGGTTTTGTCGATGGCTGCTTGCAACATTTCTTCGGAGCGAATATCGACAATGACAGGCAAGGCTTGGCCGCCAGCAGCACGCATTTCTTCGGCAGCAGTATAAATAGTGCCAGCTAATTTTGGGTGTGGAGTAGCAGTTTTTGCAGCGATAACAATGTTTGCACCTTCTTTTGCCAAACGCAAGCCGATAGCTTTTCCGATTCCTCTACTAGCTCCCGTAATAAATACGGTTTTTCCTTTAAAATAACTCATAAATTTTGTTGTGTTTTGCGGTTTTTGTTTTCATAAAAAAGAAACTGCAAATTACTTCGTTTTTTGGCAAACTGCAAATTTTATCACAGTAAATGGAAAATAAGTGTCAAAGACTATTTACTAAAAGTCATTTGATTGCCAATACATTGATATTTAATGTTTTAGTTTTCACAATTTTATAGCATAAATTTGTTAGATTATTTAACCATTTCGAATTATTCTTTTTTTACTAAAATATTTTGAAGCTAAATTTTTTTCTCAAAAAAAATAAAAAAAATAGCTCAAGGTATTGCAAAATCCTTTTTAAAATAGTAACTTCACTAAACGATTTTTCGGAAATACACTTAAATTGGGCAATGTATATCACACGTTTTTTGCGTTTTTTGGAATATGAAAAAAGATATTCAACGCACACTTTACAGTCATATAAAACTGATTTAGAACAACTAGCATGTTATTTAAAAACAGTATATGATGAAACAGATATGACGCAAGCCACCGAAGCTGCCTTGCGTTCTTGGATAGTTTCTTTGGTTAATAAAAAGCTAAAATCGAAAACTATCGTTCGTAAAACTTCTAGCATAAAATCTTTTTACAAATTTTTGACAAAAGAAAAGGTCATAAAAATCAATTCGGCAAGCAATTTGCCCAAATTAAAAGTAGAAAAGCGAGTGCCTGTTTTTGTAGAAGAAAAAAAAATGAACATCTTGCTAGATGATGTAGATTTCAAAAAAGATTTTGCAGGAGTTCGCAACCGTTTAATCATTTCTTTGTTATACAATTTAGGCATTCGACGAGCAGAACTTATAAATTTGCGAAATGAAGATATAGATTTTTATAACAACGATGTAAAAATAAAAGGAAAAGGCAATAAAGAACGACGCATTCCGATAAGTGAAATGCTGAAAAACGAAATTATAGCCTATCAAAAATTAGCAAAAGAGCATTTTGTTAATACCTCTGTTGAAAACTTATTGCTGACTGACAAAGGCAAAAAAATGTATCCAAACTTCGTGTATAGAACAGTGCGACAATATTTAAATCTAGTGACAACACAGCAAAAAAATAGCCCTCATATCGTGCGACACAGTTTTGCGACAGCTTTATTAAACAAAGGAGCAGATTTAAATGTTATTAAAAGCTTGTTGGGACACTCAAGTCTAGCATCTACACAAGTTTATACGCATACCAATATCGAAAAAATGAAAGAAATATATCAACAAGCTCATCCGAAAGCTTGAGCTTTTAAAGTGTAGTCTGTTTTTGTTATAAAAATAATTTTACTGGATATAGCGACTATCTAAAAGTTTTAAAAACGCACTTAAACATAGGTGTATCTAAGACTTCAACTAAAAGGAATAGACAAACTGTTGAAGGCTAACTTCCTGATTTTCAATAAGTTAGCACAAGGCAGTCGTTTCTTGAACAGTACTTAGCACTTATTTTAAAAATAGGGAACTTTTTTTAGATTTAAGCGTTTATATCAGTAAAGGCAGCAAACAACTTAGACCAAAAAATAATGAAAATGCTTTTTTAGTCTAAGTTATTTTTGCCCATTTTCAAGTGAGAAAATGAGGTTTTTTTATGATGTAATAGGTACAATTTATTACTTATTTTTTAACTAAACATTTTATTATGAAGGTTCAAATTCAAGCGAAACAATTTAGTGCAGGACAACATTTGATTGATTTTATAGAGAAAAAATTGACTAAATTAGAACAATTTTTTGATAGAATAATAGACACCGAAGTATTTTTGAGTCTCGAAGGTGGCGATAGTTCTGTGAGAGATAAAGTAGTGAAAATTAAAGTCAATTTGCCGGGTAATCAAATAATCGCAAGCGAGCGTAGCAAATTGTTCGAAGAAGCAGTAGATTTGTCTGTGTCTTCACTTAGTCGTCAGCTAAAACGACATAAGGAGAAATTGAGACAATAGGCTTTATATTATTGACAATTTTTATTTATTTTTAAATATATAGTCTTCCTAAAATGTTTTTTTAGGCGGATAAATGAAAAAGGCAATGTTTTTATTTTTTGTAAAAACATTGCCTTTTTTGTGTTTAGTAAATTTGTGAAACCAAAAATGTTAGTTTTCAATACGTTAGCACAAAATAGCACTTGGCGGCACTTAGACATATTCTATTTTAGTGTTGGCAAGCGATTTTTGATTAAAAAAGCATTTGTTATTTTGAATTAAATCCGAAAAAATAGTTTCAATAACAGGCACGCTAACAGCATTTCCCATTTGTTTGTAAACCGCATTGTCATTTTCTAATAGCTGATAAGTTTCTGGAAAGCCTTGCAATCTCGCACATTCTCGTGGCGTTAATCGTCGTGCTTTTCCATCTTGAACAACGCCTAAACGGTTGCTATCCGAAGCTGTTAAAGTAATAGAAATACTTTCTGGGTCGAGAAATTTAAAGACTTCAAACGACATATTGCCGCAAACAGGATTAAATTTATGGTTATAATTGCTTAAATATCCTTTTTTGAGTAAGGATTCAATGATTTCTAAAATATTATCGTTCTTATAAAACGTTTTTATCTGTTCTATCGTAAGTGCTTTTCCGTCTTGATGCGTACCAAAAATCTTTTTTCTCCTATTGGCAATCAACAAATTCATAAACTCAATTTCATCTTTTGAACATTCGCCTTTGATGCCCAATTGCCAAGAGTGAATCGAATTTCCATTGCGTGTATCTATCAATCTGTAACCGTTCAGTTTTGCCAAATCATTGCCAATCACTTTTTTTAGTTGTTCCGTAAACTTTTTGCTACAAAAATATTTTTCAGCAGGCTCATTTTCCAAAATATCTTCGACAACTTTTGTTTTAGTTTCACTTTGAAATAAGCTTTTTTGCAAATGATGTTTCTTAAATTTATGAGAATCGCTCGCACCTGTATCAGATTTTAAGGTAAGTGTAAAATCTGTTTCCAAAAACCCAACGATATATATTCTAACACGGTTTTGAGGAAGGTGATAGTTGCTAGAATTTAGCAAACGGTATTCAACCTTGTAGCCTAATGTTTCTAAGGCGTGAATAATGGTTTTAAATGTTCGTCCTTTATCGTGAGTTGTTAAACCTCTTACATTTTCTAGTAAAAAGCCTTTCGGCCGATATTTTTTCAACAGTCTTTCTACTTCAAAAAATAAAGTGCCTCTTGTGTCGCCAAAGCCTTTTCGCTTGCCTGCATACGAAAATGCTTGACACGGAAAGCCTGCTAACATAAAATCAAAACTTGGCAAGTTTTCTATTTTTCGTATGTCTGAATAAGGATTATGTCCAAAATTTAACTCATAAGAAAGGCAAGCTTTTTTGTCTATCTCAGCAGCATACGCACATTTTGTTTTTATATTGTTCTTTTTGCAAGCAGCTTCAAAACCTAAGCGAATGCCTCCCGTTCCTGCAAATAAGTCTATAAATTTTATCATGCTAATGTGCTTTTTAGCTAAAAAAATAATTATACAAATTAACGATAGCAATTTAAAATAACAAATCCTATATCATATTTCATTTACAGACTTTAAAATTAGCTGATACAATTTTTTACTTACTCTAAATCCAATTTCATTGACTAATTTGTATCTTTTTCAAAGTTTCCAAATCTTCCATAAAATCAGCTACATCATATTTGATATAGACTCCTCGTTTAGCCATTTCTTTCTGGAATTCAATTTGCGTTAATCCAGCTAATTTTTTCGCTCTTCCCATAGATAGCTGTTCTTTATCGTAAAGATAAATAGCCAAATCAATCTTTAATTTACTAGGCGAAATTTTTAATTCCTCTAAAATAGCTGCCGATATAATAAAATCTTGCATTTGTATCATTTTTAGCATAAAAAATTAATTATAATAATAAGGCATTTCAACCAAATATCCAAAATTTCTTTTTTCAAAGAAAAACAAACTCACACGAAAAATAAAGTCATTCACGCCAAATACATTCATCATCTAAATTATTTGTTTTACTTTATAAATATTTAAGATTTTTTGCTTTAAAAAACCTTGCCCAAAAGCCGAAATAGTGATATATTTAAACATTGTTAGTCAAATTTTTTATTCACGTTAAAACAAAATAACTTATGAAGTTAAAATTTACTTTATATACTAGCCTGATTTTCAGCTTTTTATATTGCCAAATACTCTTTTCGCAAAACACGCAAACCATTAGGGGAAAAGTAATAGATGTAGATACAAAACAACCTTTGGTAGGAGCTACTGTTGTCATTCCAGATGGAAATGGCGAATTAACACAAGGCACAGTTAGTGATATAGATGGTTTTTTCAAGATAGAGAAAGTCGCAGTTGGTCGGCAAACGCTCAAATGTAGCTATGTGGGCTACAAAGATTGGGCAACTGACAACATTTATGTGAGTTCTGGAAAAGAATTGGTGCTAGAAATAGAACTCAAAGAAGCCTTTTTGCAAGGCGGAACTTTTATCGTAACAGACAAAAAAGACAAGCGAAAAGCAACAAACACTTCTTCGCTTACTAGCACACGAGCCTTTTCGGTAGAAGACGTACAACGCTATCCTGGAAGCATCAACGACCCAGGCCGTATGGCAATGTCGTTTGCGGGCGTGCGACAAGCCAACCAAGACAACGAAAATGCAATGGTCATTCGGAGCAACTCGCCAGTAGGTGTGCAGTGGCGACTCGAAGGCACAGATATTCCAAATCCAAACCATTTTGCTCATCGTGGTTCGAGCGGTGGCGGCATTAGTGCTTTGAGCGTCAATGTGTTGGGCAATTCCGACTTTTCGACAGGAGCATTTGCAGCAGAATATGGCAATGCTTTTGCAGGTATTGTAGATATGAAATTTAGAAAAGGTAACAACGAAAAGCAAGAATTTAGAATACAAGCAGGCGTTGTTGGCCTCGATGCAATGGCAGAAGGGCCACTTTCTAAGAAAAATGGTAGTTCCTATGTTGTCAATTATCGCTACTCTACATTGTCTGTATTTTCGGCTATGGGTATTCAAATCACAGAGCCAAATCGCTCCAACGATTTTCAAGACCTTTCTTTCAATATTTCATTGCCAACAAAAGGTAAATCAAGCTTCAATTTGTGGGGATTGGGTGCATATAGTGTCGAAAAACGCTACACTATAAAAGATAGTACTGCTTGGGAAAGATATGTCGACTTTTCGAGCTATGACTTTGTGACACAACTTGGCTTAGTTGGTTTGACACATACCTATTTGCTAGATAAAAAGTCGGTTTTGAAAACTACTTTATCTGCTTCTAGCCATCAATTGACGTGGCACAGAGATAGTTTGGATAATGATTTTAATGAAAATCCTTATTTTGACGAAAAATTGCTCGAAAATAGATTTAGTTTGGCTACTACTTATAGCAGAAAAATAAGAAATGGCTTGAAGCTAAAAGCTGGTATGCAAGCTACTGCTCTCAATTATGATTTGTTTAGCGAAGGTTGGGACACAAAAGCAGCCGTTTGGCGACCGACTATCAGCGGAAAAGGAACAACATTTTTGTTGCGAAGCTATGCCGACTTGAACTACAAACCTACTCGAAAATTGACTTTAAATGGTGGTTTACATTTGTTATATTTATCTTTAAACAATTCTGCGATGCTCGAACCACGTTTTGCGATGAAATATGAACTAAATGCTGCTCAAAGTTTGAGTTTGGCTTATGGTTTACACAGTCAAATACAACCTTTAGGCAATTATTTTATTACGCTAACAGATGATACAACAGGCGATATTACTTCACAGCCAAATATGGATTTGGGTTTAAACAAAGCACATCATGTCGTTTTGTCTTATGACCATGCTTTTTTGGCAAATACTCGTTTAAAATTGGAAACCTATTATCAGCATATGTTTAATATTCCTGTTACGACTGACCCAAATGGCACATATTATGCCTTGAATGGCTATGATGAGTTTGCACGACCAATTGCTTTAGTCAATGAAGGAACAGCCGACAATTATGGACTCGATGTGACGATAGAAAAGTTTTTTAGCAACCGCTTTTTCTTTCTTGTGAGCGGCTCTGTTTACAATTCTACCTATCTTGCCCAAAATGGCAAGCGATATAACACACGATACAATGGTTTGTTTAATACTTCGGTAATGGCAAGCAAGGAATTTGCTTTCAAAAATGGCAATTCGCTAGAAGTGGGAGGAAAGTTTTTGTATTCGGGCGGCCGTCGTTATACACCAATAGATACTTTGCTTTCGGCAGCAGCTTATGCCGAAGTAGAAGACGATACACAAGCATATACAGAGCAAATTTCGGATTATATGCGAGTCGATTTGCGGATAGCTTTTCGTCGCAACAAGCCAAAATATTATTGGATGTTGTCGTTAGATGTTCAGAACTTAACCGACAAACGAAACGAACAGCGACAAACCTACGACCCATGGCTCAACGAATTAGCTTGGATTTATCAGGCAGAACGTATTCCAGCCCTTAGTTTTACCATTGATTTTTAGGAAAAGAGGTTGTTTTTGAGCGAAAAAGCTCGTTTTTTAAGCCAAAGAATTTTTTAGACATACTATTTTTTGAAAATAGTATTGCACTATAATTTAAATCTTCTAAGGTTTTTGAGAAATATTAGCCGTTTGTTGAAATGTGATGGATTTTTAAAACCTGTCACGTCTAAGCTATTTAAAGCTTTTTTTTCAATAACAAGAAAGAAATGACATATTTTCCTAGCCAAAAGAGTCAAATATAAAAAAGAATGGACACTTATTGTTTTAGAAATATGTCATTTCTAATACTCTCAAAATGTAGAAAAACTTATATTACAGTGTAGTATGTCTAAAAAAAAATTAATTTTTAGGTTTGGCAAATAAAGCCTGTCTAATGCTATCAAGCTGACTTTGCGACAATGTATTGCTACCACTAGAAGGGCTACTTTCCATATTAAAATCAATCAAAACTTCGCCTTCATATTCTGCATTTTGCAATACATCTTCTTCTACATTATCGCTTAATTTTACCTCGCCACATTCATCACAATCAGCGGCTCGCCCACTTGTTGCTCGTTCTACCAACTCATCTAAAAACTCTATTTCATATCCCATATTGTCCATTTTTTGTTGAATATCGTCTCGCAACAACAAATCATGAACACTTATTCCTCTTTCGCTAACGATTTTTAAAGTATTATTATTGGGGTCAGATTCACATTTTTCAACACCTTCCTGCGACATGAAAAAACGCACAATTTCGAGAGCATCTTGTACCGTAAAAGCAACTGTTTCGCCTTCATTATTTATTTTTTTTAATTTAAATTGGGGAGTATTATCAGATGATGAAGTTGTTTTTGCATATAAAAGAGAGGCTAAAAATACAAGTGTTAATAATGTAAAAGTTGAAAATATTCTTTTCATAACAAATTAATTTTGTTTTTTTTTGTGATGAATGTATAGTGATTATATATTCTTTCTATAATTTTTTTTAAATTACTATTAAATGACACAATTACTTGTTTATTAATATTTACAAGATTTTTAGTAGTTTATTTTTGTTTGGAAGGAGGCTCAATATCTTACTTTATTTTCTATTTTAATAACTTTTAACACATTTTAAATCACATTAAAGTGGTTTAAATCTTTTTTTGATTTTCTTTTGACTTTATGCCTATCAAAATCTTGCAATTGTAACTTTTTTTAGTTACTTTCTAAAATAAAAACATCACTTGCCAAACCTATAAATATAAACTAATTGGGTGTCAGAGTTTATTAAAACTTTTGATATAGCACAAAGCTAATGCCAAAGTTCATATTAAATGTTTTTATGCAATTTAAATAGCTGATTTTGCAATTGTTATGAAGTGATTTGAAGGTATGTTGAAAATGTAACAAATTTGGATTGTCTATAAATGATATTTAAATGTTATATTTAAATGCTTGAACAGCTATTGATTATTTATTTTGTTTAAAAATATGTGAGTTGGAAAAAATAGTTGAGTGTTCTTGGTTATACCTGCCATATTCTGACAAAAAAGCTACATTAGGTTTTGCTGCATCATGCTACTTTCTGTAAAAAGGTAAGTTGTAGATGTTGTTTTATGATGATTTTCAACAATATTTTTAGATATAAAAAGTAAATATTATGCTCCTAAAGACACAATGGATAGAAAAAATACGCCATTTTATAGAGGTTCGTGCTTTTGGTGTTTGTAGTTTTTTAGGCGAAAAACTTGGGATTCCTTCTCGCTATATTCGGTTATATTTTGTGTATGCTGTTTTTGTAGCTACATGGTCTCCACTTATTATTTATATGAGTTTTGCTTTTTTGCTTAATTTAAAAGAGTATATTAAAGAAAAAAAGAATGCAAGTTGGGATTTGTAAGTACTTGGCAATTAGCGTATTATTTTTTCCACAATTTGTAGAATAAACTTGTTTGATTACTCAAATTCTATTTTCAATGATTCTGATATTTTTTATAAGAATTTTCAGTTGAATAAAAAAATATCTTTGGCAAGAGAAATAGACTATTTTTCAGTTCGAAAGGCTATAAAATTTGTAAATATTGGCTGCCTTAGCCTAAAAAAATAGTATGTTTACGTCTTTGATGAAAAAATGTATAAGTGTTCAAAATATTGATTTTAACACTTTAAAATAAAAAAAATAATAGAGAAATGCAAATTAAGTGATTGTTTTTTTTGTTAAAAAAAATAAGTTATAATGCAAAATCAATCAAAAAAATAATATTAGAAAAAAGAGGCAATGTGTTATTAAAACAAACATTGCCTCCCTAATAGCTCTTTAAAGCATATTACTAACCTGTGTGTAAAATACTAAAAAAATTAGTTTTTGCAAAATTTTATTTCAAAAAAAATCTTTTTTTACAAAAAAAAATAGTTTTGTCTTAAAAAAAAATTAATTTTGCTTAATTTTTTATGCTTTTAAGCATTATTTTAGTTCATTTTTTATAAACACGCTCTTAGAGGCTGTTGAAACATTTTAATTTAAAACTCTTAAAACATCTTTAATGAAACACGTTAATTTTTTGCTCTTATTGCTGTTATTGTCAGTTGTTTGCGAAGCACAAAGTATTTCAAAGATACGCTTATTAATAACGGATAGCCAAGACGGTAAGATAACTAGCGTTGATACTATCGTTTCGGCAAATAGCAATATGAATGAAGTGTTGGAAAAATTGGGTTATGCACAAGATAACATTGCCCAAATGCAAAGCGACCATTATAACAGACGTATCACGATTGCGACCGAAGAAATTATAGATAAGCAAGGCAATACTTCTACTAGCACACAATATGATAGAAAAATTGCTATTGAAAACACAAATGCTAGCAAACTCAATATTGAGGATATTATGAATATTCCGAAAGATGCCGTTGTGACAGAAAATCCTGATGGTAGCAAGCATATTTTAATTCAACGAACCGATGCAAATGGTAAAACAACGACCGAAGAACGCACTATTAGCATAGGAAAAAGTGAAAGACTCAGCGACCGCTCAGGACGCTCTAGCACTTGGATGAATATGGAAAAAGGAGCTCCTCTACCGCCAACAGTTGATGGCCCGCTCAATTGGACTACCGAATCTTTTAGCAATATCTCGACAGACCCTTCGACAAGTAGCATGAATGTCTCGGTAACAGTAGCAGATTGCGATATGTTTGATGCTTCTACTTTCAATAAACTAGACCCTAGTTTGGTGAGTAGCAAGGCGATGACATTGCAAGGTTTTAAAGTAAAACCAGATTTTAAGGAAGGCTATTTTCGCTTTAGCTTTTCGATGCCAAACAATGAAATAAGCAATTTTCGTATTTTTGATGTGGTAGGAAACTCTATTCATCAAGAAAGTTTTTCAGGCAATTTCGACAAACTTGTTACGCCTTTTCATATTCACAAAAAAGGTACTTTCTTGATTTTAATTAATCAAGATGGCAAAAAATGGTCGCAAAAGGTTACGATTAATTAATTTGTTATTTTTCAACAAAAAAAGCATGATTGAATTTCTAAAATTCAATCATGCTTTTTCGTTTTATGGCTTAAAAGACACTTCTAAAAAGCACCAATATTGAGATTTATTTTTATTTCTCCAAAATATAATTTTGTCTTTGCTCTTCATTCAACTCAAAGCTTTCCCAGATATGTCCGCCACCTATCACATCTTTTCCATCATAAAAAACAGCAGATTGGCCTGGTGCAATAGCATCTACTCTTTCTTTGAAAAACACTTCCATATTGTCGCCTTTTTGCTTAATAAAACAAGGCGCTCCTTTGTGGTGTGAGCGTATTTTGGCAAAAGCATGACGGCCTTCAAAAGCATCTGGAAATTTGACCATATTTACATTTTTGACATACATTCCATTAAGTAGCAACTCATCGGCTTCGCCCAAAACAACCGTATTAGTCGCTGGTATGATTCGTGTTACATACATTGGTTTTCCTAATGCGATTTTCAAACCTCGTCTTTGCCCAACGGTATAAAAAGGATAGCCATCGTGTTGGCCAAGAATTTTACCATCAGTAGAAATAAAATTTCCACCACTTACTTCTTCTTCTAAGCCACCAACTCGGCGTTTCAAAAAACCACGATAGTCATTGTCTGGAATAAAGCAAATCTCATAGCTTTCGGGTTTGTTTGCCAGCTCTTCATAGCCCCAATCTAAGGCCATTTTTCTGATTTCCGATTTCTGAAAACCACCTACTGGAAACATCGTGCGAGCTAAGTTTTCTTGTTGCAAACCCCAAAGCACATAAGATTGGTCTTTGTGTCTATCTAAGCCTTCCGACACGATATAACGATTGTTTTCAAAACGCTTTTGGGCATAATGTCCTGTGGCAATAAACTCGCAGTTTAAGGCATCGGCTCGACGCAAGAGTGCTGCCCACTTGATATGCGTATTGCACATAATGCAAGGGTTTGGCGTTCGGCCAGCCAGATATTCTTCTACAAAATTGTCGATGACCCAATCGCCAAATTCATCTCTGATGTCGATAATAAAATGGTGAAATCCCATATCTACGGCTACGGCTCTGGCATCGTTTATCGAATCGAGGCTGCAACAGCCTGTTTCTTTTTTCGAGCCGCCCGAAGTTGCATAATCCCATGTTTTCATTGTGATGCCTACCACCTCATAGCCTTGTTCGTGTAGCATCATAGCCGTAACGGTACTATCAATACCTCCGCTCATGGCTACTAAAACTCTTCCGTGCTTGCTCATTTTTTTTTGCTTATATTTTTTACTTGATAAAGAACTGCAAAATTACGAAATAGATATTGTTTTATCAATATTTTTTGGTATTATTGAAAAATAGCGATTTTTTATAAGCATTTTTCGGCTTATAAATAAAAAAACCACTTCTCGAAAAATCGAAAAGTGGTTTACAGTAAAACTAATGCGATATCTAACCGATAGTTGGGGAAACTATCTTATAATTTGTATTTTTTCTGTAACTCGCTGTTCATCGCTTTTAATCTCTAAAATGTAAGTGCCTTTAGCAAAATCCATCACATCGATATGCACTTTATCCATACCTGTCACATTTTCGGCATACACTACTTGACCAAGTATATTGCTCAAACGAATGTCTAAAGACAAGTTATCACGCATCTCAACAGTCAATCTTTGTTGCACAGGATTTGGATAAGTCGTTATCAACTCAGCAAGTGTTGCAAATTGGAAATGGCTAGAATTAGAGTTATTAAAAATATCTTTTTGTTCTGCCTCGCTCACATTTTCTACATCAGGTGTCATATCTGAAGCACCTTCGGTATCTGTGATTTTATTGATTAAAAAGTCTTTGCTAGTAATCGAATATTGCACTTCTGCCTCATTGTCGACTATGATAGCTTCATTCTGATTTGGATTGAAATTATTGCTTTCTTCTGAAATGCCAGCCAAACTGTTATATTCTGCTTGTATAGTAATGACATAATCTGCCAAGCTGTGGTTAAAAATAACAATATTGTCAATCATTGGGCAACGACTAGGAAACTTGCCATCATCGGCAACCTGAGCCATTGCGTCTTGAAAAATTAAGCACAATATAAATGTGGCAGCCATCTTTTGTAGTAAATTCTGTTTCATAACTAATGATTTAATTTTGTGATTAATCTATTTTGATGCTGTTTTAAATAGAAAGAGAAGTGTTTTTTTGGTAATAAGTGCTAAGTCTAATTTAGACTAATGAATCGACATTTTAATGTGTTAGTTTTGTCACTTTATCGTTTATTATTTTTCTATTGCCTATATTATGCCTAAATTACTTATTCTATTACAAAGAAAAGCAAAAAAAATTAAAAAAAATAGCACTTAATTTAGCTTTTATCGCATCTTTTATTAAAAAACTATATTTAATTTAATAAAAAAATAATGTGTATTTTGTTGTAAATCAATAATTTATACTTTTTGTAAAAAAAAAAAGAAA
Organism: Chitinophagales bacterium; assembly: GCA_049613665.1. GTDB lineage: Bacteria > Bacteroidota > Bacteroidia > Chitinophagales > UBA2359 > JBMZCV01. The sequence goes on along the minus strand of JBMZCV010000044.1, from coordinate 10,801 downwards.
AAAAAAATAGTCATGTTTTTTTGTTTTTATCGGAAAAAAAAATACTTTTGTTGTATTCTTATTTCAATAAAAACTAAAAAAACAGTTTGTTAAGTGAGTTTTTTCATTTTTTTAATAAAAATCTTGCCCTATGTACAAAACAAAACTAATTATTTTGCTGAAAAGTTTGCACAAAAAAGAATTGAAAAAATTTGAATACTATATTAACACACCTTTTTTCAACACTAAAAAAGCTTGCATAAAATTATTTAATATTTTAAGCGTTTCATACCCTGACTTTGCGGAAAAAGAAGTGGCTAGAACAGTTATTTTCAGCAAAATGTTTTCGCAAAAAAAATTTCAGTACAATAAACTTCGATATGTGATGTCTGATTTGACAAAACTGCTCGAAGATTTTTTGGCCTATTGTGAATATGAAAAAAATGCCTCAGAAGTCAATCCTTTTTTGCTAAAAGCTTATGCAAGCAAAAATATTAATAATCATTTTGAACAAACATTTGCTCAACAACAAAAAACATTAGAAGAAATTCTGTTGCGAGATGATGCCTTTTTTTTTCAGCAATTTACGATAGAAAAAGAACGCTACAATTTTAATACCTTACACGACAATCATACAAAATTTGATGTTGAGAGTATATTGTCGCAGCTCGACAATTTTTATATCATCAATAAGCTGAAGTTTTATTGCGAAATCTTGAACAACCCAACCGTTGTTTCGGTGCATTATGAAATGCCTAGTTTAATTGAAGAAATTTTGAATTATATCGAACAGCAAGAAGCAGCACTTTCGCCAGCTATTATGGTATATTATCAAATTGTTAAGACTTTGCAAGACCACGACAATGAAAACAATTATGAAGTGCTGTTAGCTTATTTACAAACATATCGTCATGCTTTTTCTGATGTCGAACTCAATCATATTTATATATACATAAAAAATTATTGTGTAAAAAAAATAAACAATGGCAATAAAGTTTATTTTAAGAAACTGCATGATATGTATAAGCTGTTATTGAAAGAAGAAATCATCTTGTATCGCAATTATTTGTCAGAATTTGATTACAAAAACATCGTGACGCTAGGATTAGGCTTAAAGGAGTTTGATTATACCAAAGTATTTATTGAGGAATATAAAAAACATCTGCTGCCAGAAGTTTCTAAAAATGCTTATACTTTCAATTTGGCTCACTTTTATTTTCACACCAAAAATTTTCAGGAAGTATTGTCTTTGCTCAATGAAGTGGTGTTTACAGATAGTGTTTATGCCCTTGATACAAAGGTATTGATGGCCAAATCTTTTTATGAATTAAATGAGGTTGGCTTGCTTTGGGGATTTTTAGATACGTTTAGTGCTTACTTGCGAAAAAGCAAAAATATCTCTGATACTCAACGAATTTTGTATAAAAGATTTATCTCTTATTTGAAAAAAATGACTAGAATAAATAGCTTAAAAGAGATAAATAAATTGAGAGAAAAAATAAAAGATAAGCCTTGTGGCGACTCTTCATGGCTATTGAAAAAGCTGAACGAGTTGGAATAAAAAATTTAGATAAACTTAGAAATAGGAGGCAAGGTAAATCGTTTTTTTTACCTTGCCTCTATATTTTTACTTTTTCCAAAGTCCCTTAAAGGCATCTTTCGCTTTGTCTTTTGCCTTATTTTTGGCATCATCTTTCATGCTGTTTTTCAACGAATCTGTTGCTCCTTTTATCTGATTTTTGCCATCTTTCAGCAAGCTATCTGCCTTTTCTTTAACCTCTTTTTCGGCAGTTTCTTTGGCTTCTTGTGCTTTGTCGTTAGCATATTGCTTCACCGAATCGACACTTTCTGTTAGCTTTTGTTGCACTTCTTCTTTTACCTCTTCTAGTTGTTCTTTTGCTTCTTCTACCTTTTGTTTTGCTGTTTCTTCTAGCTGCTCTTTTGCTTCATTGATGCGTTCTGTCGCTTTATCTTTTGCATCTTCAAACATATCTTTTGCCATGTTGCTCAAGCTTCCTGTGGCTGCTGCAAGAGTAGCTTTATAATCAATATCAATCTTTGGTTTTAGGGTTGTGCCTGTGAGTTTTATTTTCACATCTACATTGTTGGGAATGCTAAAGTCTATGCCTCTTTTTTTGGCCAAGCCAGACAAATTATCTAGCACATCGCTTGTGTTCGTTTTCAAAAGACCACTTGGCACACTCGCTACAATATCGTAATCTAAAGTTTTGTCCAAACCATGCGAACCTACTACGGTCATTGGAATATCGGCTAGTTTTGTCGTAAATGGTTTTACATGAACTCTGCCTTTTGTTAATTCAAAAAAGGTGCTAAAATCTACCACTTCTATTCGCTTCAAACGGCTGATATTGAGCTTTTTTCCTACCATCACAAGCGGCTCAAAATTTTCTAAAGTTGCTTTCAGCATAGCCGCCATACCTTCACCGCTAAAACTCATCATTTCTGGCATCATATTTTTGTCCAATTTGCCATCCATTTTTAGACTAGACGAAAAATCGCCTTTCAAATATTTGGCTACGGGTGCAAGCTGTTGCATTGTATTCAAATACAAATAACTTTCTTGTATATCAATATTTTTTAAATCGTAAGCCAAAGCTACAATTGGTTGGCCGCCAGAGGCTACTTTTTTCGTATTGTAAGTACCATTTAATGTAACAATTCCATTAAACAAGTCGGTTTTTAAATCATTGAGCCTTACAGTCTGGTCTTTTACGACAAGTTGGCCTTTCACATTTTTTAATTCCAAGTCGTCATAAAGCACTTTTTTCGCCGAAACATCTAGCGTTATATCCAAATTGTCTGGAACGCTTACCACTTCATAAGTTGCTGATTCTTCCGTATTTTCTGCTGTTGTTTCTGTTGGCACTTCTTCGCCCGAAAGCCACTCATTGCAGTCAAAATAGTTGGAACTGACGTTCATTTTTCCTTTCAAAGTTTGGCTATTCAACACATAACTCAAAATATTGTCTAACTTTCCACTTGCCGAAAAATCGCTCTTACCTATCGTTCCTTTTGCTCCGCTCATAGTCGCAAATTGTGGCGAAAAATCCAAGTTCATGGCGGCTAATTTTACAGGTGGCATATCGACACTTTCGTAAATCATATTTGTGATTTTTGCCGTTCCTCTTGCATCAAAATCGTCATATTTGTTTTCTTCATACGCTTTTTGGCTGCCTTTCGTTTTCAAATCTAAGTCTAATAAGCCGCTAAATTTGGTTACACCTTCCATAGGCGAAAAAGCGATTAAATCCTCGAAATTAATTGTTCCTTTTGTAGAAATCTCAATTTTTGGGTTGTCACTCAATTGATTTGTAATTTTTCCATTGGCGTTAAATTTTGTTTTTTCTACATTTAAATTTAAAATATTGAAATTTGTATTTTGCGTAGTAAACTGACTTTCAATTTTTTGTATTTTTAATAATGGTAAATCCTCAGCCAAATATCGCAAATTGTTCATATCTATCGAACCATTTACATTTACTGCTTCATAGTTTCCTGCATCAATGGCTGCTTGTGTTCCTTTGGCTGCAAAATCGGCTATAATTTCGCCAGCCAACTCTTTTACGCCTTCCAACGGATAGCTTTCTACTACATCTTTCAAATCTATTTTTCCTTTGGCAGTCACATCAAAGCTAGGTTTGCCAAGTGCATTTTTTATCAAAGCCGTAGCATCGAAAGGCTCTTTGTCTAGTGCAAAATGGCATTTCGATAAGTGAATAGTTGTATTTTCGAGACTTGTTTCTTGGCTATTAATTTTCAAATCTAACTGCACATCTGAAACTGTTTTTGGCAAATCTGGATATTTGAAATTACCATTTTCTACTTGTATATTAAAGTCGAAAAGTGGCATTTTATTATCATTATAAATGCCTTTTACCCACGCATTGAAAGCCGCCTTTCCAGAAGCCGTTACATCTTTAAAATCGCTGGTATAAGCGGCAGGTAGCAATGACAAAATGTGCTTGAATTCCGTTTTAGGAGCATTCATTTTCATATCAATATTCATGTCGCTACTATTGGGCGGCATTTGCACAGAGCCATCAAAATTGAATATTAAAGCATTGAGTTGTATTTGATTTTTGTCAAATTTATATGTTCCATTTGCATTATTGATGTTCAAATCTGCTTTCGCTTTTAGGTTTACATTTTTCAAATAAGACATACCTTCAGCAGCAGCCGACAAAGCATCAATATTTGTTTGAGTGGCTAAAAGAAATTCATCTTGCGTAAAATTTCCTGTACCAATATGGTTTAAACCAACTAATTTTGCGTGCGTAGCAGAGGTATAATCATCATAAATGATAATGCCATTTTTTACTTCATATTTTTTCAACTGAAAATTATAGGCTGTTGATTCTGTATCTGTTGTAGTGCTTATTTCGGCAGTTGTGTCTGCTATCATAATATCCCAATTCGCTTTTCCATTTTCCAAAACCTTAGCGTGAATATAAGGCTCGACTAACTGAATGCGTTTGACAACTATTTTTTCGGGTTGCCACAAAGTTCGCAAATTAACAGCAACATTTAAGTCTTTGATATGTGTCAGCGTGTCGTTTTTAAACACTTCTTTGCCTACGACGCTCAAATTTTCGAGACCTAAATATAAGTTAGGAAAACTGCGTATCAAAGACACATTCAAATCATCGAAAGCTACGGTAGCATTCAGGCTTTTGTTCAATTCGGTTTGTACTGTTTTTAGTATTTTATCTTTAAAAAAATAAGGAATAAGTATGAGCAAAAGCACAAATACGAATAGTAATCCTGCAAAAATTTTAGCGGCTCGTTTCATAATGTTATCAAAAAAAGGTGAGGAAATAAATGGACTTTGAATTTTGAAAAATAAGGTAGCAGGTACTTCAAAAGTGCCTGCTACCTCTTTGAATAACGAAAAAAATATAAGATTTAGTTTAGCCTAGCAATTGCTTGCCGTATTGTCGAAACAATTTAGTGATATATTTTCCTATCATATCAAACTCCAAATTGACGATTGTGCCTGCTGTATATTGATGAAAAACGGTGTGTTCGTGTGTGTAAGGAATAATTGCTACCGTAAAAGCATTTGGCTTGGCTTCCACAACAGTTAGGCTAGTGCCATCTATGCAAATCGAACCTTTATCGACCAAAATGTTATCAGTCAAAGGTTCGTATTCAAAAGCATAATACCAACTGCCATCAGCATCGGTAACACTTGTGCAAACCGCAGTTTGGTCGACATGGCCTTGCACAAAATGTCCATCAATACGAGAATCGGCACGCATACAACGCTCCAAATTGATTTTATCGCCTACTTTGAGCTGTCCTAAGCTTGTTTTTATCATGGTTTCGTGAATGGCTGTCACTACATGCGTATCATCGTTTTGTTCAACTACTGTGAGGCAAACGCCATTGTGTGCAATGCTTTGGTCTATTTTGAGCATTTTGCTTACATCTGACTTTATTGTTAGATGCAAGTTTTCGCCTTCTTTTTCGAGTTGTTCTATTGTGCCTAGTGTTTCTATAATTCCTGTAAACATTTTTTAGTTTTTAGTTTTTGGTTGTGAGTTTTTAGTTATAAAATGACATGTTTTGCAAATGTGTCATTTCTTTTTCTATAAAATCTATACTAATTTAATGAAAATTTTGACTTAATTGTTTGAAAACTGCATCATATTTGCCAACAATTTCTGTCCAATCGTATTTTTTTACATAAAAATCAAAATCTTGTGTTCTAATCGTTTCAATATTTTCTATGGCATAAGTGAGCATTTGTACTAGCTGCTCAAAATTTTTGAAATAATGCTTTTTATGTAACTGTTTGGGCAAATGTTCGGGATAGGCAAGTCGGTTGGGTAAAATAGGATAACAATTTGCATACATGGCTTCGACAACACTGCCACCGAAAAAGTCTTGGTTGGAAGTGACAGGCAAAATATCGGCTTTCCAGAGCCAATGAGCGTAATCTTCAAAACTTTCGGCATAGCCAAAATGCACGATTTCATCAGCGAGTTTCGTTTTTGCTTCTTCAAAACAAGCAGGTTTATTGTTGTAGTTTTCGCCCAAAATAGCAACTTCAAAACGCAAACCTTTTTCTTTCAAAATGTATAAGGCACGAAAAAAGTCGGCTGGTTTTTTGTCGTATTCCCAACGATGATTCCACAAAATAAGCGGTAGTTTTTCATTTTTAGGCATTTTATAAACATCAAATTTTTTCAAGTTCATGCCCAAATGCAACACTTCGCTTTTATCGGCTATTTGTTTTATATTTTGCTTGCCTTTATGGTCTGGAAACTTTCGCAAAAAATTTGGCAAAGCACCTAAAAAAGATTCTAAATGATAGCGAGAATTGTAAAACACCTTGTCGGCTGCCAAAGAAGAGGTATAATTGATAAAGCTATAATGTCGGTCTCTTTTGAGCTGCACATCAGCGTCGGCGGCTGACCATGGATAAGTGAGTTGGTTTTCGTGAAAATAAAATGCGGTAGGTAGGTGTGCTGTTTTGCGTCTGGTGTGTGCCAAAAAGTCGTTGAGATTGAGCATATCGGTCGCCAAAATCAAATCGGTTTCGATGTTTTGCTCCAAAAATACACTTGCGAGTTTTATGCCTCCGCCATACATTCGCCACTTCCAATGCCGACCTTTTAGAGATAGAATAGTGATGTCGTGTGCACTAAATTTTTTGTATTCGGTAGCCCACGCTGCATGAGAGCCAGCAAAGAAAGGTTCTAATAAGGTGATGTGCATATTTGGCGGTTTTTTTTTAGTGTATTTTTGCGAAGTTTCAAAAGTAATATTTTTTTACGCAAAAAGCAAAAGCTAAATCTTGTCACTAAATTTAAGTGTTAAGTATTATTTCTTACACACTTAGCTTTGAGAAAGTATTTGAATTTAATTCGTTAGTTTTTACAATTTGCAGAACAATCTTGTTAAAAAACTCAAAATCACAACTAAAATTAAATTAATGTTTTCACTTTATAAACCTCATCTAAAATAACAAACACTATATCATAACTTCCTGATAACCAACAGTTTATATTGTAGTGTTTCTAGCTTTAACTAATCTAAATAATATTTGTTTCAAGTAGAAAGAGTAAGAAAAATTTTTCAATAAAATTGGTAAAATAGCATGTTTTTAAAATGTTATAGCCTTGTTTTGCTCTCAAAAAAGGAATAAAACCTGCAATTGAGACTAATTTCTCATTCTTTCCATCAATAAAAAAAATACACTCTATTATAACAAAGTAAAAAGTAATATTTTTGTTTTTGAAACTAAAAAATGAACTATTAAAAAAAAGCTTTACCGCATCATAAATCCTTGACAATCAAGAACTTATGATATTTTATTTGTAGCTTTTACTACTCTAGCTATGCTTTGCGATTTTCTACTGCTATAATCACATCTTCCTCCACCTTGCCAGATTGTCGCAGCGTAATATTGAGATATTCGCTACCGATACGTTGATGTAGTTTTGTGACATTTTTTAGCAGTTGCTCATAGTCATTTTTGCTTTTTTTAGGCAATGTCAGCCGCCGTAAAGTATATTTAGGTAGCGTTTTATATTGTTTCAAATCTCGCAAAAGCGTTGTCATAAACATCACTATCTTTAGCGGAATTTTTATTTTATCTATGCGGCCTTGCTTTTGCAGAGCTTTCAAGGCAGTGATGGCTTGCTGTTCCAAAGACATCTCTGAAGTCTTTTTGCGATAGCGAGGCTTATACTTTTTTGTGGACTGATAAGCCTTCCAAAAATGTGGCAACAAATCGAGACGAGTTTCTTCTAGCTCACATTTCACATATTCATAAAGTTCCTGAAAAGTAATTTCTTGCGTTTTTATGCTATGGCCATCAGATTGCGTTAGAAGAGAAAATAGAGCCATACCTTTTTTTCGCAAAACCAACAAATTGTTTTTGTCAAAAGCTTTCGCTGTCTTCGTTCTGTTGGGCAAATCTTGTATTTTTACTATCACCTCTGGATAGTTTTTTTCAATGTGTTTATACTCATTTCGCACTATTGTTTGTATGCTCAATTCGTCTGCTTCATCTGGGTTGCTATTGAGTTTCCGAAAAAGACCGCTTGCACTAGGCTCTTCGTCGGCATGAAATATTTTGGCATCTTCGCCTAAAGCGTGATGTATCAAAAACATTTTTTGAGCCGCTATCTGTTCGCTCTGTACAATATCTGCCCCTTTTTCGGTCGGAAAAAAATTGTAGATATGCAGCTCATCAAATACTTTTGTGCCAATACGATTGATGCGGCCTACTCGTTGTATCACCCTTGTCAGATTCCACGGAATATCATAATTGATAATCAAACCTGCCCTGTTGAGATTGAAACCCTCCGAAAGCTTATCGCTTGTTACCAAAACATCATATCGGTCTTCTTGCTTGCTATATTTTGCATTAAAATTGCTATCTAAAGCCTTCGCCAAAGTCGGACTAATTTTGCCATCGCACACCAATACTCTATCCTTCAATTGTTCGGAAAAGTAGGCTTGCAAATGTCGCACCGTATCCGTATATTCCGTAAATACAATGACCTTACGTTTTGCAGTTTCTTTAGGATTTGTCAATACTTTTTTGATGGTTTCTACTATCGCCTGCCGTTTTGTATCTTTGCGAAGTAAATCTAAAGTAGCTATTTTTTTTTGCAATAGCTCAAACAAAGCAATGTCTTTGTCGATGTCGTCCAAAAACTTTTGGCGAAACTTAAACTTGCTCACATCATAGATTTTTGTGTGCTTAGGCGAGGTTTTCTTTTTCGCATTTTCCACAAATATTTTCAATGCTTTTACGATGGCTGTTGTCGCAAAATCTTCTGCTTCTTCATCTGTGTTATAAATGCTTTCTATCAGCTTTCTATCCAAAATATACACGCCCGAACTATCTATAAAAGATTTGACCATCTGATGCACTTTCAAAAAACGCTCTATACTTTTTGCGAATGCTCCAAAAGAACTCTCAAAACGCTTCACCAATAGTCGACGCATAAAGCCAAACAGGTTTTTTTGCTGCTGATATTCTTGATTTTCTTGCTTGTCTTTCTTAGATTTTGGAGCTTGCTCATAGACCGAAGGCTGATATATCGCTCCTTTGAAATCGCCATCTTCACAAAAATATTGCTGTATGATATTGTCGTAAAAAACAGATTGCTCATGGCTCAATTCATAATATTGTTTTTGTGGGTCGGCAACTTCTGACAAGTCTTTCACTTCCTCGCCATACTGTGCATCGTTTTTCAAATCTAAACGATTGCGGCGTATCACTACGGGCATGATGTCGTTTTTTATCGCATTGGCCAACTGCTTTATTTGCTCTCGAACTTTGTGCAAATTTATCAAGCCTTTTTCGCCAAATCGCTTTTCGTAGAGCCGCAAAACTTTTGTTTGCTTTTTGCCATCTTTAGAACTCTGAAATTTCAAGATGTTTGATAGCTCCTTAAAGTCGCTGTGATAACGCTGAAACTTGCTTTCCAAATCGTTGCTTTGCGTAATGCTAGACTGCCCTGGAATGATAAAAAGTTTGAGCAAAGAAAATATATCTAAAGGCGAATTGTTGAAAGGTGTAGCCGTGAGCAATATCACTTGCTTGCCTCTGCAAATATCTGCCAAAGCCTCGTAGCTCGCTGTGTCCTGCGTCCGAAAGCGGTGGGCTTCGTCTATAATTACCACCTCGTAATCGGAATAACCTTGCTGCACAATTTTGGCAATATTTTCGACATTGCCCGAGCTTTTGATGTCCCAATTGTGCAAATGAAATTTGTTTTTATATTCCCACCAACCAGAGCTGTTCACTTCTTCGCCTATTAGACCAGGCGGACACAATATCAAACCTCGCTTGTTGAGCTGATGAGCAATGAGCGACGCTATCACAGATTTGCCCAAGCCCACTACGTCGGCAATAATAATGCCGTTGTAAGCTTTTATGATGTTTAAAGCCTGATTGACGGCATCTATTTGATAGCTATATTCCCTAAAATTGTTGTCGGCCAAAATGCGACCTAAAGAGCTATTGGTGTAGTGTCGTTCATGCGTTTCTATGTAGGTTTTCAGAATGTAGGCATAAGCCTCAAATGGCGTAATGTGTGCCGTTTGCGTTTCGTTTTGCAAAACCAAACTGATTTTTTTTCGCTGTTCTGCGGTAGCTGTGAGCGGTATGGCCTTGTTCCAAAGCATATCGAAATAGCCGTTTGCTTCCTCAAAACCAAAATCGCCCACTTCTATATTTAGCTCTTCTTGCTGTGCCAAACCCAAACCAGAACGGGTAAGATTGCTGCTGCCTGTGATAAATTTGCCTTTTTTGTTGTCGAAAGCTGCATAATAACTATTGTAATGAAAAACATACAACTTTGCGTGATTGGCCGACAAGGTTTTCCGAATTTCTAAACGACCTTCTTGAAGCATATCCTTGAAAAAAGATAGCTGCTCATAAAAATCAGCCGTATCGAAACTTGCGTGATTGAGAGCGGTGCGAAGCGATTGGGTAAACTGCTCAAACTGCTCATTGTTGCTGGCTTGTGGGTGTCGATGTTCCAACTCTACCAACTGCGACGAAATGAGGTCTGCTTCCAAACCTACCAATATCTTTAGCTGCATGGCTTTGTTGGCTCGAAGGCTCTCGTATAAAGCCTTGAGACCAGAAAAATAAAAGTAGCCTACCAAAAATTTTAATTCCTTGCTACCACCTATCAAGGTCTGCAAACGGTCGGCAAATTTTATGTTGGAGTTTCCTGTGTTGTTGCTGATAAATGTGGACATCTTTATTTGGCGTTTAGTACACTGTAAAGTAAGTTTGTTATAATTTTTCATTTTTAGGATTGACTTTAAC
>JBMZCV010000043.1:0-32758 GCA_049613665.1 Chitinophagales bacterium | reverse complement strand
TGTAGAAATAGTTGCTGATGAGTTTAGTGTTTGGGAGAAAATTGTGAGGTTTTAACCCAAATTGGCTATATAGCTCCTCAAACTTCATAACAAATTATTAATGCAAAAGTAAACCGTACCTAAAACAAAAACTGCCGACTTTTTATCATAGACGCAATTTTAAGTACCAAGTACTATTTAACAAAACATTTGTTTAGTGGCTAGCACATTGATAAAGTTTCTTGTTATTTATTTTTTTTCTAATAAATCAAAAAAACAAATAAGCTATATTTTTTTGGAGACTACAATTCCAACTTGTGTTAAAAAAAAAGAAGGAAAGCATTTTCAAAGTGCCTTCCTCCTAAATTTTCTTATTTCAACTTGGATTAAAAATTTTACCTAACCAAACTGACATTTCCTTTTATAAACTCTTCTGTTCCATCGGTAAAAGTAGCTTCTGCATAAAAAACATATACGCCAATTTCGCAATTTACTCCTTTGAAAGTACCGTCCCAACCTTGTGCTAAATCTTCGGTGTCGCTACTGTAAACTTGTTGTCCCCAACGGTTGAAAATAGCTAAACTAACCGAAGCGACATTTTTGCCGTGTGTGCGGAAAATATCGTTATTATTGTCTGCATTTGGTGAAAAAGCATTTGGAACAATAAAAATATTGGTTCTCGTCACAATGACAGATACATTTGCACTAGCCGAACAGCCAAATTCGTCGGTAGCCAAAACGGTATAATTCGTATTTTCGGTAGGCGAAGCAGTTGGATTTTCGCAATCTGTGCAACTCAAACCCTCTGCTGGCGACCATTCGTAAGTTAAGCTGCCATTTAAGCCAGAAAAGGCCGTTGCAGCAAGCTCAACGCTTACATTTTCTTCATCTAAACTAGCATTGTTCGGCGTAGCTGAAACTGTAACATCTGAAACGCTAATTGTGGCATTTCCGATAAATAAACAATCGTTTTCGTCGGTGTAAGTGTATGAAATTTCATGTGTGCCACTTCCTAAAGTGCTTGGCTCAAAGTTTGTCGCTGCTTGGCCATTGATGGTAAATGAGCCACCTGCTGGCGTTGCCGACAGTGCAAAACCATTTTCAGATGCACAAAATATTGCTTGCGGCACATCAATAACTGCTTCTGCCGTTGGACATTCTTCGCTCGGTATCGTACAACTCCATTCGGTAGGCTCGCTTTCGCCACATTGAGGCAAGCCAACTGCTACGACGGTAATCGTAATCGTTTCATTTTCGCTGCCCGCTTGTACAAACGACAATTGGTCGGCTGTAAGTGTTTCTGTCAAACCATTTATCGTTATTTCATAAGCCGTTGCTCCTTCGATAGCCTCCCAAACAAATTCGATGCTGCTAAATGTTATTTCGCCACATGAAACAACTGGCGGCGGCATTGAGCCAATAACTTCTGTGCTTGCGGTGGCAATACAATTGTTAAAATCTGTAATCGTGACGCTATAAATGTCTGGATTTAAGTTTGCAATTGTCGTTGTGGTATCGCCATTACTCCACAAATAAGTGTAAGGTGGTGTTCCTCCGCTTACCGTTACTTCGGCAGTTCCTTCGTTGGCTTCACACAAAGATGGTGTAGCCGTAGCTGTTGCTGATGGGCCGTTTTCGTTTGGTACAGTTAAAATGATTATCGCTTCGCAAGCGTTCTCATCTGTTGCTGTAACACTATATTCGCCTGCTTCCAAATTGTCAGCATTTTCAGCATTTAAAGTCTCATCATGCGACCAAACATAAGAAATATTGCCTATTCCACCTGTTACTGAAACGCTTGCCGAGCCATTGCTTTCGCCACAACTTGCTGCTACAATTTGATTTTCGGCAATTGTTGGAGCAGGAGAGTCAAGAATTGTAATCGCTGTTTCTGCTATGCAATTATTTTCATCTGTTACGCTTACAAAATATTCGCCTGCGGCTAAATTATTGACAGCATTTGAGTTTGCATTTTCATCGTGCGACCAAGTATAAGTTAAAATACCTGTGCCGCCTTCTACTGTAATACTTGCTGTTGCGTTGGCTTGCGTACAAGTTTCATCGGTGCTTTCGGTTGCTGTAATAATTGGAGATGCTAAATTTTCGATAGTAAAACTAAGTGTTGCAGCACATAAATTATCGTCAAAAACGCTTACTTCATAATCGCCAGCCGCTAAATCAAAAACATCTGTATCGCTCAAATCATCAGCGTGTGACCAAACAATATCTAGCGTTCCAGTACCTCCCAAAATGCTAATACTTGCTGTTCCGTTTGGCAAATCGCAAGTCGCATCTGTTGTGCTTACAAGAGTCATTTCTGGGCCGTCTTCATTCAAAAGACTTAAAGTAATTTCGTCTGAACAGCCATTTTCATCTGTAACACTTACAGTATATTCGCCTGCGGCCAAACCATTTGCAGTTTCAGCATTTAAAGTTTCATCGTGCGACCAAGCGAAATTCATTGTACCATTTCCACCAGAAACAGAAACGCTCAAACTTCCATCTGCTTGCCCACAAGAAGCCGCATTATTTTCTAATTCTGCTAAAACAGGAGAATCAAAAGCATCAATTTCTATTTCTAAAATATCGCTACAAGCATTTTCATCGCTAACTGTTACGCTGTATGTGCCACCTGCCAAATCATTGACGACATTAGAATTTAAGGTTTCATCATGCGACCATTCGTAAGTTAAAACGCCTGTGCCACCAACTACTGAAATCGTTGCTGAACCAATGTTTTCACCACAAGCTGCTGGCGTTGTATTGTCTAAACTCAATATTGGCGTGCTAGAATCATTGATTGTAATTGTTTGTTGAGCTTCGCAGCCGTTTTCATCTGTAATGATAATGGTGTAATCGCCTGCGGCTAAATTTTCTGCTATATCGCCACTCAAATTTTCATCATGCGACCAAACATAAGTTAAAGTTCCTGCACCACCAGAAACGCTAATCGTGATGCTTCCATTTTCTTCGCCGCAACTTGTATATATGGTGTTTTCAAGCGTCATTTCTGGGCCGTCTTCATTCAAAATGCTCAAAGTAATTTCGTCTGAACAGCCATTTTCATCTGTAACAGTAACTGTATATTCGCCTGCGGCTAAATTATTTGCAGTTTCTGTATTCAATGTTTCATCGTGTGACCAAGCGAAATTCATTGTACCATTTCCACCAGAAACCGAAACGCTCAAACTTCCATCTGCTTGCCCACAAGAAGCCGCATTATTTTCTAATTCTGCTAAAACAGGAGAATCAAAAGCATCAATTTCTATTTCTAAAATATCGCTACAAGCATTTTCATCGCTAACTGTTACGTTGTATATGCCACCTGCTAAATTACTGGCGACATTAGAATTTAAAGTTTCATCATGCGACCATTCGTAAGTTAAACTTCCTGTGCCACCAACTACCGAAACCGTCGCCGAACCAATATCTTCGCCACAAGCTGCTGGCATTGTATTGTCTAAACTCAATATTGGCGTGCTAGATTCATTGATTGTAATTGTTTGTTGAGCTTCACAGCCGTTTTCATCTGTCACGATAATGGTGTAATCGCCTGCGGCTAAATTTTCTGCTATATCGCCACTCAAATTTTCATCATGCGACCAAGCATAAGTTAAAGTTCCTGTACCACCAGAAACGCTAATCGTGATGCTTCCATTTTCTTCGCCACAACTTGTATGAATTGTGTTTTCGAGCGTAATACTCGGTGCATCTAAAGTAACAATGCTTAAAGTTACGGTAGCTTCGCAATCGTTTTCGTCGCTAACTGTTACGGTATATTCGCCTACGGCTAAATTTTCTGCAAAAGGAGAATCTAAGTTCAAATCTTGCGACCATTGATAAGTAAAGTTTCCTAAACCACCAGAAGCTGCAACGGTTGCTGTACCATTGTTTTGGCCGCAAGTTGCAGGCGTTGTATTGTCTATTTCAATGCTTGGGCCGTCAAGTGTGCCGACATTCAAATCAAGCATTGCCGTACAATTATTTTCATCGGTAATCGTAACTGTGTAATCGCCTGTTGCAAGGCTTTGAGCAGAGTTAGAGTTTAGGCTTTCATCATGCGACCAAGCATAAGTAATTGAGCCATTTCCTCCACTTGCAATCACACTTGCCGAGCCATCTGCCTGCCCACAAGAAGCGGCATTTGTTTCGTTGAGTGCCAAAGTTGGTGCTGCAAGTTCTGTTACTGTTACTGTTATTTCATCAGAACAATTATTTTCGTCTGTAACAGTTACGGTATAATCATTTGGTGCTAAATTATCGGCTGTTGCAGCATTCAAATTTGTATCGTGTGACCATTCGTAAACGACATTTCCAATTGCATTATTTACACTCAAACTAATTGTTCCAATATCTTGGCCACAGCTAGAAGGCGAAACAGCATCAAGTTGAAGTGTTGGTGGAGCGATTTCATCAATGACAATGCTAATAATGTCTTCGCAAGCATTTTCATCTGTAACGGTTACAAAATAATCGCCATTTGCTAAGTCGGTAGCCATTCCATTATTTAAATTTGTGTCGTGTGACCATGCGAAAGTTAAGTTTCCAGAGCCTCCACTTGCCGAAACAGTTGCCGAGCCATTGCTTTGTCCACAATTTTCAGAGCTTGTGTTTTCTAGCGAAATACTCGGGCCGCCATCATTGGCTACCGCAACAGGCAATACATCTTCACAACCATTTTCATCTGTGACGGTTACAAAATAACTTCCTGCCGCTAAATCGTTTTGCGTTTCGCTAGTGCTTCCCTCCGACCACAAGAAGCTTAAATTTCCTGTGCCACCAGAAGCCGAAACCGTAGCCGAACCATTGCTTTGTCCGCAAGATGCGTTTTCTACATTTTCTAAAGTTAAAATAGGTGCTGCCAATTCTGTGACTTCCATTGTTTCGGTAGCCGTACAATTGTTTTCGTCTGTAACGGTTACATTGTAAGTTCCTGTTAATAAGTCGTTGGCAATATTGCTATTCAATAAAATATTTTGCGACCAAGCGAAAGTAAGATTTCCTGTGCCTCCGCTTGCATTCACTTCTATTGAACCATTTGCCAAACCACAAGCGGCAGGCGAAATATCGACAACCGACAAAGTTGGTGCAGCTAATTCATCTATAAAAATATCTAAAGTTGCAGAGCAATTGTTTTCGTCTGTAACAGTTACGGTATAATTTCCGCTCAATAAATTTAAAGCAGCATTTGAGTTTAAAGCATCGTCATGTGACCATTCAAAAGCTAAACTCCCTGTGCCTCCGCTTGCGATTACAGTAGCCGTTCCAATGTTTTGGCCACAAGCCGCAGGTGTTGCATTGTCTAAACTTAGCGTTACGCCAGCAAGGTTTTCAATCGTGATGTTTTGTGTGCTTTCGCAGCCATTCGCATCAGCAACTGTTACGGTATAATTTCCTGCTGCTAATCCATTTGCAGTATCGCTGTTTAAGCCATTATCGTGTGACCAACTGTACGTTAAATTACCATCGCCACCTGTTGCAACGACTAAAATTGAGCCATTTGATTGGCCGCAAGCTTCGTCTATTACATTGCTTACTTGCAAGCTTGGGCCTGCTATATTGGTAATTGCAAAAGTTTCTACTGCCGAACAACCCAAATTATCTGTTACCGTAATCGTATAGTTTCCTTCTGCTAAATCATTTGCAGAATCATTGTTCAAATTGTTGTCGTGAGACCATTCAAAAGTTAAATTTCCTGTGCCTCCTGTTGTAAGAATGCTCATTGCACCATTTGGCAAGCCGCAACTTGCATCTTGTATGGTATTTAAAAATATTTCAGGGTTTTCAGAATTTTCTATGCTAAAAAAGACATCGCTAGAACAGCCATTTTCGTCTGTAACGGTTACGCCATAATCTCCTGCTGCTAATCCGCTTGCACTATTTGCCGAAAAATTATTGTCGTGAGACCATTCTAAAGAAAGCGAGCCAAAACCGTTAGAAGTTGTTACGCTTGCTGTTCCATTATTTAAACCACAGCTTGCATTTTGAACATCTGCAATTTCTACTAAAGGAATATCTGATGGTTCTATTGTTACTTCAATTTGGTCTATGCAACTGCTCGAATCTGAAACGGTAATTGTATAATTTCCTGCTGATAAATTGCTTGCTGTCGTGCCGCTAAAATTTGTGTCATGCGACCATGAATACGCTAAAGTTCCTGTACCGCCAGAAGCCGAAACGGTAATACTTCCATTGTCTTGGCCGCAAGTTGTTTGTACGGTTTCTTCCACTACAATTGTTGGTGAAGCAAGATTTTCGATAGTGAAACTTTGCTCTGCCGAACAGCCATTTTCATCTGAAATGGTTACGGTATAAGTATTTCCAATTAAATTATCGGCAGTTGGTTGATTCAAATTAGCATCGTGCGACCATTCATAAAAAATAGTGCCTGTTCCGTTTGTTGTAAAAACGCTGATGCTTCCGTTTGGTAAACCGCAAACAGCATCTTGAGCATTGTCAAGTTCGATAGTTGGAATAGTTGAATTTGTAAGGCTAACATCTAAACTAGCTGTACAACCATTTGAATCTGTAACTATTACGCTATAATCGCCTGCATCTAAATTGCTGGCTGTTTCTCCATTTAAATTAGAATCATGTAACCATTCATAGCTCAAACCACCGACATCACTATCTGTTTGTATGATGATTTCGCCATTATTTTCTTCGCAAGTGGCATCTTGAGCATTTACTAAAGAAAGTATTGGCGGCGTTGAATCTGCTATTTCTACGGTTACAGAAGCTTCACAGCCATTTTCATCTGCTACGATAATCGTATAAGTGCCAAGAGGTAAATTTTCGGCAAAAGTGTTGGTGTTATTTTCGTCATTTGACCATGAAATACTTAGGTTTCCTGTTCCTCCACTTGTTTCTACTGTGATATTTCCGTTTGCATCGCCACAAGTTGCATCTTCCGAATCAACAACATTTATACTTGGGCCATCTGCATCATTGATAGAAGTATTGTAAACTATTTCACAATCATTATCATCTGAAACGGTAACGCTATATGCACCAGAAGCTAAATTATTTGCAATAGCAGCATTTAAATTTGAATCATGCGACCATTCATAATTTAAGTTTCCTGTACCACCAGAAGCAGTAATCGTAATTGTTCCATCTTCTTGGCCGCAAGTTGTACCAACTGTTTCACCATCAACTGTTAAAGCTGTTGGCTCATCAATTGTTGCGGTATTTTCTGCGGTGCAACCATTAAAATCTGTAACGGTTACATTGTAAGTACCTGCTCCTACTGTTCCTATATGATTTTGTTCTGCTGCTAAATTGTTGTTCCATTCGTAAGTATAAGGTTCTTGTCCATTGCTGACCGAACTAATCACACTTCCTGTTTCATCGCCATTACAATCAATACCTTGAGTTGTGAGATTGACAGTCATTTCATCTGGCTCTTCAATAGTTGTGGAGGCTTCTGCCGTACAGCCATTAAAATCTGTAACGGTTACATTGTAAGTACCTGCCGCCAATTCATCTGTAAAATCTTGTTGGTCTGCTAAATTATTGTCCCAAAGATAGCTATATGGCTCTGTTCCGTTTGTCACTTCCAAATCTAAAGAACCATCAGCATTTCCATTACAAGAAACATTTGTTGGCGTTATTTCGGCTATGATAGCGATTGGCTCTTCGATAGTTGCAGAAGCTTCTGCCGTACAACCATTAAAATCTGTAACGGTTACATTGTAAGTGCCTGCGGCCAATTCATCTGTAAAATCTTGTTGGTCTGCTAAATTATTGTCCCAAAGATAAGTATAAGGTTCTGTTCCATTTGTCACTTCCAAATCTAAAGAACCTGTTTCTGAACCTTCGCAAATAGCATCTGTCGGTGTGATATTTGCTGTCATTTCGGTAGGTTCATTTACTGTTGTAGAAGCTTCTGCGGTGCAACCGTTTAAATCTGTAACAGTGACATTGTAAGTACCTGCTGCTACTGTGCTACTGTGTATTTGTTGAGGAGATAAACCATTGTCCCATGCAAAAGTATAATCTGGCGTTCCACCATTTACTACTGCTTCTAAGCTACCATTTGCCTCACCACTACAAAGTGCATCGGTTGGCGTGATTGAAACTGTCATTTCGGTAGGCTCATTTATAGTTGCTTCTGCTTCTGCCGTACAACCATTAAAATCTGTAACAGTTATAGTATAAGTGCCTGCTGCTACGGTTTCTAAATGTTGAGCTTGATTAGATAAACCATTTGACCAATCATATGTATAAGGATTTTCGCCATTACTAACGGTTGCTTCCAAGCTTCCAGAGGCATCTCCACCACTACAAAGTGCATCTGTTGGTGTAATTGTTACTGTCATTTCGGCAGGTTCATCAACTGTTGCAGAAGTTTCTGCCGTACAGCCATTTGCATCTGTTACGGTTAAGCTATAAGTGCCTGCCGCTACGCTTTGCGAATGTGTTGCTTGATTTGGCAAAGTAGGATTCCATTCATAAGTATAGTCTTCTACACCATTTGAAACGGAGGCTATCAATGTGCCAGAAGGATCGCCATTGCTACATAAAGCATCTTGCGTTGTGAGACTGACAGTCATTTCGGCAGGTTCATCAATAGTTGCAGAAGCTTCTGCCGTACAACCGTTAAAATCCGTAACGGTTACATTGTAAGTACCTGCGGCCAATTCATCTGTAAAATCTTGCTGGTCAGCCAAACCATTGTCCCAATTATAGCTATATGGTTCTGTTCCATTTGTTACTTCCAAATCTAAAGAACCGTCACTATTACCTCCGCAAGTTGTCGGTGTTGGCGTAATATTGGCTGTCATTTCAGGATTTTCATTAATCGTCGCACTAGCTTCTGTTGTACAACCATTTGTATCTGTAATTGTGACGCTATAAGCTCCTGCTTCCAAATCTGTCAATTCTAAATCTTGATTGGTAACACCATTTGACCAATTGAAAGTAAAGGGAGACTGTCCATTGCTGATAACTGCTGTCAAAGTACCAGAGGCATTACCGTTGCAAAGTACATCTTCTGGTGTTAGAGTAGCAGTCATAGCAGTCAGTTCATTTACAGTAGCACTTGCTGTTGCGGTGCAGCCATTAAAATCGGTAACGACTAAATCGTAAGTTCCAGCAGGCACAACACCAATTAAGTCTTCTAGTAAAGTAAAATCATTGTTCCAAGAATACATATAAGGCAATGTTCCTCCAGAAGCTGTTGCATCTAGCGAACCATTGTCTAAACCACTACAAGTAGCATCTGTTGCATCAATAGTTACGGTCAGTTCATTTGTTTCGTCAATTGTCGTACTCGCTTCTGCGGTGCAACCTAAAGCATCTGTAATCGTAACGCTATAATTTCCTGCGGCTACTGTTCCGAGATGTTCGGCTTGATTTGGCAAAGCTGGATTCCATTGATAATTATAAGGAACAGTTCCATTTGTAATTGTTGCTATCATGCTTGCAGTTGTTTCTCCATTACAAAGAGGAGGTTGCGATATTAAATTGGCTTCCAAAGGTGCAGGTTCATTTACCGTTGTATTTAAGACAGTAGAACAGCCATTAAAATCGGTAACTGTAACCGCATAACTTCCTACGCCTACGGTTTCAACATGGTTTTGAATAGGTGGTAAGCCATTTGACCATGCAAAAGTATAATTTGGCGTTCCATTAGTCACATCAACCGATATAGAACCATTTGTAGCACCACTACAAGCGACATCAGTAGGCGTAATCGTTGCTTGCAAATCTGCTCCTTCATTGATAGTAGCCATTGCAGAAGCAGAACAACCATTAAAATCGGTAACTGTTACATTGTATGTGCCTGCTGCTACTGCTCCGTGTCCTTGTTGTGAAGGCAAACCATTGTCCCATTGATATGAAAAAGGAGCTTGTCCATCTGAAATAGCTTGCAATTGCCCATCGGCAGTTCCACCACAACTAGCATCTGTAGTATTGATACTAGCAGTAATAGGCATTAAATTAATCGTGATTTGGTCTTGAGCATTTCCACAATCACTCAAAATAGAGTAAGTAACAGTAGTAAAACCTAAAGCTTGCAAAGCAGCAGGGTCAAACTCGCCTGTTGTATTTGAGCCGCCAACTATGCCAAAGCCAGCCCAAGTGCCTCCAGGAGTAGCTGCCTCTAAAATGATATTGCCAGACGAAATGTCACACAAAACTCCAGGGTCTGTAATCGTTGCATCAGGTGGACTTGTTTGTATCGTAACACTCCCAACATCAAAAGCTATATTTCCACAAGCATCTGTTACAGTCACACTATATATCGCATCATTTGTTAGATTTACGGTTAAAGAACTGCCTGTGGAGTTATCGCTCCACACATAGTTATATACAGGAAAACCACCTGTTGTATTTGGCGTAAGTACGGCATCTTGCCCTGGACAAGCCACAATAGCAGGCAAATCTATTTCGAGCGGTGTGCTATCAATGATGTTCATAATGATAGGCTCTGGCGGGCCATCACAATTACAATTTCCTTCCGAAAGTGTTAATTCAACTGTTTCAGTATTTTCTGCGATGCCATCTAAAAAGGCTTCGATAGGCAAATAAACGCTATCTTGCCCTGCTGGAATGGTAACGCTAGTAGGAATAGTGGTATAATCATCGCCAATAGTAGCCGTTCCACCAATGGTATATTCAATCGTTAAGTCGGTAGAATTATCTGGGTCGGAGCGTTCAAAGAGAAAGTAACCATCTATACAACCTTCATAAGTATCTGTAATATCATTGACATTACTCGGTACAACGGCTTCTACTACTGCGTCAAAACCTGCACTAAAACTGTTGGCAGCAAGAAATACGGCAGAATCTAAAACTCCATCGCCAATATCAGAAATAGCTAGTTTAATATGATAAGTTTCGCAAGGAATAACTGTTGCTATTGCTGTTAAAATAGTTGTATAAGCATCATAATCTATTAAATTTCCAGTATTGGCAATATAATATTGAGAAAAATCTTCATCATTTACATTATCGATAGCAACATAAGTGTTAGTATTGGGAATTAAAGCTATATTTTCTGCATTATTACTAAAAATGCCATTGATACCAGGGCCACTAATAAAAAAACCAAATACATCATTAAAACCAGCATCAACATAATCAGGATATTCTTCAGAAGCAAAAACATAATCAAATGTGATAATATTAGTTGTAGGTGTAAAATCAAACTCTAAAACAGCCGCATCTTCTGAATTACCAGCTAAATCTAAATCTACATCACCTGCTACATTAAGCAAATCTGTGCCAGTATTGTTTAGAAATGAAAGATTAGGAAAATCAGCATTATCATTATTGTCTTCAGCAGTAGCAATATCCCCAGACGATAGGATAATACCTTCATCAAGACCAATAGAAGATGAGCCATTAGAAAAATAACCTCCTGCTACACCAGCACCTGAAAATGATATATTTTCAACAGTAAAACAACCTCCTCCAATAAATACATCTTCTACCAAATATTGAGGGGTAAGTCCACTTTGCGTTTGAATTGGGCCATTTCCACCACCGCCACCACCATTGCAAGTAATGCATTGATAGGCTAAATTATTTGCAAAACCAAGACCACCACCATTGTTACTACATGGAAATGCATCTACTACTAAATCTACACAACCAGATGCCCCTGTAACAGTAAGTGTGGACGCATTAGAACCAGCACAACTATCATTATCATAAGCCAATACAGTGCCTCCGCCTTGTGTATATAAGGTCAATTGGCTATTAAAATTTACACTACCTCCACCTTGACAAAAAGAAAAAACATAAGTTTCGGCCGCATCTAATCCACAAAAAGTTAGTATATCTCCCGCTACAACAAAAGGAACATTTTGTGTTGTACCGCTCACATTATAATTGCCTATATTATTGCCATTATAATTACATTGAGCAGAAAGAGAAGAAGAATAGAGTAAAGAAAATAGAAAGATATAGTATAATAGTAATTGTTTGTTCATCACATTAGCATTTTTGAATAAGAAATAAAGTGTGCGTTTGAAAGAAAAAGAAAAATTTGGAACACTTTGCCAAAGTTCTGTTTTTTAAGGAAAAAAAAGAAAAACTTATTGCAAAACTTTCCAATGAATTTTTAATCTTTGTTTTTTACAAAATTATATTTTTTTTCACAAAAAGTAGTCAATCAAGATATTACATATTGTTTTTTTCTGTTTTTTTACAAAAAAGAAACTTTTTTCCATAAAGTAAGTGGTGTAATTTAGAATCAAAAAAAATAGCTTGCATAGATTTATGCCATTTTAAAAAATAAAATAAGCCAAAACCTATGCAAGCTAAACATTAAAAGCTATATGTTTAATACAATATTATCTTTTCTTGCCAAGAAAATTCATCTCCTACTGCTTGAACATAATAAATGCCTTTTGCATATTTCGACAAGTCAATTTTTATATCAGTTGTCGTTTCTTTTTGCGAAAACAACATTTTGCCAGCAGAATCATATACTTTTAGTTCAAAGTTGTTGTTTGTCAGCAAAATATTCTCAATTTGAACATAAAAAACACCTTCACTCGGATTAGGGAAAATCTGTATATTGGCTTGTTCATTTGTGGTTGAAAGTCCGCTAATATTGACAAGTACTTCTTCCGTAGCCGTACAACCATTTAAATCTGTTACTGTAACGTTATACAAGCCTGCCATCAAATTATTGATAGTTGCAGTAGTTTGTCCAGTATTCCAAAGATAAGCCAAAACGCCAACGCCGCCACTTGCTACGACACTAATATTGGCATCATTAGCACCTGCCGATGAAGCTTCGTTCACAACAATATCTAACGCAATGCTATCGCCAACAGTTTCCAACTCAAAATCCATACTTTGCTCGCAGCCTTCGCCATCTACTACCGTAAATGTATAACTTCCTGCTGCCAAGCTATTGGCGGAAAAATTAGCACCATTTAGAGGCGGCAATACTATCGAACCATAGCTATACAAAAATGGCGGTGTGCCGTTTTCTATCGAAACGCTAAAGCCTGCATCTGCTGTGCCGTAGCAAAGAGAATTTTGGGGTGTTAAATCAATCGAAAGAGCTGCACAACTATCCATATAAGGGTTTTCGTAAACACAATCGTAGTTATTGCCCATAAAAGCTCCCCAGGCGATATACTCAGGCACTACTTTATTCAAATTCAACCGTTTTGTAACAAATCCTTTATCAAAGCCAACACCTGTACTATCGGCATTGTGTGTGTAAACCAAATCAAGCATATTGTCATTGTCGAGGTCGCCAACCCATGGCGTTGCTGCAAAATTGAGACCACCGACCAAATCAGTCAAATTGATAGTTTCGCCATCATTAAAATCGTATATTAGCAATTGATTTTTGAAAAAAGCACCAATATCATTTGTCGAAATCAAAGCCTCATCAAAGCCATCATTGTCATAGTCGAAGGCAATAGGCGAAATTAAGTTCCAACCACTCAGCTCATATTCTTCCAAAATATCTCCTGTTGCACCATCAAGCATCATGGCTTTGAAACCCGTAAAACTAGGAGCTTCGCCTACTGCCGAAACCGTAAATACATCTGGCACAAAATCGTTGGTAAAACGACCGATAGCTGGCGTTGAGTAAGTCTCTTGGCCAGGAAAGTCGTGTTGCCACAAAATGCTATTATCATTGCCATCAATGGCCACAATTGAACCATTGTAGGTATGCACAATGATGTCGTGAATATTGTCGTTATTTAAATCGGCAAGACTAGGCGAACCGATAGCTCCTTTTTCATCATTGCCAAATAATTCAATCGCTTCGCTCAAATCTTCATTCATTACCTCATTCAAGGTAGCACGCCACAAACCACCACTTAGAGTTTCGCCACCAGAACCAAACAATACACTCAAAGTACCATTTCCTTCAAAATCATGCACAACAGGGCCTAAATAAGTTTCTTTTTCTACAGGAATGGCTGCTTTTGCAAGCTGCTCGCCGCTTTTTCCGCTAATAACCATGATATTTCCTGTTGGGCGGATACTATCTAAAATACCCAAAGTAGAATCGCCACCGTTTGCGGTCAAAATATCTTCATAGCCATCATTGTCTTGGTCTGGCACAAATTGGCAATTATAAAAATTATACAAATCATCGTCGGCAGGATTTGAAAAATCACCCTGTGGATAAAATTCCCAAACAATATCGCCCGAAACACCATCAATAGCAATAAGTTTTGCAGCACGGCCAGTAGCAAACACTTCGGAAATGCCGTCGCCTGTGATGTCCATAAATCTGACGCTGCCATACATTTGGTTTCGGCTAGATACTTGCCACAAAATATCGCCTGTTTCGCCATCAAAAGCCGTTACGCCATATTGCCGAGCATTGTCTTCTAAGCCGCCGCCTGTCACGATGTCAAGAACGCCATCGCCTGTAAGGTCGGCTGCTCGTGGCGATGCAAAATTGCTAACAGAGTCGACAAAAGTATTCCAAACCATTTCGGTTTGAGCATTTGCATTGATAAGAAATGCGTTGATAAGTAGAATAAATACAATACATTTTTTCATTATTTCTGATTTTTAATGTTAATTTTGCGAAAATGTTTTATGTTTTATATTTCAAAAAAACACTATATAATTTTTTATTCAAATCTAACTTTTCAATAAAAAGCTTGAACATTTTTTTGTTTTTCTTTTAGACTCAAAAATTATTTCTACTATTGAAATTTTTTTTTGCAAAAATGACATTTTTTATCAAAACAATTAGTTTTTTTTACGACAAACCATATCAATCGCAACAATAATGGCAAAGAAATATTATAATCAAAGAGACATCGACTTCTTATTATACGAAGTATTTGATGTAGAAAAATTAAAACAATATCCTTATTTTTCAGACCACGACAAAGATTCTTTTGCAATGGTTTTGGAAGCAGCAGCACAAATTGCTGAGAAGGAATTGAAACCTTATGCAAAAGAAATGGACGAATATGACCCTCAACTCATTGATGGCAAAATCATAGCTCACCCACAAGTGCGACGCATGATGCAAGTGTTTGGCGAAGGTGGCTGGATTCCTGCTACTTTTTCTTATGAAGAGGGCGGCCAACAATTGCCAAATATGATTATGAATAATGTTTCTTTTATTTGGGGAGCGGCCAACTACTCATCTATGGTTTATCCTTTCTTAACGACAGGTTCTTCTAATTTAATACGCACTTTTGGCTCAAAAGATTTGCAACAACAATTTTTACCCAACATGTTTGCGGGCAAATGGCAAGGCACTATGGCTATGACAGAGCCAGATGCAGGCAGCTCGCTATCGGATATCACGACAAGTGCCGAGCCTACCGATGCTGGTTATTATAAGATAAAAGGGCAGAAAATATTTATTTCGGGTGGCGACCACGATGGCGTTGATAATATCGTCAATTTGACTTTGGCACGCATAAAAGATGCTCCAAAAGGCATTCGAGGCATTTCGCTGTTTGTAGTACCGCAAAAGCGAATAGAAAAAGACGGTTCTTTGGCAGACAACGATGTGATAACGGCTGGCGTATATCACAAAATGGGCTATGCAGGCACGCCTATTGCACACTTGACGATGGGCGAAAACAACGATTGTAGAGGCTATCTTGTAGGAGAAGCAAACAGAGGCTTGAATTATATGTTTCAGATGATGAATGAAGCACGAGTTTCGGTCGGCATTAGTGCTGTTTCTATTGCGAGTGCAGCTTATTATGCTTCTTTAGAATATGCTTTGGAACGTCCGCAAGGCCGCAAAATCGGCAATAAAGATTTGAATAAGCCACAGATAGCTATCATCGAACACGCTGATGTGAAACGTATGCTTTTGTTTCAGAAATCTATCGTAGAAGGGAGTTTGAGTTTGTGTGTGCAGTGTAGCCAATATGCCGACCTTGCTTTAGTAACGACAGGCGAAGAAAAAGAAAGAAATCACTTATTGCTAGATTTGCTCACACCTATCGTAAAAACTTATCCTTCCGAAATGGGCTGCTTGACGACTAGTGCAGGTTTGCAAATTTTGGGTGGAGCTGGCTATTGCAAAGATTTTCCACTTCAACAATATTTCAGAGAAGCACGCATTCACCCTATTCACGAAGGCACAACAGGCATTCATGGACTCGATTTGCTGGGTAGAAAAGTGATGATGAAAAATGGTAAAGCCTATCAGCTATTTATGGCCGAAGTGCAACAAACTATTGAGACTGCTCAAAATATAACTGCCTTAAATCAAAGAGTAACAGCATTGGCAAGCAACCTCAAAACTTTGCACAAAACAAGTATGCACTTATTGGCTTTAGCAAAGCAACATAAAACGGAAGAGTTTTTGTCAGATGCAACTTTATATCTCGAAATGTTTGGTATCATAACAGTAGCTTGGCAATGGCTAAAAATGGGAGTTGTTGCACACGAAAAGCTGGAAAATGAAGCGATAAATCAGGACGATAAATATTTTTATCAAGGCAAAATACATGCTCTACGCTACTTTTATGAGTACGAATTGCCCAAAACATATAGCCTAGTTCAAAGATTAATTAGTGATGATAAGGTAACGCTAGACATAGTTAAAGAGTATTTCTAATTAGAAGTGTTTTTAAGAAAATAGAAAAAACACCCCATTACAAATACAATATAATATGGTTATTTTTATTTGTTTAAAAAACAAAGAATTACATATTGTTATTTTATTGCATAAAACATAAAAAGATTTTTTTTTGCTAAAAAGCGATTTTTAAAATATTTATTATTTTCTTTTTTTTTAAAGAAAAATCTTTTTATACTATTTTTTTTAGCCGTTTTTTTTTCGTAAATATCTCAATATTAACACTTTTTTTCTTTTTTTTTATGTATATCAACCCTGTATGTTATAGCCATACATTACAAATAAATATTTTTCAACTATATTTAACTGCCAAATACTATTGAATATAGGTGTTAGTTTTCACAATTTGTAAAATAAATCTGTCTGACTACTTACATTGAAAAAATCAGTGTATAAGTTACTAGGTTTTGCCAAGTTATTTTGTCTGACTACTTAAATACTACTGTCACATTATGCGAGCTTTATCTGAATTAGTTTCCTATATATTACATCCTATTTTTTTGCCTTTTTATGCTGTTGTTCTATTTGTTTGGTGCAACCCATATCTGTGGGGATTGCCACACTTCAGCGACCCAATTAGCAACCTGAAACTTGCCTTCATCAATCCAATATCTGGCATTGTACTCATCAATTCAATTTTCTTTCCGCTCGTTACGGTCTTCCTGATGCGACAGCTCGACTTCATTGATAGCTACAAAGTAGAAGACCGCCGACAGCGAGTCTTAGTATTTATGACTACCTCTTTTTTCTTTATTTGGACATTTATGATGCTCAAAAACAACTACTCCGAACTTTTGAGCGACATCTTGCTAGGTGCGACATTTAGTTTGTTTGCAGCTTTTATTATCAATAATTTATTTGAAAAAATAAGCTTGCACGCTATGGGAATGGGTGGTTTTTTGGCTATTGTGATTATGGCTCTCAACATTACACAATACGACTTAACAAATTTATTTTTATTAGTCATCTTCTTAGGTGGCTTAGTCGGCACAGCCCGTCTTATTCTAAAAGCACATCAAACAAGAGAAATCTACACTGGCTACATGTTAGGTTTTGTGTGTCAGGCTTTCGCTTTTATATATTAACATTTCATACAATAAACAATCTGTTTTCTTGGCATAGCTACTATTTGTTTAGAGTGCTAAGTACAATGTAATAAACAGTCGAATTTGCACTAGCATACTGAAATTCGGTATGTTAGTTTTCGTAATTTTTAGTATTAAGTCTGTCAGACTATTTAGCTTTAAAAATATGATACTCTTACTTATATTTTTTTTAACAAAAAGATATAAACAATTAATTATTTACAAAAATAATACTTACAGCATGTATTTACTTAATTTTTCAACATTAAACCCCAAACTATCATGACTACAAACGAAATTATTACCATTTTAGAAGAACATAAAGATGAAAAAGGTATTAGGCATTGGAAAAAACATGGCAATAGTTCTATTTCGTCTTATGGCATCGGCATCAGTAAGTTGCGAAAATTGATTAGCACTTATGGCATTAAACGAAATAGGTATTTGGCTCACAAGTTGTGGAAAACGCCTATTGCCGAAGCTCAACTTATGTCCACCCTCGTGGACGAACCACAAAAACTCACCAAAGCACGCATTAATCAGCGCATGGAAGAATCTAAATATGGCATGTTGAGCCATTATTTTGCAATTAATGTTGTTATCAAAACATCTTATGTCCGTGAAATGATAAATAAGTGGGTTTCTAACGAAAACACTGTTTATAGAAGGTCTGGCTATGCTTTGTTGGGCGAATTGGCAAAACCAAAAACAAAAGCTGGGCAGCATGTCGCTGACGAATATTTTGCAGCTTATCTCAATATTATTGATAGAGAGATATGGAATAATGAAGGCTGGACACAAGATGCAATGAATAATTGTCTAATTGCTATCGGCCAGCGTAGTCAAGAGCTCAACGATATGGCTCTGGAAATAGCTACAAAAATCGGCAAACTCAATATTGATTATGGCGATACCTCTTGCAAAACATTAGATACTCTTAGGTATTTGAATAAAGCAAAAGAAAAACTAGCCGAAAAAGTCGGCAATATTTAAGTGCCAAATACTATAAGTGCCAAGCACTATTTAATAAAGCATTCGTTTAGTGGCTAACGCATTGAAAATCAAGGTGTTATCTTGTTCTGAAATGCCCAAAAACTTCTGAACGACTACTTAAGATAGCCTATTTGAATTTGCTAACGCATTGAAAATTAGTGTATTAACTTCCATAAAAAGGCAGTTTATTTCTCTTATTTGACTCAGCAAAAAACAATATATACCCTCTAACTCAGTTTTAAGAAAATAGGTTAGCTTTCTAGTTTTTTAGAGGCTAACCTATTTTTGTTCTTAGCTAAAAGTCAATATTTCCAACTCCTTAGCCATATTCAAACGTGCTTGTTCTTCAAAGTTATCAAACATTTCTTTTGTAAAATATAGTCGTGGTTTTTCTAAAAAATGTTGTAAGACCTTGCGTCTGCCGCCTCTATAAATAACATTTGGTACTAGCCGATATTCTTTTCTAATTGCTTCACAATAAACATTATATACCTTTTCGGTTTGCCCTAAAATTGCTAAATCTGCATCTAAAAAATAGTGAAAATTATTTGTTTTTTGTGTTGGTTCATGCTTTTCGGTAGCCACAATCAAGGCGTAAACTTCTTGTTGCATTGTTGTTGAAAAACTCATTTCACTCATTTGTTGAAGAGCAATTTCAGCACTTTTTCGTTCATTATTTTTTAGCAATGCTTTATAAACAACATCATGATAAAAAATAGCTAAACTCACAGAATCTGGTTGTTCCAAACGATTTTTATATGGCAAAATCGTTTGAAACAAATTAATTAAATGCTCTTGATTGTGATAATATCGTGTCGATTCGGCATATTTTCGCATGATATACTCAAAGTTTTTTTGTGCTAAAACTGTTGAAACATTATGTTTTTGCATCAAATCGTCCCAAATTTCCGACAAAAAATTGTGCTTTGTTTCCATCAAAAAGACATTTTTTTTATGATAAATATTTTCCAACAATTGGCATACGTCTGCCCATTCCAAAAGCTTTTGGCGATACTCGCAACATCGGAGGCGTTTGATACCTTTTATATTCACAACGATTGACGAGTTTCAAAATTCTATCTACCAATTTTTGCTCAAAACCCAAAGCGATAAGCTCTTTTGGCCCCTTTCGTTTTTCGATATAGAGGTACAAAATTTCATCTAAAATATCGTAATCTGGCAATGAATCCGAGTCTTTTTGGTCTGGCCGCAATTCGGCCGAAGGTGCTTTTTCGATAATATTGATAGGTATGATTTCACGATTTCGATTCAGATAGCGAGCAAGCTCATAGGTTTCTGTTTTGTAAACATCGCCAATCACAGAAAGTCCACCGCACATATCGCCATATAAAGTGCCATAACCAACGGCTGCCTCGCTTTTATTGGAAGTATTGAGCAGAATATAGCCAAATTTGTTGGACATGGCCATCAAAATCGTACCTCTGATTCGTGCTTGTATATTTTCTTCGGTTACGTCAAATTCTGTGCCTTCAAATGGTGTTGCAAGACTTGTTTCAAAGGCTTCAAAAGTATTTTTTATAGGAATAATATCGTAAGAACAATTTAGGTTTTCCGATAATTTTATGGCATCTGCCACCGAATGGTCTGACGAAAATTGGGAAGGCATAAGTACTGCATGAACATTTTTTTCGCCCAAAGCCTCTGCTGCCAAAGCCAAAACTACTGCCGAATCAATGCCGCCAGATGAGCCTACGATTGCTTTTTTAAAGCCAAGTTTGCCAAAATAATCGCTAATTCCTGTGAGCAAAGCACGATGAATCAAATCTATTTTATCTTTTGTTTGCTCTTGGTTGATATTCATTTCGGCAGTTGGCTGCATCACTTTTTCTAGCTCATAGCAGCGAAAAGCTTCTTCAAAATAAGGCAATTCTTCAATTAAATCGCCCTCGCCATTCATCACGATAGAACCGCCATCAAAAAGTAATTCTGTTTGACCACCTGTATTATTGACATAAAAAATCGGTATTTTGTAGCGTTCCACATTGGTTCTCACAATATGTAGCCGCTCTTTTGACTGTGCATATTGAAATGGCGAAGCCGACAGATTGAGCATAAAATCTGGCTTTTGTTTTATCAAAATGTCCATTGGACAAACCGTGTACATCGGATTTTTGTTGCCTACGTTCCAGATGTCTTCGCAAATCGTGATGGCTATTTTTTTGCCTTTATATTCTACAATTTCAAAGCTATCGGCTGGCTCAAAATAACGATATTCATCGAAAATATCGTAAGTGGGTAATAATGCTTTGTGAGCGATATGTTTTATCTTTTTATCGGCAATAAAATAGGCAGAGTTGAACAAATCTTTGCCTTCAATGACAGGATTTATGCTCGGCGAACCGACTACAACAGCGATATTTTCGGTTTCGAGTCTTATTTTTTCTATCGTATTTTCGCAACGTTGAATAAAATCTTTAAATTCGAGAAAATCTCGTGGTGGATAGCCACAAACGGCCAATTCACTGAAAACAACGATATCTGCATTGTTGGCTTTTGCCTGTGCAATAGCTGTTTTTATTTTCTCGAAATTGTAGGCAAAGTTGCCGATGTGATAGTTTTGTTGTGCGATGGCTATTTTCATGTTCTTTTTTTGAGGTAAAAGTAAGTTTTTTCAATGTTTAAAGAAAATATAAATCTTTTTTTCTAACATTTATACATTTTTTTATCAAAGGCTTAAACATACTATTTTTTTTAGGCTAAGTCGGCCAATATTTGCAAATTTAATGGCCTTTTGAACTGAAAAATAGTATGTTTCCCTTCCCAAAAGGTGTTTTTTTATTAAACCGAAAATTGTTATAAAAAATGTCCGAACCATTATTTCTAAAAAACCTTCGCCTCCACTCGCTCAATCAAATGCTGCATCGTTTCATTAGGCCCTTTTGCAACTGCCAAATTGTAGAGCCACGCAGGAACATTGCCGCTCGGATTTACTTCGGCACGATAATCAATGTGTAGCAAATTGTCGTTTAAAACAATTACTTTCCATTGCGAAAAATAATCTTTGACAATCACATTTTTCGTCTTTTCAAACAACTTCGGATTGGAATTTGATTCGGCTACAAAAATGCTATCCGCCAAGTAATATTTTTTCGTTTCCACATAAACAGCTCTGTCTGCAAAAGGAAATGGAAAATCTAGCAAGGTATGATAAGCCGTATTTTCAGGGTTTGTAGCCTTTAGTTCTTTCGCAAAACTGCAACCATATACCCATTCGTGATAGCTATCGACATCTACCAAAACCTTAATAAAACTTTCTAAATCGGAATGAATATCGAAGCTAATATCTAAAGCATCGAAGCCAGAAGTAGTTTTCGTTTTTGTGATTTTAATGTTTTGTTTGGAGGTACTTTTTTCTGCAAAAGCTACCATTTTATCGCTTTTTTCTATAAAAATAAAGCTAGAAAACAAAAAACTAAAACTAATGACGAAGAAAACGATAATTGTGCGTATGTTCATTTTTTTGCATTAAAATAACTCAAAGTAATATTGTTTTTCTAAATAAACGCTATTTTCTGCTCATAGTTTGACATTTTGCCGACTTTGTCTTGTGTAAAATTTAAATATGTTTGGTTTTCTTCCCAAAAAAAAATCCCATATCACCAAAGCGATATGAGATTATAAAAAAAGTGCTTACAAATTATTTTTTTCTAAAACAAACGAATGCTACGGCTATAAGCTCTTCCGCCTGCTTCTAGCTTATACATATACTCGCCACTTGGCAAGCCATAAGCATTTGCCGATACAGGAATCGTATAGCTATTTGGCTCTTGAGCTTCATTGACCAAAGTGGCACGCACCTTGCCAGTACTGTCCAACAATTGCAAACGCACCAAACCTGCTTTCAAGATGGCATATTTAATAAGCATTGTACTCAGGTTGCTAGGTTGTGGATTGTGGCCAAGCAAAGCGGCCGTATTATTTGAGCCTACGCTCGGTTCGCAGTTCGGCAATAAGTTTGGAATAAGCGGAAAGTTATCGCCCATAATAGAATCGACAATGCCTTTTTCTATACAAAACCAATCTTTCAAGATACTACTATATACAGAGCGAAAATCGGTTGTAAATTTTTGATCCATATAAGCCACATTTGGCAAATCGCCAAACTCGCCAGAAAAACCTCCTGTTATGTTTTCGCCAAAAATAAATAAAGGTGCTGCTTGGCCATGGTCTGTAC
The DNA here is from genome assembly GCA_049613665.1 of Chitinophagales bacterium. GTDB lineage: Bacteria > Bacteroidota > Bacteroidia > Chitinophagales > UBA2359 > JBMZCV01. Next base: position 9,951 of record JBMZCV010000043.1, on the reverse strand, counting down.
CATAAGAAGCATTTTCGCCATTAGTACGGCCAAATTCAGAAACCGTCATCGTCAAAACTTCGTCGATATGGCCTGCTTGCGTCAAGTCGTCATAAAAAGTTTTGACTGCATTGGCGACATAATTCATCAAAGTTGGGTGATAAAAAGGTTGAGATGCGTGTGTGTCAAAACCACCAAGATGCACCAAATATATTTTTGTGCCTAAACGTCCTTTTATCATGCGAGAAACCAAAGCCAACTGTTCCGACAAAGGATTATTGGCATCATAGCCAGCATAATCGGTCGATTTTGTATAGGCTTCTCTGATGGTTTCGGCATAGCGATAAGTATTGTTTGCAGTACCTCTCACAAAAGCTACCTCATCGCCATACGAACAGTCTGGCAAACCATTGGTGTTGTAAAGCTGTCCTGTTTGAGCAATTTCATAAAATTGTGTTGGATTATTGATAGTCAAACCCATATTGTTGGTATTTCCCATAAAAATGAGGCTCGACTGCACACCTACTTGCAAACCGACAGGAAAATTGGCTGGCGTTGAATTGAAAGAAGGATATTCGTAATCGAGAAAACGGCCTATCCAACCTGTATTGACCAATTCGTTTGCTTTGCTACCCGAAGACCAAATATCGGCAGAACGGAAATGCGAATAGTTTTGGTCTGGATAAGCTACGCTATGAATAACATTCATTTTGCCTTCGTTCCAAAGTGGTAGCAACTCGCTCATAAAATTGGGCAAGCCAAACTCATTGCTCAAAGGAGTCATATCGGCTTCTTGAATAGCCAAATTTGGTCGCAAATTGTAGTAAGTGCTGTTGCCACGAGGCACAATAGTATTTAAGCCATCGTTTCCGCCATCTAAATTGATGATAACCAACGCCTTATTGTCATTAGCAGCACTAAGTGCTTTTAGCATAGGCGACTCGGCTAAAGCTTGTACAGGAGATTTGCCAAACATCAAAGCACTTCCTAGCGTAAAAATGCCTGAATTGACTAAGAAATTACGGCGACTCCATTTTTTGTGGTCTTGTTCGTGAGCTTTTTTTCCATCATTTAATGAACGGCCTAATCGTTTTTTGTTTTCGTTAGAATGATTATCGCACATATTTTGAGTGATTTTTTTTATTGAAAAAGAAGAAGAATCGATTTTTTATACAAAACAAAAGCATCAATTCAGTTGATAACTCGGCAATCGCATGAGATAATAGACTAAATCACGAAGCTGATAAGGTGCTTCTTCCCAATCCAAATTCCATGAGCCATCGTCAAAATAGTTTTGCGGAATATCGCCTTTCAGCACATCGGTCGCATTGACATAATCTTGTGGCAAGGGCAAGCCTTTTGGAAACATAAAGTCGATAAGTGCTGTTGTGATAGTTGTTGGATTGTTGGAGTTATTCGACAAATCTTTTGCCAACACAATCCAAGCTTGAGGTACTGATATATCTAGCCAAAGCGAAAAATTAGGTGTTGTTTCCCAACGTCTAGTCAATGAATTTTCATTTATCCATGTTCGGTGGCCAGGCCAACCTGCTACATTTACAGGAAAAAACAATTCTTGCCCAAGATTATAAATATACCAATTAAGTGTGTTTAATGTTTCATCATTAAAAGGAATTTCTAAAGTATGTATTTTTGAAAGATACCACTCCACAGGGCTTTTGATGTGATGTCCAATGTTGGCTTCATCAAAAAAATGTTCACTCTTGAAAAGCTGTCGCAAAACAGGAGCAATTTCAAAATTATTGTTTTTGAAAGTCGTAACCATTTCTTGCACAATATTTTCATCTAGCTCATTGGCCACAAAAAAACGATACAATTTTTGGCAAATATTCGTTGCTGTTTCATCGGCACGATGTGCAAAAATCAAATTAACGACATTATCAGGATGTTCTGAGTCTTCGTCGTTTCGCCAATTGCCCGTTTGTCCAAAAATGGTTTTATCTTCATTATCAAAACGTGCTGGAACAAAGTTGGCAGGCTCGCAAGTATCCCATGCAGCACGCCAGCCCGTCAAAGCTCTCGACATTTCCACAATATCGTCTTCCGTATAGCCATTGTCACGCCCCATCGTGAAAAGCTCCATAAGCTCACGCGCATAGTTTTCATTTGGGCTTTGCACCTCATTCTGATTGCCATTTAAGTACATCAACATGGCTGGCGTAATACCCATTTTATGTGCAAAAACTCTAAAATTGCCCAACGCATATTCTTGCAAAAGCTTATAATATTCATACAAATAAGCCGAACAATCATAAGTGTCGAAGCGTGTAACAAAATGATTGTGCCAAAATAAAACCAATTTTCCTCGAAAACTATTAGTGAGCATATCACCTATCCATTGTTCGATAAGTTCATACAAATGACCATAAGCTTGCTCCGAAAAGTCGCCGCCTGCGGCATAGTCATCAATAGGATAGCGAGTCCAATCAGCCCAAACAGGTGCAGGACTCAAAGGCAAAGCAAGGGTTTGGTCAATGATTTGGTCAACTAAAGCAGTCGGACTCATAGCTAGTCCATCAATAATTTCTTGATTGGTAGCTCCAAAAGCTAAACGGCGATATAAATGAGCTACCCGCATTCTGTTCCAAGGCATTTCGCTTGTTGGCACATAAGCAGCAATTGTTCCAGTAGCACAACCCATAAGTTTTTTTTTTGGTGATAAAAATGAAAGTATCTTTTTTTGTTGAAAATATGCCAGCTTTTTTTAGCTGAAAAAAAACAAAACATGAGCTAAATATTACTTGTATATTTTTTTGAATATATAATTAATATTATGCAAAAATGATTTTAGGTAATTGTTCAAATGTTTTTTGGTATGAAAAAGCGAAATAACACCCTGATTTTCAATGCGTTAGCAACGAATCAAACACCTTATTAAATTAAAACCTAAAAATATTCAAGCTCAGACTAACTAATTTAAAGTTATTTTTTCATTTCTCAAAGAAATAATGTGTTTTCATTGAAAAAAAACAGTGATATTACATTTTGAGCGATAGATTCTGATGTATAATAAACTCATAAATGCTCTCAAAGTCATATGCCCTATATATAAAAAGGTGGAACAATACGTTTGTATATCGTATTGTTCCACCTTTTTTATGTAAGGAGTTATTTAAATATTTGGACAAGCTTCTGTTGCAAATTGTGAAAGCTAAAATTCAAGATATGAACATCGGATTGTCCAATTACTAAATAGTGTTTGGCACTTATATTTTGATTTTGTCTATTTTTTCAACATCAAAACTAAAACAGCTTGCTCTAAATTTTTGCCAAACCTAATCCTACCAAATTACTCTGCATTGCTTCTCAATGCTTTCATATTTGCTTTTGCAGTATTATAGCTTGCAGTTTGATTTTGTGTCAATATTGAACGAATATTTGCATCACGCTCAGTATATAGTGCCGTGAGTTGTGTTTTGAAAGCACTCATATTTGTGGCACGCAAAGTGCTTCGTAAGTGCATCGCTTTTTCGGCTGTTTCCAGATTGATAGCAGCAATTGTCTTCGTTTGGTTAGCATTTAATGTTAATTGTTTGCTTAATAAAAGCGTGTTGTCTGCTGCAATTTGCTCGCTTGTCAAAACATTTTCCATAGTAGCAGTATGTTGTTTTGCTGTTGCAGTTTTAAAGATTTTGTCACCATTTTGGGCAAAAACGACGTGCGTACAAATAAGACCTACAAGAGCTAATGTTCCAAATAAATTTTTCATGGTAATGTGCTGTTTATATAAAAATTATGAGAGAAAAAATAGTGGTTGCTTTTTCAGTATCTGCAAGCAACTTTCGTAAGCTTTGATAGCAATGAAAGGTAAGCGTTTAAAATAAAAGCAATATTTTTTTTGTAAACTAAGTGGCAAGCATTATTTAGTAATAGCACAATTTGTGCTAACGCATTGATATTCAACGTGTTAGTTTTCACAATTTGCAGCATAAATTCGTCTAGCTACTGAATTAATCATATATGAAAAACATGTTTTATCGAAAAATTTTAAGCTTAGTAACAGTAAAAAAATAAGTTCACGATTTGAGGCAGAGATTTTTTGAGCTACAAGGCGAAAAACACAGTCATAGCCATAGCTATGGCGAGGCTTTTCAACGAAGTTAGGTCAGAAAATGTCAAACGCAAATAAGGAAGTTATTTTTTGAGCGTTACTTAATAAAACATTTAACTTTATCTCGAAAAAATGACATATTTATAGCAAACTAATAAGCCAAAACTACCTTTTCTCGGTAAAAGCAGTATCTATTTTTTGGCTAAAAAAAAAGCTTCACATTAATATATTTTTTATTATATATCAATATGAAGCTTTCGCAAAAATACCTATTTATTACTTTTTGTGAGCAATAAAGGACTTCTCCTCACTCACAGGAACTTACCTTCCAATACTACTATTTTTTCTTCACAAATTCGGCAAAATTTATAAAAGAGACAAATAGCACTAAGCACTATTATCAAAAGCACTCTAGCTATGTGGGATATAGGATTGGATGGATATGTCTATATTTTCCTGATAAAATAACTTTAAGCAATCGTAAGATTTACTCCTGAATGTGGTATATATAGTAACTAAATGTTGCCTATCTAGGCAGCAAAAAGTTTAAAAACAAGACTATTTCACCTTTCAATTTCTAAGATAGTATGTAATACTTCGGGGTCGGTCTTATTAATGGTCGAAATTTCTTTCGTACCGATAATATTACCTTCCGTATCAATAGTCGAAATATTATATTTTCTATCTGGCTGAAGATTGAATGAAAACTGACCGTCCGCAAGCGGTTCGATAGTTTTTGTTTCTTGAGTGACAAGGTCTTCTAGTTCTATAGTAACGTTGGCAACTGATGTTTTGGCATCAGAATCTAAAACGATACCTACAAGAACTATCTTAACATCATCAGAACGAGCGTACAAGGCATTGTTTATAAAAAACAACACAAATGCGATTAATAAAAAGTGACGTAACATATCTAATGGGTTTTTGTTAGGGTTACAAAATAAAGTTCTATAAATAGCGTGCCTTACAATAAATAGCTCAGGGTATGATAGCGATTTACAAAGGAAATTGACATTTATATGACTAATATAACTAAAAAGGTTTACTCTAACAAATTTTTTTTTACTTTTTCTTACTTTTTTTTGAAAAAAAATCGCATAATAAATAATAAAATACATAATAATAAAACAGCTTGCTAAATAAAGTAAGTGCAAATAAAAGTTATGATATATTTACATAACTTTGAAGCTGATAATCAACTGGTTATACAAACATATCATAGTATTGTTTTTAGTCCCAATAATTTTCATATGCAAGCATAAAAACAGTAATATATAATGATATTTTTTAGTTTTATAAAAAATTAATTTTAAAATAATAGCCATATATTACTGCATTGCTAGTGTTTATACTTTTTTCCAGCCATTTTTGATATTTGAAATATACTCTAAAATGCCACTGGCTTCTTCAAAGTTTCCTACATTTTTTAGTGATGTTGCGTAATGTTGCCAATACATTGATTGATTAGGAGCATATCCTACGGCTAAACCATAGTACCGAGTTGCTTTTTGAAGCTTATTCATTTTTTCATAGCATTTGGCCAAATTGAAATAAATATCTGCATTTCTTCTCCCTCTTCTTAGCGTTTGTTCCAATTTTTCGGCTGCTTCTTGATAATCTTTTCGAACATAAAAATAATCAAATTGAGCCAGCAAGTCTTGTGATAACGTTATTAATCGCATAATATTAGTTTTTCCTTTACATTACATTCTTACAAATACTATTACGATGAGATTTTCAAAAGGTTATTACTTTACATATTTTGATTACTAAATAATGAATATTTGTACCTTTATTTTTGTTTCATTTTTCTCTATTTTTCTTTCAAAAAACAGAAAAAAAAACAACTTTCATATGCAAAATACTAACACAAGCAAAATAACAATTACTTTTTTTGAAAAAATACACATTAAAAAACAAAACAATGTTATTAATAATTTAATAAGTCTTTTCTTTTTTAGTTATTTTTATTTTTTTTGCTATAAAAAAACACTTATTTGACGCAAATATGACAAAAAAAACATGCCTGCAATCAAACATTAAGTAGTCGTTCAGAAGTTTTGGGCATTTCACTACAAGATAACACCTTGATTGTCAATGCGTTAGCCACTAAACGAATGCTTTATTAAATAGTACTTGGTACTTAAAAATAATTTGTTCTTTGAATGAAAGCTAATATATTCATTTCAAATGTCTTAGTAATTTAAAGAAGCTATATAAACTAATGCTTGACATTTAATCTACTTTCAAAATTTTGCCACTAAAATATTGTGTTTCCGTATTTATCGTACACAATAAATAACCTGTTGGCAAGTCATTTGGCAATTGCAACTCATAGCTTTTTTGGCCTGGCGTGATTTCGAGTTTTTGCTCAAAAATAGCTTTGCCTGTTATATCAAATAACTGAACAAGGGCTTCATTTTCGGTTTGAACATCAATGCTTATGTGCATATTTTGGCGAACTAGGTTTGGATAAATATTTATTTCGTTTTCTTTTGTTATAAAATTTGTAGGTTCATCTATGCTTGTTGGGTTCAATCCTACATCAAATACAAATAAACCATATTGCATATCCGACACCAAAATATTGCCCGATGGCAAAGCAGTATAAACTCCCCAAGCTCCTCGATACGATTCGTGGTCAGTTGGCAAATAGGTTTTGTAATCGCTTACTTTGTAAGGAACGAGTGGATTCGTAATATCATAAATTTGCAAACCGTCGTGATAGTAGGCTACATACAAATAATTGCCTCTTACCATCACATTGTGTGCCATAGAGTTTTCGCTCACATCCGAATTTATCAAAGACACTACTTTTATATCGCTCAAATCAGATACATCTAGCACTTTAATATCCAAGCCATGATTTTCGTCGGTAGAGAAATAATACTTGCCATCGTCGCTCAACCAACCTGAGTGATTATAGCCTTGGCCAAAAGCATCGTAGTCAGTCAAAGAACCTAATAGCTGCGGAGCATCTGTATTGCTAAAATCTATGACGAAAAAGCCATCTTCTTGCCCATGAAAATACGCAACATCATTTTTTACATATACATCGTGTGCTCCATAATCTGTGTAAGTAGCCAAAAGATGCGGCTCAACAGGGTTTTCGAGGTCATATACTTCCAAGCCATTATAAGTACCATTGGTATGACGTGGCACGCAAACATACATTTTTGTGGTGGCAGTATCTATAAAAATATTGTGAGAAGTCATAAACAATTCATCGGAATCATATACAAGTGTCAGCGAATCTGGCAGTGAATGCAAAGACGCAATTTGCAAACTGCTAGGCCCTTCGTCACATACCATATACAAGTAGCCATTGTGGTCGTGATAATCTCTATGTACCACTTCTTCGCCTACGAATTTGCCTTCGATAAAATCTATTTGTGTAATATTTTCAGTATCGGTTACGTCGAAAATATGTGTTCCCATCGAACTTCCAATAACAGCATATTCTCTATCGTCATGCACAAATCCCCAGATTTCGTTGTAGGTATTGTTGTAATAAATAGAAGGAATAAGCGACTCATCTGTCCAATTATACAACAAATCTATATTGTAAGGTATTTGAGCAAAAATGCTATTTTGACTATTGCAAAAGCTAAGTAAGAACACTAAAAGAAAGAAATAGTTTTTCATTTTTTTGTTTTTTTAAGTACCTATTTAATGAAGCATTCGTTTAGTGGCTAACGCATTGACAATCAAGGTGTTTTCTTGTACTGAAATGCCCAAAAACTTCTGAACGACTACTTTTTTTTAAAAAAAACGGCATATTTTACAGTAAAACCGTATAAATATGCCGTTTCTATAAAAGATAAATTTTTATTATATTACAAATGCAGCAATGTATTTATTTCTTAGAAAAATAAGTGCTTTCTAATAAACGATATTCCATAGCGTTTTGCGGAAAATCTTTTACATGAGCTTGCAAAATTCGCTGGTCTTTGGCATAGAACAAAGGCATATAAGCAGCATCATTGATAGCAATTTGGTCGGCTTGGCGAAACAAATCATTTCGTTTTTTCTCATCTACTGTTTTTAAAGCCTCCTCAAATAAACGGTCAAATTCGGCATTTTTGTATCTAAAAGTGTTTAAATAAGTTGTTCCTTTCGCAAAATCTCCTTTTGGCAAGTGGTCGCTCCAAAGCAAAGTTAAGAAGTTTTCTGGGTCTGGATAGTCAGCTACCCAACCTGCTCGCCAAAAATCAAACTTAGCACTCTCAGTATTTTCCAAATGTTGGTGAAAAGGCATTTTGCTGATATTCACTTTTATATTCAAATTTTCTTGCAACATTTTTTGTATCGCTTCTGCCACTTGCGTATTTCTGCCGCCACCGCTATTAATATTCAAAGTCAATTCTGGAAAACCTTTTCCTTCTGGAAAGCCAGCTTCTGCCATGAGCTTTCGAGATTTATTGGCATCAAAACCATAACCTTTTACGGATTTTGTATCGTAAGTAGAAAAAGAAGGCGGTGCAATGCCATAAATGCCAGGAATGCCTTGCCCTTTTACCGTATGCGTCACTATTTTTTCTCTATCAATAGCATAGCAAAAAGCTTGTCGAACTCTTTTGTCATTAAATACCTTTCCTGTATTCAAAAAACCATAATATTGCATAGTCATAGCAGCACTTTCTTGGAAAGCATATTTTTTATATTCGCCCAAAAGTTTGCCATCTCTGCTCACAATTTCGTCGCTCAACTCTAGCGGCAAACGAAAAACCATATCCAAATTGCCTTGCTTAAATTCTAATAAAACCGACATTTGGTCTTTGATAAAAGAAACTTTTACAGCATCTAAAAAAGGCAATTGATTGCCATGCTCATCTTTTCCCCAATATTTTGGGTTGCGTACCAAAATAACAGCTTCGTTTTCTTTTACTGTTTTTAATTTAAAAGCTCCTGTTCCAACTGTTTTGTTTCGCATTTCCTTGCCATATTTTTCTACGGCTTCTTTCGGAAAAACATAACCAAAAGGCATAGCCAAAATGTGTAAGAAACTACTGAAAGGCTGATTTAGTTTTACTTCAATCGTATAATCATCTATCACTTTCACACCTGCCACACCACTTGCTGGCTTTTCGCCTTTGGCCGTTGCGTCCCAAAATGCTCTTGCTCCTACTATTCTATCTTTCACAAAATCAAAGCCTTTATTGTTGGCACTTTGTGTGCATAGCAAATCCAGACAATATTTTATGTCTTTAGCTGTTACTTCTCTTCCTTTTCCATTCGGAAAGCAAGCATCATCATGAAAAAACACACCTTTGCGAAGCGAAAAAGTATAAGTTGTGGCCGCTTCATCAATCGTCCATTTTTCGGCAATACTCGGTTCTACTACTAAAGTTGTCTGATTGAGTTTTACCAAACCCTCATAAATCTGATTTGCAATACGATGAGCCGTCACTTCACCCATATTTAGCGGATACAAAGTTCTGAAATACTCTTCTTCATTGACCTTAAAAACTCCACCATATTGTTTGCCTCCTTTGGCTACTCTCTCAATTTTTGGAGCATCTGGTGTGTCTGTGTTGCTAGTTTCACTGTTGTTGCAAGCAAAAAAGCTGCTTATTGCAATAAAACAGCAGCATAAACAGATTTGTTTGATGTTTTTCATAAAATTTTTTTTTAGTTTTTAATTTTTAGTTTTTTTTATAACTGTTTAGGTTTGGGCTTTTGAGATAAAAAATCAGACTATTTTTTAGCCAGAATTGCCACAACGCAAATAGTCACGTTTTTTTAAGCTAAGTGCCAAGCACTATTTGATAAACGGCAGCCATTTCCGATTTGACGTTTTAATGACAATTAACAATTTGCAATAAAACATTGCATTTTAATATTATTTTATATTTAATGTATAAAAATATCGTCAGAAAATCAAAAAGATTGACCTTTTA
>JBMZCV010000042.1:0-32839 GCA_049613665.1 Chitinophagales bacterium | reverse complement strand
TTAATCCGCTATGACCTTATTTCACTTCCTATACTATCTTTATAATCAAAGAACTGTTGCTTCTTTTTAGCGAAGCTGAACGCAAAGATAGAAACTTTATTCTAACTCTACAAGCTTTTTTTGCTAAAATCTGCTTTTTTTATTTTTTGTGCTTTTTAAAGTTTGATTTGAAAGATAATTTCTAAAAAATTAATTCTTAGCAAAACATCTACTTTTTCAAAGCGAGTGCAAAGGTAAATCTTTATTTTGAACCTACCAAATTTTGAAAGTATTTTTTTGTAATTTTTATTTCACAAAAACCTAGCTGACATTTCAACTAGACTACTTTTTCAAAGCGAGTGCAAAGGTAAATCTTTATTTTGAACTTACCAAATTTAAAAGCGTTTTTTGTAATTTTTATTTTACAAAAACTTAGTTAAATATTTAACTAATGTAGTTCTCTCAAATTCGGTTTGCAAAGGTAAATCTTTATTTTGAATTTACCAAATCTAAAAGTGCTTATTTCGTGCCTATTTACATATTTTATTGTAAAGTCTGAGATTTTATTGGTTTTTAAGCATTAAATAGCCTTTTAAAGACTGTTTTTACTTTTTTGGACAAAACAAAAGAAGGTAGTAGGCATTTTTTAAATGCCTACTACCTTAATATTTGTATCGTTACTTAATTTGCATTTTGCCAATATATACTATAATACAAAAAATTTCTTAGTCATTCTGCCTCTTTCGCTTTCTATTTCTAGGAAATAAGTGCCTGCTTTGAAGTTTTCAACTTGTAATTGAAAATCGTTATCGCCTTTTTGCAACTCAACAGATTTTTCTAAGACTGTTTTTCCGAAAATATCAACGACTTTAAGCATTGTTGTTTCTGCTGAAATACTATTGAAATATACATATATATCACTTTGGGTTGGATTTGGATATATAGTGAATGTATTTTCTTCGAAAAAAGCATCTGTTTTATTAGCAAAAGGATCAGGAATTGGATTATATTCTTTATTATTTAAACAAACAAGGGTTGTAAATACTTTATGTGGTGCATACCATGATGTCCACACATCATTACATTTTGTTCTAATACTCCATTGATAGCTTGTATTGCTTTGTAAGCCATTAGCGATAGTTTTGAATGTTGCTGTTGTTTGAGGAAAAACAGTAAATGTGTTACTATTTTGCAATCCACCTCTCAATTGATAAGCTTGTGCATTTGCTATGGCATTCCAATGTAGCACAACACCATTACAGGTAAGGTCTGTTTCCCACAAGTTTGTCGAATTTGTGCAAGTGACGACTTCAATTTCCTCGCAATATTCAGCGAAACAATCAGCTTCATTATTTTGGTCAACATCTCTATATACAACCATACAAACAAAATAAACACCATCATTAGCGAAAGTATGTGTGATGCTTTGATTGCCTAGCGTGTTGTCATTTGGTGTATTATCGCCCCAAATCCAATCTACGCTATCACAATTTTCATCAAAATCGCCGATAGGTGCAAAGCTGCCTGTCAAGCCATTGAAGAAAGATGAAAGTCCTAAACTAATATCGAAATAAAACTCTTCATCACATTTGCAGCAAGTATCGTCTTGATTACAAGTAGCACAAACTGTTTCGCAACAGTCATAACCCCAAACAGGGTCACTTGTTTCAACAGTATTATCTGTGCCTAAAACACCATTATGATTGTTTGCTATTTCAACTACATTTTGTCCTGTTCCATCATTCAAAGACCAATTAGCTACCAAACCTGTTTCACTTCCGTTTAATGCCATATTCATATCGCCTTCTATTTCAGATTGGGTGCGTGCAACATTCCAAATTCTAAGGTCTGAAATATTGCCTAAAAAGCCATTATTATTGAAACTATCATTGCCTATACTGACATTACCTCCTGTGGCTATATTAGCGTTTGATATATTTTTTGTTCCAATCAAAGCACCATCAATATAAAAAGACAACATTGTTCCAGATTTCGAAACCGCTATATGATGACAAACATCATCAAACAAGTCTATGCCATTATTGCCTCCTCCTACTTCATGGATAAAATGGTTTTGACCACCTATTTGAACACATAATAATTTGTTTACAGCACCATTCCATTGGTTATGAAAGAAAAAGGTAACGCCAGAAGCACCTATTCTATTAGAAAAAATAGTCGGATGTATATTTTGTCCTGCTGCCCCTGCTTTTATTTTTGCTTCGAAAGTAAAATCGTCAGTTCCAATTCCATCTAATATAGTATTAGAATTTGGTACACTTATTTTGTCCATATTATCAAAGTGTAAGCAAGAGTTTGGTGTATTATCAATTACCTCAACTTCTTCACAGTGTTCATACTCACAATCAATAACGCCATCTTGATCTATATCTCTATATACTATCATACATACATTGTAAATGCCATCATTAGGGAAAGTATGTGTAATATTTTGATTGCCTAGCGTGTTGTCATTTGGTGTATTATCATTCCAAATCCACGCTATATTATCGCAAGTTTGGTCAAAATCGCCGATAGGTGTAAAAATGCCTGTTAAACCATTGAAGAAAGACGAAAATCCTAAACTGACATTATGATAAAACTCTTCATCACATTTGCAACAAGTATTATCTTGATTGCAAGTAGCACAAACTGTTTCGCAACAGTCATAACCCCAAACAGGGTCGTTTGTTTCAACAGTATTGCTAGTTCCTAATATACCATTGTGATTGTTCGCTTTTTCAACTACATTTTGTCCTGTTCCATCATTCAAAGGCCAATTAGCTACCAAACCTGTTTCACTTCCGTTTAATGCCATATTCATATCGCCTTCTATTTCAGATTGGGTGCGTGCAACATTCCAAATTCTAAGGTCTGAAATATTGCCTAAAAAGCCATTATTATTGAAACTATCATTGCCTATACTGACATTACCTCCTGTGGCTATATTAGCGTTTGATATATTTTTTGTTCCAATCAAAGCACCATCAATATAAAAAGACAACATTGTTCCAGATTTCGAAACCGCTATATGATGACAAACATCATCAAACAAGTCTATGCCATTATTGCCTCCTCCTACTTCATGGATAAAATGGTTTTGACCACCTATTTGAACACATAATAATTTGTTTACAGCACCACTCCATTGGTTATGAAAGAAAAAGGTAACGCCAGAAGCACCTATTTTATTAGAAAAAATAGTCGGATGTATATTTTGTCCTGCTGCTCCTGCTTTTATTTTTGCTTCGAAAGTAAAATCATCAGTTCCAATTCCATCTAATATAGTATTAGAACTTGGTACACTTACTCCATCTGAACCATCGAAGTATAAACAAGATTCGCAATTTTCATTAATGGTAACAAATTTAGTTTGTTTGGCTCGGCAAATATCGCCAGTATTTTGATCATTTTCGGCTGTCATACATGCTACATAATTGCAATTGCCAGGGCTAGGATATGTCCATGATACTGTTCCATTGCCTTGCGAAACAGCGTCGTTTATTCCATTACAATCAAAATCCCAATATACATCAGCATTTGTTTGTAGTCCTGTTGGCGGAGTAAATGTCACTGTTGTTCCACTTACAGTAGTCGCAATAGGTGTATTGAGTATCATGCTTACAAAGTCGTCGCAGCAACAATCCACCATAAACCATATATCGGTTGCGTCCCAGGGGTTGCCAACAGCTAATCTAAAGTTGTAAACCGTATTGGGTTTAAATTGATAACCAGTAGGTATAAAGTTTTTTATATTGATATTATTAGGTGCTTGTGTCGATGGTGTCACCCAGGCAGCATGTAGCACATTTATATCTGTCCAAGTTTGTAAATCAAATTCACTTAACCCAATAAAATAGCCACTTTCACATTCACTACTTGAGCCATCAACAAATAATTCGTCACAGAATACTGCTACATCAATATCTCCATAGAAAGAACCCATTTGAGTGACACGAAGTGGATTTATGAAAGATGCTATTGCTTCAGGCACACAACAATCACTATGTTCTATATCGTCTATTCTGCCAAGAAAAGTGCCAAGATTGGTAGTAGATATATGATTTACATCAATAACAATTGATTGGTAGCATTCTGGAGAAGCTCCATTGCCAAAACAACCGCTAATATGAACTTTATCGTTAGAGTCTGTTAGAACAGCCGTGCCTCTTGACTCCGAAGAGGTTGAGTTAGACACCCAATTATTAGTAGTGACACCTGTTAATTTATTCATTCCGATAGCAAAAAAAGTACCTCCACAAATATGTAGTTGCAAAACATCTCCTCCTCCTGTTGTTCCTGTGGCGTATAGCTCTTCACAGTCATTAAGTGCTATCTGATATATTTCAGGAAGTCCAGGAAGGGCTGTTTGCAGTTGTTTTGTCCAAAGCAAACTTCCTGAACCTACGGTGCTATGTTTCATTATTTTATCAGAAGCTAAATAATAAACAGCACTATCATCAGGGTCAATTTTAACATCAAATGTTCTATGTTCATTGCCGCTTGCCATCTCTTGTTTTACTCCCCAAGTCGCATCAAATCCACCATTATTATCAAAACGCAATAAGTAATTATGCTCTTGACTATTGGTAAAAGTATAAGGTGTTGTTGTATTATCATAAACCGTTAGTGCATTTCTAAATTCCCCTGTCACATATACATTATTATTCATATCAATCGCAACATCTTCTACACTACCATGATTGCCACCAAGTATTTTTTTCTTCCAAACCCACTGATTTGAAGTTAGCGAGTATTTGGCTACAAAGCTCGTAGCTTGGCTAATTGTCCAAGGAGAACCATCACCAAAGTCTGCGGTAGCGGTTGTTGCTGCTGCTAGAATTTTTAGGTTGCCTACTACATAAAGTTCGTTATTATGGACTGTAACTCCTTGTAACTCAATAAAAGCATCAGTCATAGCTATTTGTTCTAGTACGACAACGCTACTCATATTTTGGTCAACAGAATAGATTAAGCCAGTAAAATTGCTATCGCCTACCAAATAAGTATTTGTATTATCATGTGTAATATGATTATAAGTGATATGAGAAAATAATACGCCTGATGGCATAGCAAGTGGGCTTCCCACCATTGAGCCATTATTATATTTTGCTAATCTATAATGAAAATTGCTTGGAGCTCTTTCTAAAGTATAAATATTATCATTAGCATCTATACATGAGCCTTCTGATATGGTATATTGAGTTGAACTTGGAAAATTTACATAATCCCAATTAGGTTGTCCATAACTATCAAAAATACTAACCAGCAATAAAATCGAGACATAGCACAATCGAAGAAATAGTTTTTGTGTTGTCGAAATAATAAAATTTAAATGAAAATTTTGCATGATATTTTTGCATTTAATTTGATGCTTACTCTTTTTTGTTCTATAAAAGAACAAGGCTTTTCAGCAAACCGCCTATAACTTGTGCACTTGTTATGCTACAAAGATATAGGAAGGCGAAAAGAAACACAATTACAAAAAAATGACAAAGTCCTGAGATTTTATTCACAAAATTTAAATAAGCTTTCACAAAGTAAAGGGTTCAACGATAAAAAAACCTTTCTCACAAAAGGCAAGAAAGGTTTTTGAAATGAAAATGGCTTTTTATTTATTGTTTTATAAATTTGAAACTCTGTTGTTCCAAACCTGTATTTAGCTGCACAAAATAAATACCTAGAGACAAATCAGGCAAACTAAATTTTAGGTCTTGCTCTCCGATGTGTTGCAAATCATCTACTAGCAAATCTGTAACTTTTTTGCCACTAATATCAAAAATACTCAAGGATATGTGAGCCGTTTTTTCTACCAAATAATTTAAACAAAGCATATCTTCCACAGGATTTGGATAAAGCGAGACTTCTTTTATATCTTGAAAAACATTTTTTGTAAAATCTAATGTAAGACAAACAAGAGAAGTATCGACAATAGGAAAATGGACGGTTTTAAATCTATTTCTATAAAATTGAGCTCCAAGATAAGTTATGAAATTTCGCTTCTTTTCAATATCAGGTAGTTCCTCATGTGGAGAATGTGTGCAAAGCATTATCCAGCTTTTATTTACAATTTCCCAAAAATTATTACAACAATATGGTACTTTTCCTTTTACATCATCTACGGTTGTGATGACAAACCTATAAGTAGGACTCTGTGTAGCACCACAATTCGTATATATTTCAACACGATGAACACACATACTCGTGTCCAAAAGTAAGGTATAATTTGTTCCATCGCT
Organism: Chitinophagales bacterium; assembly: GCA_049613665.1. Lineage (GTDB taxonomy): Bacteria > Bacteroidota > Bacteroidia > Chitinophagales > UBA2359 > JBMZCV01. The sequence continues at coordinate 26,621 of JBMZCV010000042.1, read as the reverse complement.
CAAAAAACTGCTAATCAATTCATTTAATTCATTGTAATAATCAATGACAACACCTTCTGTTCCATCTGAAATATTCCAAGCTATATCAAGGCTATTATCGGCTACTGTACTTGATTCGACCGTCACATTGGTTGGCAAAGGACAGTCAAAATCTGTACTTGGGTCAGTAGCATCTAAAATAAGTGTTACGCCTTCCGATATTGTACCATCGCTACAAATAGCACTTATCGTAAAACTATATTCCACATTTTCGGGATTAGTAAAAAAAGAAAAATTTGGTGGACTGCTTGACTCCTGACTATTTTGAAACACACCATCTACAAAATAATCTGCTACATAAAAAATAGCATCGGTAGAAGATGCCTCTAAATTTGTAATAAAACTTCCTCCAGCATCTACTCCAAAAAAGGTAATCTGTAAATCGGACGGAGCAACACAATCTTGCCCAAAACTAGCGATACTAAAAAGCATGGCTATCAATAAAACGCTTAGGTTTCGCATTTTTAACATAGGTACATATTTTAAGAAATATAAAAAAATATTAAGTTATTTTATTTTAAATCTGTTTTTTTTATTATATTTATTTTTATTAACTCTAATTTATATCCACACATTTACCAGATTATGAATAAAAAACTACTCGTGTTACTTCGCTTATTTTCTAAAAAAGAAACGGCTCAATTATACAAATTTCTACATTCGCCTTTTTTTAATGAAAATCTCGCTATTCAAAGACTATTTCAGTATGTTGCTCAATATTTTCCCAATTATGACGAAACGAAATTGAGCTACGAAAATGCTGGAGAATTTGTGTTTGCCGACAACAAAAACCATAAATCGGCACTCATAAAACTAAATTCTAAGCTGTTTAAACTTGTCGAACAATTTGTGGTGCATCGAGAATTAACAACTAATAATTTTTCCCAACAACTTCAGTTATTAAAATTTTATAACAATAATTTTTTAAATACACATTATGAAAGCAATTTAAAAAACATAAAAAAACAACTATGTAAAGTCAATTTGTATGATGAAACTCGCTCTTACAAAATATTTCAAGTGGCTAATGAACATAATGAATATTTGAGCAAACAAGATAACAGAATAGGCGACACTAATTTGCAGGCTATAACAACTTCTTTTGATATTTTTTATTTGGAAAACAAGCTTTTTCAGTTTTGCGAAATGCTTAACCGACAACGTACTGTGAATGTAAAATATGATTATACTTTTTTTGATGAAATTGTTAAATACTTGCAACAAGAAAATCATTTGAGTAATGCTATCATTGCTGCTTATAAAAAAATATTGCAACTACTTTTGAACCCTTCTGAAAAGTCTTATTATTTTGAACTCAAAAATCATATTTCTGAAAATGCAACAGATATACCTCGTGAAAGGCTAGCTTCATTTTATATGTATTTGTCCAATAGTGTCAAAAAATTATTTAGTGCTACGGCGTATCATGAAGAACTTTTCGACCTTTATACTAAGCAGCTCAAACACAAAATTATTTATCAAGAAGGTTTTTTGTTGCATAGCATTTTCAAAAATATCGTTACGGTTTCGGTAAAATTGAAGAAATATGACTGGTGCGAAAATTTTATTTTACAACACAAAAATAAAATTATTCCAAAAGCTTATGAAGATGATGTTTATTGTTACAATTGGGCAAATCTCTATTTTCATCAAAAAAAATATAATAAAGTAACCGAGCTTTTGCAGGAAAGTGCTTGTAAAGACATTTATTATAAGCTTTCGCAAAAGCAAATTTTGGCACAGACCTATTATGAGATAAAGGAAATTTTACTACTCGAAAGTTTGCTCAATAGCTTTGGTCGATTGCTACATTATTACAAAAGCACCATTTCTGCTCATAAGCTCGCTTCGTATCGAAGTTTTGTCACATTTCTCAATCAATTATTACGGCTCATTCAAGAAAATTCGAGAAATTGGTATCAATTTGAGCAAAATCAAAGCATTGACAATAGTGAGAGCTTGCAAGACTTAGTATTTTTAGAAAAAAATGTAAAAAAACAAGCTGTTTTTTATGGCCAAAAATGGTTATTGGCACAAATACAAAGTTTGCATCAGCCCATAAATGCCTAATTCAAAACAATAAAAGTTACTGTTGCAAAGAGTATGTCTAAATGAAAAAAGGCAATTACAAAAAATATGAAAGTTCTTTTAATCCAAAGCTATAAATCAAAACTCGTTTTTACAAAAAAAATCGGCAGCATGACTATCATGCTGCCGATTCATTTGTTTCAAAAAAAGAAATTTTCTATCTTATTAAGGTTACATTTCCTTTTTTCTCATATTCCGTATCTAAAAAAGTGGTGGCTTTGATATGATATACATAAACGCCTACTTCCAAATCTAACCCTTTTAGCTGTCCATTCCAGCCTTCTGCAAAATCTTTCGTTTCAAAAACGGGTTTTCCCCAGCGATTATAAACGCTAAAATGTTGCAACTCTTTTAAGCCTCTTTGTGCAAAAATACTAAATACATCATTTATATTATCGTCATTTGGCGAAAAAGCATTTGGCAAAATGGCATCGAAAAAACGGGTCACTTCAATGCTCATGGTATCGCTATTTTTGCAACCAAAAGAATCTGTCGTATATAAGGTATAAATGACTGATTCGAGTGGCGAGGCTATTGGATTGGCAATATTTGCATCACTCAAACCATTTGTTGGGGACCATTCCAATATGTTTGTACCCAAACCATTGAGTTCAGCAGTTTCACCTACATTGAGTGTCATATTTTCGCCTGCATCTACTTCTGGCAATTGCAAAACAGTAATAGTTATGGTATCAAAATCATTGAAACAATCGTTGTAAGCTTCTACGATATAGCTAGTCGTTTCGGTAGGAAAAGCAATTGGGTTGCTGATATTAGCATCGCTCAAATTGACATTTGGTAGCCAACGATAATTTACTGCTCCTGAAGCATTGAGTTGCACAGAATCGCCATAACATATCGAAACATCGCTATCTGTTTGTGTCGAAACAGGAAATATCACTTCCATATCGACGCTTGCTTCATTGATACAGCCTTTCAAATCAGTAGCTATAAGTGTATAAGTGGTATTTTCGGTTGGTGCAACAAGTATCATTTCCTCATTGCTTTCGATAATGCTTTCGCCTATCCACTCGAAACTAACAGCTTCATTGCCAATAACGCCAACCAAATCAATGGTGTCGCCTAAACAAATAGCTTGATTATCTGGGACACTTATCGCTGGCAAAGGATTGACCAAAACCGTCATTTCGTCTATTTCCATACAGCCATTTGGGTCTGAAATCGTAACAGTATAAATGGTTGTTTCCGTTGGACTAACCATAGGTGTACGACTCGTTGAGTCATTCATATTTTCGGTAGGAGACCATTCATACAAAAACCAATCGAACTCATCGCTTGCCGAAAGAACAATAGAATCGCCATAACATATTTCGAGGTCTTGGCCAGCATCTGCCAAAAAATTAGGAAAAATCGTAATGGTTTCAGTGAAGGTACTCGTGCAGTTATCTTCTGTTTCCATACTCAAAGTCACGGTATAATCGCCTGCTTGTCCATAAGTGTGTGTTGGATTTTGGAGTGTGCTTGTATTATCAGGCAAACTCGGATTGCCGAAATTCCAATTCCATGAAATAATTTCTGAGCCATAAGAAAATGTTTCATCAAAAAAATCAATAGGTAGTTGCGGACATCGCAAAGTAGTCGAAAAGGTAGCGTAGGGCGACGGTGGCACAACAATTTCGTGTGTTGTCGTCAATTCACAACCTAATGTTGTGGTAGTTGTCAAAATTACATCTTGTTCATTTCCCTGTAAGTTCGCAGAAGGGTTTTGCTCTGTACTTATATCGCCATTGGCAAAAAGCCAGAACCACGAATCAATTTCGCCATAAGTCGTAGTAGAAACATCTGTAAAAAAAACAGGTTCATTAGAGCAAGTTGCTTCATAAGTAAAATCATTGTTTAAAATGGGATATACTTTCACAATAATTTTGGCAGTATCTACACAATTGTCAAAACCTGTATCGGCAATCAAAGTAGCAACATATGTTCCTGTATCTGGATATTCATAAAAAGGGTCGGTCAAATTAGAAAAGTCATTTGTAACAGTAGGATCGCCAAAGTCCCATAAATAGGCTATTGCTCCCACACTTGTATTGATAAATTGAATTTCATAGGCACTACAATCATCTAAAACAAATTCACCATTTGCAGTCACTTCATCTGACTGAACGGCTGCAAAAACACTCACACAATCTGTCACATTAAACTGAAAATCTCTTCTAATAGAATTTATTTCTACACCATCTCTATATTCTGTTACGCAAATACCTACCACAAACTGCCCTAACTCTGTTGGCGTTCCTGTCAAAAGTCCTGTTTCTAAATCAATGGTAACTTGCGGCTCTCCTCCAAGTGGATTTGAAGCACTATAAGGCGACCGCCAATCTACCGTAGCATAAGGTGGTGGATTGGCTGGCAAAAAAGCTGGCGAACAATTTATGCTATCTCCAGGCTGTGGGCAAGCATCGCTACCGCCAATAAGTGGGTCGCACAATTCGTAAACCAACGAATCGCCATCTATATCGGTAGCAGATTGATTAATAAATATAGGTGAGTTGACACAAATAACAGTAGGAGGAAAATTGTTGAAAACAGGTGAGCTATTGCAAATCGCCAAATCTGTTGTCGGAATCACACTTGTATAAGAAGAACCTGTTTGTTCGGGTGCAAAAATATTGACAACGGTGCTGTTTCGGCTATATCGCTGATATACTAAAGTGTAAGGGCCATTTTCGGCTGGCAAATTGCCATTTGCAATATATTCTGTTTTTTCGACACAAACCAAAGGCAAAGTTTCCACGCAAATATCGGTAGGTGGTTGCACGGTTTCGATTTCTCCCAAAGGCATTTCTACTTTTGCATATAAGCTACCACTTTCATCAAAAACAAAAAGGTAAGCAGGATTATCAAAAGGTGCACCTTCGCCGTGGCAATCACGATAGACAAAAAGATGCACTTCATAGTTGTCGAGGCCTGTGCAACGATAAGTCATTTCGCCACCTACAATATGAAATGCTTGTGTTTCGGTTTGAATAAAAAAAAGAGACAATAGTAATAATAAAAAAGCTTTGGTTTTTAGAATTTTAAACATGATAGAATCGGTTTTTAGGTAAGAAATAAGTAGTCGGACAGATTTAATTCTACAAATTGCGAAAGCTAACTCGCTAAGATGCAATGTGTTAGCACAAATCGCCCTATTATTAAGTAGTGCTTCGCACTTAGGTAAACAATTACCAAAATAACATTTTTATTTAGATTTATTTTAGTATAAAATGTTTTAAGCGATTAAAATGTCTGCTTTTCTACTTTTGAAACGATAAAAAAGATGTTTTTCTTTTTTACTATAAAAATTTTATTGGCAAAACATCATTATATAACATTAGTTATCTATTTTCTCGCTCTTTATGTTAAAAATATATTTTATTTTTGTTTTTAGTGTATAAATATATTATCTTGCATATATCAATAAACTTATATTTTTTATCAACCATTTTTTCAATGGTTCGGACATTTTTTACAACAATTCTCTTTTCAATAAAAAAACATCTTTTGGTAAGCTAAACATACTATTTTTCAGTTCAAAAGGCTATCAAATTGACAAATACTGGTCGCCTTAGCCTAAAAAAATAGTATGTTTAAACTTTTGCTAAAACAAAATATAAATGTCCGAACTGTTGATTTTTTAGAAAGCCAGAAAAAAGTATGCAAACATCATATTCCCCCCCCTCTCATACAAAATTTTTAGTTTTGTTTCAATTGTTTATTTAAGTTGCCGCTCGCCTTAAATGATGCTATTTGTCTTTTTTTTAAACAAATAGTCATGTTTTATTTTTTTAACAATTTTTCAAACAAAACAATAAATAAACAATGAAAACGATAGATAAACAACATTTTATACGAAAATTCGGTGTGCTGAACTTTGTGCTGTTTTTGATAGCAATAGCTAGTAGTGTGCAGGTAGTAGCACAAGCTTATTATGACCTATGTGACCCAGAACTAAAGCGAAAATACGATGAAGAATATCTTTTAGGAGGTTTAAGGTCTGATATAGGGCGTTGTCGTGATGCTCATTTACCCAATTGTGTAAAAATGGCTGATTTTATTTTTGAAGCTAGTGTCGTAAAGGAAGAAGTTGTGTATGGGCAAAATGGTAATGAAAAGACTTACACTATCATGTATCTTGAAGTAACAAAAAGTTTCAAAGGACGAGTAAATGATACAGTTGCTTTTATTATGGAAGGTGGTTATATGGGAACACCTATAAAAGAAGGAGATTATCTTACTATTCCAACTTCTGATTCTTATCCTAATTTAATTTCATTTGAAAAAGGTTTTATAGGCATTTTTTTTGGAAAAAGTAATGAATATCAATTATTAAATCCAATATCTTATCAAAGTTTTAATTTAGTTCAGAAGTGTAGAATAAGCTATCATTCTGGTATGAATAAACTGAATAGAGGAGAAATTGATTGGACAAAAAATGATCCAAAAGCAGCAAAAGAACAAGATTATAAGGAAGTACAAGAACGTTTTTATAAGCCTATACAAAATTTAACAGGAAAGAAGATGGAGGTAAGAAGAGAATGGTTTGTTGTGCCAAAAAAAGGCGGTGCCGCACAAAAAGAGGCGGCAGGCAGTGAGTTTGAAATTTATGATTTAGTTCCTGATACAGTACCTGCTGGTTTTCTTGATTCTACATCTTTATTGACCATTGTTGGGACTGGTTTTGGAGATGAAAAAATAAAAGTTGAATTTAAAAATGTTGAAGGTGGATATTTTGAAACTCCTTCATATCACATACAAAAGTGGCAAGACGATACTATTCAAGTTTGGGTACCATCTGTAGGAAAGGAAGACAGTGATGAAAAAGAATTTTATGCAGAGACCGATAAAGTACGAGTAGTGCGATCTATTTTTGGATTTGGCAATAGTAAAAAATCATCAGAAACTTTGGTTATTCCTTATGTAGTAGAATCACAGAAAGTAAAAGAAAGAGAAGTTTATAAAACAGGGCGATTAACAGGACGAGGTCCTAATCCCAATGGATATGTTGTTATTTATGGTGAAACTTTGTATAATAACGCCAATGCTTTAGCAGCTTTCCGTAGGGCTTTGGAACAATGGCGATGTGCTTCAGGAATAAATATAACAGAATTTTGCAATACTCATAGTATATGCGAACATCCTTTTGATGAATATAATGGGGTTATTAGAGTAGATTTTGAAAATGAATGTATAGATACTGAAGTTGGAAATACAGGAATACATGGTTTTGGGAAAACAATACCTAAAATGAAATTTATTCCTACTCAGAATGGTGATACTGCACTTGTAAATATTAGAGCAAGTATGGCTTTTACAAAACCTAGCAATTTAACAAATAGAACAGGAACACAACAATTATATTGGCATTATGGAGATACCGCCACTACTGCTAATAATATGATTAATTTTGAGAATGTTGCCTTACATGAGTTAGCACATATAATATGTTTACGACATTGTCGTCAACAAACTTTAATGCAAGGTGATGGTTTCAGCTATGAATCACCTAGCCGAGATATTATGGAACTTACTGGACAACCTGCAGTAGAAGGGGCTATAAAAATTGTACAGTCTTCAACAACTCCTATTACAGAAGTAATTCTTGGTGTTCCAGATGATAGTATGGAACCTGTAAACCCAGAAGACTGTGCATTATCCATTTGTTCAGCAGATGCTACTGATTGTTCAGACCCAGCCTATCCTATTTATGCTCTTTTTAGTCTTACCCCAGAAAATTGTGTCAATGACCCTAATTTTAATCCAAATAGTGATTGGCAAAACTTTGTTAGTCCATATACATATCTTATTTTAAGAGATTTTTCTTTAGGAAACGATTTTACAAACTACAATTGGGATATACAACTTGATGCTGTTGATTTTGCCAACAACGAAGCTTGCGACCCTTTCAGCGATACAGACACTTGTCGTATTGTATATTGGTCGGTGCCGGGCGAAAAAACAATTACGCTTACCGCTACCGATGCCAATGGTTGTATGAGCAGTTGGACAGAAATCGTAACGGTTATTGATACTTCTAGTTGCAATACTTTGGCTATCAATACCGAAGTCGTACAGCCGCATACACTTTGCGATACACAAAACACCGATTGTAGCAGCGACTATACAGGCCAAATCACAATCTTACCTTTTTCGCTAGAAACAGGCTCTGGCTGTTATGGTTTTTATATGGAACACCTCGAAAGTACGGCTATTTATACAGACAATCAGCTCGTTTTTAATGATGATGACAGCTACACTTTCAAATGTTTGCCAACAGGAAATTACGAATTAATTGTTACAGATGAAATAAGCGGCTGTGAAAATTTTGCATCTATTTATTTGGAAGCCACAAGCACGCCTAGCGGAAACAATACTTACACACAACAAGGTAGTGCTTTGAATAATGGTGGAGGCGATAAATGTAATGGTTTTGCAAGTGTTAATACCTTAAATGATATGGACGCAGCTATTACTTATCATCACAATTTCGCTTGGTCAGACTGCTCACCGCCCGAAAGTTGTAATACTCATGTGCGTGAAAATCTATGTATTGGTACTTATACCGTGACTGTTACTGATGATTTAACAGGCTGTTCGCATACTTATGATTTCAACATTTCTTATAGCAATATGTTTATCAATGTTGTTTTGGAAGGTGCAGTCATAGTCGAAAGTACGCCAGACAGCGTTTTGATGAATACTTACGCCAGACAAGCCAACTTATTGCCTATCGAACAGCCTTATGAAGATTATCCGTGGGATTATTATGGCACAGAAAGCGTAGCCGATACTTCCGAAATTCCAACAACAGCAGTAGATTGGATATTGGTAGAAGTGCGTCACGAAGCAGATACAACACAAATAGCAGGCAGAGCAGCAGGTTTTTTGTTGCGAGATGGAAATATCATTGGTGCAGATGGCAGTCCGTTGCGAATACTCAATTTGTTGGAAAACGAAAAATACTATGTCATTGTCAGGCACAGAAATCACTTAGCGATTTCGAGCCGAAACAGCATTACGCTACCCAACACCGAACCGACAAAATACGATTTTACGGCAAGTATCACGCAAGCGAAAGGAAATGAGCAAATGCGAGAGTTACAGAGCGGAAAATATGCTATGTGTGCAGGCGATGCCAATGCAGATGGTATGATAGACACAAAAGATTATCAAATTTATTTGGGAGAATCAAGTAATATCAATAGCTATTTGCCTGCTGATTTTGATATAAACACACATACTACGGCAAACGATTTCAATTTCATGCTCGGCAACAATGGTGCTATTGGCATTGATTGGATAAGATATGATTAATGTAATTTTTAGTTTTTAGTTTTTTTCTAAAAAAATGAAAAAGCGGTTCATCAAACACAGACATTTGTTTGATGAACCGCTTTTTTCGCTTAAAAGATTTTCTTTTTCTAAAAAATATTACATCAAAACCCCTTCTTTCGCTTCAATTTTTGGAGGCAAATCAGTTTCGCCAAGCATTTCACGCAAATCAATTTCTATGACTCTACACAGCGACAACATCGGAATATCATTTCCCAAGCCCTCGAAAGGATTTTCGGAATAATCGCCTACCAATTCCATCATAATATATACCCAACCAATCAATACCGTAAAAGGAATAGCCAGCCAAGTAGCTGTTTCGCCCAAACTATGAAAAGCCGAGATAAAACCAAAAGGCAATAAAAAGATAAATAAGCCTACAAATGTTAAACTCATATTGCCATATTGACGAGGCAATGGAAATTTTTTGATACGCTCTGCTTTGCCTTGATGTGTATAAAAATCATTGAGCAACTTTTGCAATTCCATCTGTCGAAAGTCGTCAATAAGATTTAAGGCTCGCAAATTTTTGAGGTCTTGCGACTGATTATCAATGAGTTGTGTAGCGGTATTCTGAAAATTAATGACTTTTTCCATTTCCTTTTTTTCCAAAAAATGCTTCAATTCCATTTGCGTCACATCATCACAAAACAAGCCAATGCCAAATTGTTGTTTTCGCTTTTCTGCAAGTCGCCCAATGTGGCCTGGTTGAGCAATATGTTCCCACGGAGTAGGAATCAACAACTGACTACGCAAAGTATATAGCCATGCAATATGTCGATATATCAATTTTTGATGTATTTGTTTCAGTTCTTTTTCCGATAGATTTTCGTCCACAAATTGATTGGAAACAAACCCTTTTACCGTTGCTCCCCACATACGGCTACTATTGACGATAGCTCCCCAAATTTTGCGAGCCTCCCAAAGTCTATCATATGCACTATTGTTTTTGAAACCGAGATAAAAAGCAACTGCTGTACCCAAAATAGAGACGGGCAAAAAAGGAATATCGACCCAAATACTGTGAAAAAAAAGGTGCAAAATATACACAAACAATGCCCAAGCGGTTATCCAAATGATATGGCCGCCGCTAAATTTCATAATTTGTTTAAAGCTAAAATTCTTTTGTACATACATATATAATAGGTATTTTTTTTAAAAAAAGTAGTTAGACAAAAATAACGATACAATTGAAGCTAATATGCTGTTTTTTTTAATGTGTCAGCAACAATAGTCTGTTTAGTGGGTTGTCGAATTTAAGAATAACAAGAATATTATTTTTCGCTCCAAAAAGTGCCAAATAAACTATAAAACAGGTATGAGTTTTCAACTCGTACCACATCAAATTGGTAGTTTTTAACTACCAGATAGCTTTGAATTGGACGAATAGGTAGCTAAAAGCTACCGTTTTGGTTTAGCACGAGTTAAAAACTCATGCTGCTACACTTTTTTGCTGATATTTTTTTAATATTAAGACTTATTATTTTGTCATTTCTTACAAAAAATCAAATAAAACTATCCATACCAAATTTCATCTTCCTTAAAAATATCTGGTCGCACCGTTTTATCAATATTTCTTTCGCCTGCTGGCTTGTTAATCGCTCGTGCAAGTTCGCAAAATTTCGTTTGATAAGCTCCCAAAGTCCATTTTCCAAAAATCGTATGGCCACCTTCATAGCTTTGCTTCGCATACTCTTCGTGCGTTGTGATATAGCCACTATAACCATTCGTGTAAGTCGATAAAATAATTTTTCGCACACCTTTATGCTTCAAAATTTCAAGCACCGATTTTCGCAATCTCTGGCCTGCAATTGTTGTTATTTCGGCAGGAATACCCAAAATCGCCAACTCGCCAAGCGTAATAATTTGGATAGGCAAAATACGAGGCATCCACGGTGTGCGTTTGCTATATCCTTCTCTATCCATTTGCTTTAGCCTAGCAATAGTAGGGTCGAGAAAAGCGGGCATAATAAATTCATTAATAAAATAAGTACCCAAAATTTTGCCTTTTCCCACTTCTAGCATAATGGCTTTTGCACCATGAATGCGATATTTTTGCTCAATATCTTCTCTATCTTTTCGGCTCAAAAAATGCTTTTTTACGCCTACTTCATAAGCCTGAATAAATTTTGATAATCCTGTCGAAGCCGCCCCAAATATCTCATTTAAAATAGCTGGCTCAACAGCAGGTCTATCTTGAGCACCTTTCAAAAGAGCTACTCCTGTGGCTGGCGGTGCGGTGCGTTTGCCTTTCATGCCCATCGAAAAATTGCTATCTACTTCTATATTCGAAAAGTCGACAAACATAGCTGCATAATCTAAACCTGCCGAAATAGATTGTTTTTTTTCGGCAGCACTAAGCAACTTTTCAGCCTGTCGAGTCTGCAATTTGCCATTATATTTCGCACTTTTATAGTCATCTTTAAATTTGCCTTTGTAGCGGCCATTCTTGCCATACCATTGCGGATTGGGCGATACATCGCCAGCCGTATCTTGTGCAAAAGCAGCTATAAAGTCTTGATTGTCTGTTGCTTGCCGCACATTTTTTTCCATAAAAGCGGCTGCATAACCTTTATTGTCGTAGCAAATATTGTTTTTATCATTATTTACGCTAGTCGTATGTACGCCAAACCAATTTATCGCACCGATGGCTTTTCCTTCTGCATCATTAAAACGCAAAAGTTTCATATTTCTATCAATAGCAAGATGATGATTTTTTTTCGAAACTTTTTCTGTTATTTCTGGATTCGCATTATATGCTCCCAAAGAACGACAAAAAGCTACCTCATCTTTTTCATCAAATTCGCCTTCGGCAAACTGCATACTTGCGTCTTGCAAATTTTCGTTGGCTGCTACAATCGCCTCTACTGTGTTTTTGACCACTTTATTAAATACCTTTGGCTGAAACCCAGGAATAGCGATATTGTATAAAATATAATGCGAATAACCTCCTGCTCCACTATGTGTATGTTGGGCCGAAAGCAATACATTTTCTTCCGAAAAACCTAAATCCGAATGTTCAGTTTGTAGTTTTTTCGCAACAGCATCTTTTAGTGCTATCGTATAAAAACAGATTTCGCTATTTACGATAGCTACTTTTTTGTTGCTTGTTTTATCAAAAATCACAAAAGCTCGTGCCGAAAGTGGCGTTTTCACATCTTTCACGATATGATGTGGAACTGCATAACCCATCATACCTTTGTTATATACAAAAGCGGTAATGTCTTTTTTAGCGATTCCTACTTGATAGATTGTTTCTTTCATTGTTTTTTGTAAAATTGTTTTGCTGCAATGCTACAAAATAGACAAATAATCAATCTTTTGCAAATAAAAACGATTAAACAAAAGGTATTAGAAAATGGCATTAGACATTTTGAAAATGCTTGATACTTTATTTTGACATTACCAATTATTTATATTTTTTGAATAAAGTCTATTTTCTATGGCGTAAAATAAAGTGTATTTTTTTGATTTTTATAGCAAAAAACGTACTTTTGAATATTCGCATGATTTTTAAACAAAAAAAATTGAGAAGAAAAGAACAAATTATAAAAATAGCACAAAATATGTTTCGTGAGAAGGGTTATGCAGGCACTTCAATGCGAGATTTGGCAACGGCAGTAGGTATAGAAGCAGCAAGTTTATACAATCATATCAAATCTAAAGAAGATTTGCTCTTGCAAATTTGTGTGGCAGTAGCCCAAGATTTTTTTGATGCACTCGACGAAGTGAAAGATATTGAAATGCCTGCCGAAGAAAAATTGGCTTTGGTAATAGAAAAACACGTTGCGATTGTGACGCAAAACTTAGATGGAGCAGCCGTTTTTTTGCACGAATGGCGTTTTTTGAGAAAAGAAAATTTTAATCGGCTAAAAAATATAAGAAAACGATATAGAGAGGAGTTTCAAAAAATTGTGCAAGCTGGCGTAGAAGAAGGCGTTTTCAAAAATATTAATCCAAAACTATATAGCCTTTCTGTTCTTTCTGCCTTAAATTGGATATACGATTGGTATAAACCAGGTGGCGAACTCAATCCTACTGATTTGGCCAAGCAATTTAGCTATATTTTGCTCGAAGGGCTTAAAAAGTAATTTTATAGTAGGTTTTATTCACAAAATTTTAGATGAATTATAATAAGAAAATAAGGTGGTAGGCATTTTAGAAATGCCTGCCACCACACATATTTATAGAAATGAGTTATCCCTATGGGATATAAAAGATTTGTAAAAGTAAAAAAGGTATTACCTCTAATTTAGAGATAATACCTTTTGTCTTTATGCTATATTTCTATCTATTTTACTAGATAAAATTACCTTTTTACCTGTTTTCTTCTCATAAGCTTCTACATCTTTTCTCATAAGTATTGCAACTTCTGAAACTATGCGTTTGCATTTCTCATAAGTTAGAGGTTTATACTTAGATGTTTCTGTTATAAGGTTTTCCTCAAAAACTCTTGTAACTTTAAGTTGAAACGAAGTCATAATATTACGAATATTATTTTCTTTGTTTTTTCCTTTCAGTTTTTCATACTTAGCATAAGATAATTTAAAAGTTATCTTATAGAAGTAAATGGTAAGAATTGCAACTTCCTTACCGCTGAGATATTTTTTCAAATGCCTCTCTAGTTTAACTCTAGTATTGCTACCTGCTGACCGTTCTTCTGTCCGCATTCCAAGTTTATCATCAAACTTCAGCAAAGGTACTCTATTAGATACCCCATAAAAAGGTATCTTGAAACTATCTTGTAGTTTCTTTTTAGAATTTTTATGTCTCATAAAAAATAAATTTAAAAATTAAAATTTACAACATAAAAAACGGAGAATGCTACAATAAATACTTGATATCTAAATTATAAAAACCTCTCTAAGTTTATAAAATTTCCTAGTTAAAAGCCCTTAATATCTACAAACCTCTCTAAGTTTATAAGGTTTCTTAGTTAAAAGCCCTTAATATCTACAAACCTCTCTAAGTTTATAAGGTTTCCTAGTTAAAAGCCCTTAATATCTACAAACCTCTCTAGCTTTGCGAAGTTTTTTAGCTAAAAACTTTTAAACTTAAAAAAAGTTAGCTACCTTTGTGGGTATGAAAGGTAGAACTCCTTAGAATGTACTTAAATACACTCTAAAAATTCTATTTAAAACAAAAGATACTATATTATGATGAAATCGACTCCCATCACTAATAAAAATAAAGTATTTTTTACAACATTACAAAAAGGCTTAAAAAGAACGGGAATTCTTTTTAAGTCTTTTTGTTTTTTATATTTAAGTACAAAGGTACAGAATGTTTTCTTAAAAAAACAATATTTTTCTTTTTTTGTAAATTTTTTTTACATTCAAACTCATCAAGCTTCATTTACATCTTTTGTCAAATTACAACAATTCTAATATTTCTATGTTTTTCTTCTTGTTAATGCAAAGGTAATAAAAAAACAAATTCAATGATAGTTTTTGCTAATTTTTTTAGAATAAAATTAGCATTATTAAAAATAATTGCTAATTTTTTTAGCAATTACACTTTCTACAAAAAAATAAAAACACCAATTCCCCCCAAAACTCCACAAAAAAGCTTATTTTTGTAGAAAAAATACCATGAAAAAATTAAAAATGAGCCTTTTCGCTGTTGCCTTTTTAGCGAGCAGCTATATCTATGCTCAAACCGAAACTAGAACCATCGTTACGGAAAGCTACCAAACACTCACACCAGAAGCCGCAAGTAATGTTGCAGGCACGATAGCCGAAAACCCCGCTCCCGCCGATTATGCCTACAAGTGCGTGATGAATGATGAGTTTACTACTTTTTATTTGCTTGCCGACGACGGAATAGTAAAAACTGACCACAAAGGCGAAACAACACTCGTTGGCCAAAAAATGCAACGCCCAGCAGGCCGCACCGAATTTCAATTTATGCTACATATATACGAAACAGGTATTGTATATGCTGTTGATAATGAAGGGCATATTTGGCAAAAAAAGCATCCTTTCAAAGTTATTGTAGGGCAAGCCACAGCTAAACAATAAATTGAATGAATAAGCTTAAAGCATTAAAACAGACAAAAACCTTTTTCTTATTTTTGAGCCTAATTTTGCTTTTTTCGTGCAATGCACAACAAAAAACTAAAAAAGGCAAACACACCAATAATCTTATTCACGAAAGCAGTCCTTATTTGCTACAACATGCCTACAATCCTGTCGATTGGAATGCGTGGAATGAGGAGGCTTTGCAAGCGGCCAAAACCGCAAACAAATTGATGGTGATTAGCGTTGGCTATGCCGCTTGTCATTGGTGTCATGTGATGGAGCATGAGTCTTTTGAAGACACAACGGTTGCACAAATTATGAATGAGCATTTTGTGTCAATAAAAGTCGATAGAGAAGAGCGACCAGATATTGACCAAATTTATATGAATGCCGCTTACCTTATCAACAAAAGAGGAGGCTGGCCACTCAATGCGATTGCTCTGCCAGATGGACGGCCGATATTTGCAGGTACTTATTTTCCGAAAAAAGAATGGCTAGAAATTTTGGAGTTTTTTCAGAAAAAATATGAAGAATCGCCAAAAGAGTTAGAAGATTATGCCAAGCAAATTACAGACAATATTCAAGTAATGGAGCTTATTCCAACAAAAGAGCCGATAAAACCGATAACGAAAGATGATTTGTCTGGCTATTTCGATACTTGGCAAACTATGCTTGATTTTAAAAAAGGTGGAAAAGATGGAGCACCTAAATTTCCTATGCCTAACAATTATCAAGCTTTGCTGCGATATTACGATTTTTCAAAAAACGAAAAAGCACTAGCTGCCGTACAAACAACACTTGAAAATATGGCTTTCGGTGGCATTTACGACCAACTTGCTGGCGGTTTTGCTCGCTATTCGACAGATGCCGTTTGGCTTGTGCCACATTTCGAGAAAATGCTATATGACAATGCACAACTTGTTAGCTTATATTCTGAAGCCTATCAGTTGGAACATAAAGAGTTGTATAAAAATATCGTTTACGAAACTTTGGCTTTTGTAGAACGTGAAATGACATCGAATGAAGCTGCGTTTTATTCTTCGTTAGATGCTGACTCGGAAGGCGAGGAGGGAAAATTTTATGTTTGGACAAAGCAAGAATTGGACGAGCTTTTGGGAAACAAAGCTGTGGTTTTCAATGATTATTACAATGTTTCGGAGCGAGGAAATTGGGAAGAACACAAGAATATTTTTCATAGAAAACAAACAGATGAAAAAATAGCAAAACGACACGATATTTCGGTAGCTGATTTGCAAAAAACAATAGCAGCAAGCAAAGAAATATTGATGAAAGAGCGAAAAAATAGAATACGGCCTGGCCTCGATGATAAGGTACTCACTTCGTGGAATGCCTTGATGCTAAAAGGCTATGTAGATGCTTATCGTGCTTTTGGCGAAAAAAGTTTTTTGGATAAAGCAGTAAAAAATGCTGATTTTATTCGCAAAAAATGTATGCAAAAAGATGGCCGTTTAAATCGAAATTATAAAAATGGCAAATCGACAATCAATGGTTTTTTAGATGATTATAGCCTTACGATAGAAGCTTTTATCGCTTTGTATCAAGCTACTTTTGATGAAAAATATTTGTTTGAAGCCAAAAAAATGACAGATTATGCCATCGCTCATTTTTATGACGAAAAGTCAGGCATGTTTTTCTATACTTCAGACCTCGACAAAGCTTTGATAGCTCGCAAAATGGAATTGAGTGATAATGTAATTGTCGGCTCAAATTCTTCTATGGCAAAATGTTTATATTATTTATCACACTATTTGTATGACAAAGAGTATCAAGCAAAAACAGAGCAAATGTTAGTCAATATCAAATCGCAAATAGGACGCAATCCAGCTTTTTATTCCAATTGGATATGGCTCATGCTTCAGTTTGTGCAACAGCCTTATGAAGTGGCTATCGTAGGCAAAGATTTTGTAGAAAAACGACAGGCACTCGACCAATATTTTTTGCCAAATGTCTTGTTTTTAGGTGGTAAAACAGAAGGAAAACTGCCTTTGCTCGAAAACAAATCGGTAGCTAATAGAACAATGATTTATGTTTGCCAACAAAAAGCTTGTAAATTTCCGACAGAGGAAGTAAAAAAGGCTTTAGAATTGATGGAAAGGTAAAATTATTCAAATCTTCAGGACATAACAAATAAAAAAGCGAAAATATCTAATAAAGATATTTTCGCTTTTTTATTTGTTATACTGTATTTATTTTTCCCCTTAAAAAACAAGCTCTTTTTCTTTCGTTTCCTTTTCGATATTCACAATTTCTTTGATGGTATAAGAAGTATCTTTCGTTGTTTCAAAATAATTTTTTGAAAGCATATCCGCAATCAAGCCAGAGACAAAAAGCTGAATACCACTCAACATAAAAAACATAGTCAGTACAGGCCACGCACTTTCCGACATGCCTTGCCCTTGCAAAAAGAAAATGATTGTAAGTAAGCCACTTAAAAATCCGAGCATCATAAAAAAGCCACCAATGCCACCCAAAAGGTGCAACGGCCGAGCGGCAAACTTGTTCCAAAACCAAACCGACACCATATCGACAAAGCCTTTCATGGTTCTGCTCCAGTTATATTTTGTTACGCCAGCCACACGAGGATGATGCGATACAGGAATTTCGCCTACTTTGAAGCCTTTTATCTTGAGCAAAGCTGGGATAAAACGGTGCATTTCGCCATAGAGTGAGATATGTTCGAAGCACTCTCTACGATAGATTTTGAGTGAGCAGCCACTATCATGAATACCATCTCTGATAAGATGTTTACGCAACCAATTTGCTCCACGAGAAACAAAATGCTTCATAAACGAATCCTTGCGATTGACACGCCAGCCCGAAACGACATCTAAGTTGTTTTCTTCCAAATGCTTGATTAAAGCAGGAATATCGTTGGGGTCATTTTGGCGGTCACCGTCCATTGTGATGACATATTTGTTGGTCGCATTTTTTATGCCTGCGTCCATAGCAGCCGTTTGCCCAAAGTTTTTGCGAAAGCTAATGAGTTTTACAGGAAAAAGCGTTTTTACAATCTCGCAAGTTTTGTCGCTAGAGCCATCATCTATAAAAATAATTTCATATTTATAATGATTGGCTTCGCAAACCTTTTTTACATCTGCATGTAGTCCAGCGACATTGCCTTCTTCGTTGTAAACAGGAATAACTACGGAAATGTCCATTTGTTTGTTTGTTATGTTTAATGAAGTAGTTTTTTTTTAGTGGATACAAAGGCAAAATAATGTTGAAATGTTTTTTTTTGAAAGACACTTTTCAAAAAAAGTAAGTAGTTAGCTAAACTTATTCTACAAATTGCGAGAGCTAATATTTTTTTTTAATGTGTTAGCAAATTGAATAGCTTATTTAATATTTGGCACTTAAATGTTATATTTTGGCTTAAAAAAGCAATTACTCAGTTTTATTAAATACCAAGTACTATTTAATAAAGCATTTGTTTAGTCGCTAACGCATTGAAAATCAAAGCAACTTATGTTAGCAAAGTTCCGTTTTTTTTTTGTAAAAAAGGCATTTTTCTAATATTTAGATTTCAGACAAAAGTAAAAATACCATATTTATAGTATAAAAAAGTAAAAAAACATAAATAAAAAACAACTTTAAAAAGGATAGCTACTTTTTAAAGTTGTTTTTTATTTTTTGTTCAAATTATTTTTTCAACATTGCTTAGGCATTTAACAAACAAGATTTAATGATAATATTTGCCAAAACAGAAAGCTTTTCTAAAAAATAAACTCAAAGCCGATTTCGATTAGTGTATCGAAAATCATACTATTTGTTTGTTGCAATCTTTTCTTTTTGCACATTTTTTATTAAATTATCTGATGCAGCTTTTTTAATATCTTTAATATTCATTTGAATAGACGTTATCTTATTATAACGGTTTTCTTCCAAAGAAAAACAGACATCAAATGGAGCATCTTTTACCACAGGCAAATATTTCTCACCCAAGTTATAACCAATACCTTTGAGTGAGCGAGAGCCTTGTTGTCTTGCAAAAAGTTTGAGATGATTGCGTCCCACAATAGCCGACCAACCTGTATCTTCTACATCTTGAGCCACAAAAACTGGCTTTAGATTAGTAGGGCCAAAAGGTGCAAATTGATGCAAAATATTATAAAACTTATTGTTTACCTCATAAAAAGGCAGCTCTACATCTACTTCAATTTCTGGCAATAGCATACCATCTTTGATAGTTTCCGACACTACTTGCTCAAATTTTTCGGTAAAAGCTTCTACATTTTCCTCCTTTAAAGTAAGCCCTGCCGCATATTTATGTCCACCAAATTGGTCGAGCAAATCGCTACATGCTTTGATAGCATTATATATGTCATAGCCTCTAACAGACCGAGCCGAGCCAGCCACCATACCATTTGAAGCAGTCATAATGATAGTTGGTCGATAATATTTTTCGAGCAACCGAGAAGCCACAATACCAATAACGCCTTTGTGCCAATGTGATTGATACAAAACCGTTGTTTTCTTATCATGTGCATTTGGCGTACTTTCTAACAAATTAATCGCTTCTTCGGTAATATCCGTATCAATTTGCTTTCGTGCCGTATTTTGCTTCTGCAACATATTGGCATTGATTTTTGCTTTTACGCCTTCCTGCGAAATAAGCAATCGTACTGCTTCTTTTGCATCGTCCATACGGCCTGCCGCATTGATTCGTGGAGCAATAATAAACACAATGTCCGAAATCGTTAGCTTTCGATTAGGAGCATTCAGTTCTATGAGCGACCGCAAACCTGGTCTTGGGCTTCTATTCAAGCGTTTTAGTCCATAATGAGCCAACACTCTATTTTCATCATCAATAGGCACAATATCGGCTGCAATACTCAGAGCTACCAAATCGAGTTGCTTGGCCACTTTTCCAAAAGAAATGCCTTTTTTTGCTGCCAAAGCCTGAATAAGTTTGAAACCAATGCCACAGCCACTCAATTCTTTGAATGGATAGGTGCAATCATCTCTTTTGGGGTCTAGCACTGCATAAGCTGGCGGCAAAACCTCAGCAGGACGATGATGGTCACAAATAATAAAATCTATGCCTTGCTCTTTGGCATAAGCCACATTATCTATTGCCTTAATGCCACAATCTAACGCAATAATGAGGTGACAATGATTTTCTTTTGCCCAATCAATACCTGTTTTCGAAACCCCATAACCTTCCGTGTAGCGGTCTGGAATGTAATAATCTACATAAAAATATAAATCTTTCAAGAAACTATACACCAAAGCTACCGCAGTAGTTCCATCAACATCATAGTCACCATAAATTAATATTTTTTGCTTTTTACGCATAGCACGGTCTATGCGTTCGATTGCCTTATCCATGTCTTTCATCAAGAAAGGGTCATGCAAGTGCAAATCGAGCGACGGACGAAAAAACCGTTTGGCTTCTTCATAAGTTCTAATCCCTCGGAGTACCAACAATTTGCAAAGAGTACGGCTAATTCTTAATGCTTCATAAAGGTCATCTACTGCTTTTTCGTCTACGTCTTTTAAAACCCATCTTTTGTTCATTTATTTATTTATTTATTTATTGTTTTTCTGGCAAAAACTACTGCTACTTTAGTATATTCAAAAGCAGTTTTCGCAATTTTTTGCAAAGAAATATCTTTGCTAAGTTAATAAACAAAAGAATTGTTAGGTGTTGGGTATTTAAATAGCGACGAGTTTGTTCAAAAAAGTATATATGTCAAGCTAGTTGGTATTTGCAAAGGTGGTGTGTTTTGGAAAAAGCTATTATTTTTAATACAAAATAAGGTAAAAATAATAGTAAATGATAAAAAATAACATTATTTATTCCAAACTATAAAGGTACGAATTTTTGTATAATAGTTGCTTAAATTATAAATAATTATCCTTATTTTGTTGTTTCAAAAAATATAAAAAAAATTACATCACTATTATTATTTCTGTTGTTAGAATGAAAAAGTTTTTTTATCCAAAAAAGTTATACTTTTCATAAAAAAAATGTATTATGAAAGCTATGTTGTTGGAAAAATAACAAAAACAATAAATTTTAATATTATTACCTAAACAACAACTCTTGCTGTTGTTGCGTATTATCATCAATCACTAAACAGCTAAATTAAATTGTAACATAATAAGTTCTCGAAAAAAAACTTGTTAGGAAACTAACATTTAATAAGGGCAATTCGTTCTTTTTTGAGGTCTTAGATGAATGATTATTTTTAAAATTTGGCTAAAAATTACTATGTTAGTTTCCACAATTGTCGCTTATTTTGTCCGACTAAATTTAAATATTTGAGTTCATGCACCATATATATGTATATTTTTGTTACATTGTTTTTTTTACAACTGTGGCTATTGGGTTTACAGCCTGTTCTACAACAGATAACAAAACACCAATTGTAAAGGCGAATCATACAGATACTTTATATCAAGAAATAGAAGCAAATTTGTCGAGCGAAAGCCCTGTGAGCAATTATTTGCGACAGCGAGAAGTTTTGCAGTATAGCCTCAATGAGCTAATTCCGATGGATTCGTGTTTGTCGCAAGCACTAGCAGCACAAAACGAAGCTAATCCAGATAGAACAAACATTGCACCACTCGATATTCATTATGATATTCAGGCTGTTAACAAACACAAAAATCCAACAATGCTATTTTATATTTTAGCATCTGTTTTTTTGTTTTTAATTGTTACAAGGCAAATATTTACCACTTATATTGACAAAATGTATAAGTCATTTTTCAATGCAAATTTAGCAAAACAATTTTTCAACGATTTTAGCCACAACAATCCTTTGCTTAACGTTTTGCTTCATCTCAACATTGTTTTAGTATTGAGTACTTTTGTTTATTTGAGTATGCGTTTTTTCAATAAGTTACATACTGTTGATAATCAACAATTAATGCTTATCATTTTTTTTGCAACTGCAGTTTATATTGCTATTCGACGCTTACTCTTGGGATTTAGTGCCTTTATTTTGCCTGTTAAGGAATCTATTCAATTTTATATTTTTAATCTAAAATTGCTCAACAATATGCTCGTTGTGGTTTTATTGCCATTTCTTATTTTGTTAGCTTTTGCCAATGATACACTTGCCTATTTTGCGTATTACACAATTTTGTTGATTCTTTTTGCGTTTATTTTATACCTTCTCAGACGAGGTTCAATTATAGGAAAAGATTACATTATATTTCACAAATTTCATTTTTTTCTGTATCTTTGCACCTTTGAAATTGTACCCTTATTAATACTATATAAGATAACTCACATATGTATTAATTAATTAAGTACCCAAACAAATTTATTCTACAAATTGCAGATACTAAAACGCTAATTTTTTAAAAGCATTAGTATGAAGTAGGGTGTATCACTAAATGTTGCTTGGCACTTAAAACCCAACTTTTTTTTTATTCGCTAACGCAAAAATACAACATGAGTACAGTTCTCTCTCCAGAAACCATAGAAATACCTAATATTAAAGTTGTTCGTTCCATACTCATTTCTCAACCAAAACCCAAAAACAATAAATCGGCTTATTTTGATTTAGCTCGAAAACACAACATCAAAATAGACTTCCGCCCTTTTATTCATGTCGAGGGCATTTCGGCAAAGGATTTTCGCAAAACTCGCATTCATTTGCCCGATTATTCAGCTGTTATTTTTACTAGTCGAAACGCTATTAGTCACTTTTTCAGGATTTGTGAAGAAATGCGAATCAGTATGCCAGATACTACCAAGTATTTTTGTGCTTCTGAAGCCATCGCTTTATATCTTCAAAAATTTATTCAGTACCGAAAACGAAAAGTGTTTTTTAGCAAAATTAGCTCGCCAAATGGCTTGCAGACTATTTTGAAAAAACACAAAAAGAAAGAAACCTTCCTACTACCTTGTTCAGCTAATCGAAAAAGTGCTTTGTCGGTTTTTTTAAACAACAATAAATTCAATTATGCTGATGCTGATATTTATGAAACAGTAGCTTCTGATTTGTCTGACCTCGAAGATATTTATTATGATATGATTGTATTTTTTAGCCCTCTAGGCCTAAAATCTTTATTTATCAACTTTCCAGATTTTAAACAAAAAGATACTCGTATAGCTGCTTTTGGCCCTACAACATCTAAGGCTGTTATTGACCGTGGCTTGCACCTCGATGTGAAAGCACCTGCTCCTGAGTCGCCTTCGATGACAATGGCTATTCACAGATATATTAAAAGTTTAAATCAATAAACATTATGCGTTTAGTAATAGCAAAAAAATAAGTTAACGATTTTAGACAGCGATTTTTTTTGATAGACAAGGCGAAAAACACAGTCATAGCCATAGCTACGAGGAGGCTTTTCAACGAAGTATAGCAGAAAATCTCAAACTCAAATCAATAAGTTATTTTTTGAGCGTTACTTAATTAAAAAAAAGCAGTTGCATTTAAGATGCCAACTGCTTTTTTTTTGCTCAAATAAGGTCATTTTCTGTAAAAATGATTACATTTAAAACCAAAAAAAACAAATTAAACAGTCGTTCAGATGCTTTTTGATATTTGAGAACAAACTAACACCTTGATTATCAATGTGTTAGCAATGAATCAGACTCTTTATCAAATAGTACTTGGCACTTAAACAAATATAACACATCTAATATACCCAAAAGGTTTGTTAGTTCAAAAAAGAAAGAATTTTTATAGCTTATGTATTACAACAACATTTTAGAAACCATTGGAAATACGCCAATGGTAAAGCTAAATCGCATTACGGCCGATGTAAAAGCAACTGTTTTGGCTAAAGTAGAGTTTTTTAATCCTGGAAATTCTGTGAAAGACCGTATGGCACTAAAAATGATTGAAGATGCGGAAGAAGCAGGTTTGCTCAAGCCAGGCAGCACTATCATAGAAGGTACTTCTGGCAATACAGGTATGGGCTTGGCTATTGCTGGTATTATCAAAGGCTATAAATGTATTTTTACGACTACTGACAAACAATCGAAAGAAAAAGTAGATATTCTGAGAGCGATGGGAGCAGAAGTTTTTGTTTGTCCAACAGATGTTGAGCCAGAAGACCCACGTTCTTACTACTCAGTATCGAAGCGATTGGGTGAAGAAACGCCCAACTCTTTTTATGTCAATCAATATGATAATTTGTCGAACCGAAAGGCTCACTACGAGTCGACAGGGCCTGAAATTTGGAAGCAAACAGAAGGAAAAATTACGCATTTTGTCGTTGGTGTTGGTACAGGTGGCACTATTTCTGGCGTTGGCAAATACTTGAAAGAGCAAAATCCAGACATCAAAATCATTGGTATTGACACTTATGGTTCTACTTTGAAAGCCTACCACGAAACAGGAAAGATTGATGAAAAAGAAATTTATACCTATATCACAGAAGGCATCGGCGAAGATATTATTCCTGAAAACATAGATTTCGACGTTATCGACAAATTTATAAAAGTAACGGACAAAGATGGTGCGGTGCTGACTAGAGATTTGGCAAAAATGGAAGGCTTATTTGTGGGTTATTCGGCTGGTTCGGCTATAAAAGGCGTGTTGGAAATGGCCGACGAGCTGACAGAAGACGATATGGTTGTCGTTTTGTTGCACGACCATGGCAGTCGTTATGTAGGAAAAGTATTTAATGATGATTGGATGAAAGCTCAAGGCTGGTTGTAAGTGCCAAGCACCTATTTAATAAAGGACGATTCGTTGCTAACGTATTGATATTCAGCGTGTTAGTTTTCATAATTTGTAGAATAAATCTGTCCGACTACTTAAATATTTACTCAATGCGTTACGAACTAAAATACAAAATCGAAGACCTTAGCCTCAATGTTGTGTTGCAAGCTTTGCGACTACATCCTGCGGCTTTGCGTCAGATTTACCCAACTAGACAGATTAATAACATTTATTTTGATACGCCAAATCTTATGGCCTATCAAGATAATGTTATTGGTGTGGCTAATCGCAAAAAATTTCGAGTTCGCTGGTACAATAACACACCTAATGAGGTAGTAAAACCACTTTTGGAAATCAAGATAAAGCAAAACCAACTCGGCACAAAAGAAATTCAGCCGATAGCAAATTTTAGTAATGCTGCTGATAGAAAGCAAATTGCTTTATTAACAAAACAAGTCAATCAACTGTGTGGTTTGCATACCCTCCAACCCGTTTTACTCAATAGCTATGTGCGTTCTTATTTTGGAACAGCAGACCGAAAGTTTCGTATTACCAT
Source organism: Chitinophagales bacterium (assembly GCA_049613665.1). Taxonomy (GTDB): domain Bacteria; phylum Bacteroidota; class Bacteroidia; order Chitinophagales; family UBA2359; genus JBMZCV01. The sequence continues at coordinate 930 of JBMZCV010000042.1, read as the reverse complement.
CGACCAGCAGTTGCGTTATTTTTCATTTTTCAAAGCAAGACATTTTTCGTCTCGCTATCATGCTGCTGATAATGCTGTTGTTTTGGAACTCAAATATGAAAAAGAACTAGACGAAATGACAGACAGAATCACTCAGTTTTTGCCTTTTCGACAAACCAAAAGCTCGAAATATGTTACAGGTGTGCAGCTCACAAAGTAATTTTTTGTCTAATTATTCACTCATTTTATTTCATCTCCCAATTCTTCAATCTGAATTCCTACTTTGGTAAGCAGATTTATGATTTCATCAACGATAATTTCATAACTTTCAATTCTAAGAATATTGTCGCAATCCTCTAAATCAGTATTCCATTTAATAATTTTATTAAAACTGTTTAGAACAGGCATTAATCTGTTCAATTCCTGTTCTTGAATATCTGTTTTAAAAACAGAAACGATGATTTCTCTTTTGTTTTTTATCCGTTGCTGAGTTGTTTGCATACTGAAGTTTTGTTTAAAGCAGATATAATAAGCCGTGTTTTGTATATTTAGATAAATTAATAGGTAAGTAGAAAACAAAGCTATTAAGTGACAAGCACTATTTAATAAACGGTCGATTCGTTGCTAACGTATTGATGTTCAGCGTGTTAGGCTTCAACGAGATGTGTATTTATTTTTGTCTGACTACTATACTGTAATTTAAATCTTCTAAGGTTTTTGAGAAATGTTATCCGTTTGTTGAAACGTGATAGGTGGGTGTCGAATTTAAGCATAACAAGAATATTGTTTTTCGCTCCAAAAAGTGCCAAATAAACTATAAAACAGGTATGAGTTTTCAACTCGTACCACATCAAATTGGTAGTTTTTAACTACCAGATAGCTTTGAATTGGACGAAAATAGGTAGCTAAAAGCTACCCTTTTGGTTTAGCACGAGTTAAAAACTCATGCTG
>JBMZCV010000041.1:0-33190 GCA_049613665.1 Chitinophagales bacterium | reverse complement strand
TATTTTAAAGCTTATTTTTTCGTAACAACTTGTTGGTGATAACACCAACAAGGGCGTGTCGTTCTTTTTTAGTATTTAGGTGGAAGGCACTTTTAAAGTGCCTTCCACCTCGATTATCATAACATTTATGTGAAACAAACCTTAAAAATTTAGATTACAGTGTACTAAAACCTTGAAAATCAAAGTTTTAAGTTATTTTTATTGTTTTAAGTAGTCGTTCAGAAGTTTTTGGGCATTTCAGAACAATATAAGACCTTGAATGTCAATGCGTTAGCCACTAAACGAATGCTTTATTAAATAGTACTTGTGGTACTTAATAACCTCCAAATAGGCTTAAAGAACTTCAAAAAATAAGCCAAACTTAGTAGATTTAGCTTACAAAAAGTTAAATATAGTCAATTGTCTTTGAAATGTCAGTTTTTTTTAATGCTTTTTTCTTTTATTAAGTTACAATCTTAATTTTTTTGTCTAAAATGAATATATTTTATAAAATTATTTAGATGCCTTCATTTTACAATAAATAACCTTATATTTGAGTTTTAAAAACAGAAATAATAAAATGCCAAATTACTTACTTTACAGTATATTTATCACATTCTTTTTTATAAAAAAATAAAAACATATGTATCAAAAAACATTGATTTTACTTTTAGTCGCTAGTTTCTTAATTTCGCCTAGCTGTATGCGAAAATCAGGTTGTCCAGCTAATGCACAAACGAGTCATACACCAAGCAAAAAGAAAAAGAAGAAAACAAAATCTGGTGTATTGCCTCCGAAAGCTGCTAAAAAAGTGGGTTTGCGAAGTCATTAAATGATTGCTTTGTATAATAACAAACTATCACTTACTTTTTTTGGCTAAATAGTCAGACTTAATATTTTTCAAAATACTGCAAAATCAGCGTTTTGAGTTGTATTTCTTGTTGAAACAAACCTTTCCATTCCTGCTCATTGAGCCTATTGGTAGCTTCGTAGTGTGGCCAGCCGTCTTCATCTCTGCCAATAAAATGGAAATGTCCTTGCTGACTCAATAAACAGCAAACAGCAATATGTATTAAGTCTTGCTTTTCTTCTTTGTTGAAATCGTGGCGAAGTTGTCCTAGCTCTTGCACTCCTATCAAAAACAACATAGTTTGCAAATCTGGCACTTTACCAAAGTTTGCTTGCATTTCGGCCATGAGTTCTGCCCACAAGAGAGCAATATCAGTTGTATCATTCATAAGCAAATTTTTTAGTCAAAAAGTTTGGCCAAAGATACATATAAAAAAAGAAAGCAACCGAATATATTCGGTTGCTTTCTTTTTTTATATAATTTACTGTATTGTTATTTAGCAGTCACTTCCGCCTGCATTTTGCTCATTCTATCTATCAACTCTTCATACATCAAATCAAAATCATTTGGGCGTTGCGTATAATATTCGAAAGCCATCGTAAACTTTTCTTGGTCAATTTGATGTGCCTCAAAAATATCTTCATAATATTGGCCAATAGCTTTGAGTTCCACACCTTCTCGTTTTAGTTTTGTATTGTTTGCAAGGGCTTCTGCCAAATGAATATCAATCATGATGTCAATCATTGTTTCACGTTCAATAGGAGCAGTATAATCAAAACTTGTAGTATCAATAGGTGCTTCATTGCTGCAAGCAGGTATCAAAAACACGCTAATGAACAAGAGTATCAGAAAGTAAATTTGATATAGTCGTTTCATAATATTTTTGATATATAAAGAAGTAAATGGAAAGCACTAAAAATTAATAGCGTTTTTTTTTAATAAAACGTTTTCAACTTGTTTTTAGTTGTGTTGAAGAAAAAACTGCGATATTAGATATATACTTCTTTAAAGTGTTTGGGTTACCAAAAAATATTTTTTTCAGCAAAAGACTTAAAAACAATTAGATAAAACCTAATGAACTTCTTAAAATGAGGCTAATTGCTGTTTTTTAGGCAAAAGTCTCATGAAATCGGTCTCATTTATTTTTGCTTATAAAACTGCAATTGCTCTTCATCTAGCATATATAAACGTCCTTTTTCGACTTTCACATCACTAGCTTCGAGGCTTTTAGGAATAGGGTAGCTATCTATTTCTTGTTGAAAAACATCATAAATAAATAAGTGTCCTTCTTTAAAATAAAGAATTTTGTGTTGCAAGACTTGAAACGACTCCAAGTCATCAAAACCTAGCTCATTTACTGATACAGAAGTGTAATAAGTGCCATAAATATCGAACATCATCACACCAACTTTAGGAATATTGAGGTAAATCAAACCATCTTTTTCCATCATAAAATTAGGCTCAACTTCTTGCCCAACAAGTTGCGGAACTTCTACACTTTGATAGATAGTTTCGTAAGCATGATTAATTTTTTTTAGGCGGCCAGCGTCCATATCGTATAGCCAAATATAGTTGTCGTCAGACAAGCAGGCGGCTGCAATATTGTTTAAATCTACGCTCGAAAGTTTGTATAATCGACGTGCCGACATTCTCATATCTACCGAAACGAGCGTCGAAAATTCTTTATAAAACATCAAGACATTGAACGGACTTTTTGCGTCAATGCTCGTGAGTTGGCCATATCTATTTTCGCTATAATTGCCTATCAAATTGCCCGTTGAGTCATACTTCATCACCTGATTTTTGTTGGTAATGACATAGGCACTTTTCAAAAAATCGGTGGTCATAAAATGTGCTTCTAGCGGCACGCTACTCACTAGCTCATAGTTGCTGATTGTAGCTGGCGTAAAAGCTATCAACAGACTGCTAAATAGTAGGAGACACATTGTTTTGAGTGTCGAAATGCTTAATTTTGAGTTGTTTTCCATCATATTGTGCATAAGAAAAATGTTTTATCCAATCGCCAAGATTAATATAATTACTATTTTTAGTTAGCTGTTTTTCGACTGGCCAGTGTTGGTGTCCAAAAACAAAATAGTTGATATGAGGCAGTTCTGTTAGTTTTCGTTTGGCATACAATAGCAAAGGGTCATTGTCTTGCCCCGTAAAATAGTTTGCCTTTTTGTTGTTGGCATCTCTGCTTTTTCCAGACCAAAAGTTGGCCATTGCGAGCGTCCAATTTGGGTGCAAAGAAGCGAGCAGATATTGGCAAAAACGATTGGCAAAGAAATATTTTTTCAAGATTTTGTAGCCTGTATCGTTTGGGCCTAAGCCATCGCCGTGAGCCAAAAAAAAGTGTTCATTTCCGATTTTTGTTACCACAGATTTTCGATGTACTTTTATGCTGAGTTCTTCTTCGAAGTAGCCAAACATCCACATGTCGTGATTGCCTGTAAAAAAGTGTATCGGAATATTTCGGTCGCTCAACTCGGCCAGCTTGCCCAAAATGCGTGTATAGCCACGAGGCACAGCATGTCGATATTCGAACCAAAAATCGAACAAATCGCCCATTATGTATATCGCTGTTGCATCATGTTTTATTGTATCTAGCCAGCTTACCAACAATTTTTCTCGCTTTCTACTCTCTGTTTTATTGGGGCTGCCCAAGTGTATATCCGATACAAAATAAGCTTTGATTGATGGTGTTACTGTCATATTTTTTTGAAAATCTGTTTTTCTTTTTGGCAAAGATACTCAAATATTTAGAAAGCTAGAAAACGAAAGGGTTTATTTGTTTTTTTGAAGAAAAGGAAAAAAATTATTGCATATTTTCAATATCAGCCTTCAAAACTTCAATGTTTTCTTTAATGTGTTTTTCAATTTCGCCATATTCTTTCAAACCGTGTGCTTCAATAGAATTTATTTGTTTCATGGTTTTTATATCAAGTATTCTTGTTTCGTAACCCCAACCATGCTTTTTTGGAGCAAAATTATCGTAATTTTTAGCAAATTTTGTCATAACAAAAAAGTCTGCATTTGTTTTTTCGATAATAGGCTTGCAATATTTTTTATCAAAAACACCTTGAAAAGCTACACCTTTTAGTTTTTTGAAAGGAAATATTGGCACATGGATAGTTGCAAAATTATTGAGTTCTTGTTCAATTATTGGATTAAAATCATAATTATGTAGTTCATATTCATAGCCATTGTAGCATGGAATCACAAGAATTTCAAGAGCATCAATAGTTTTAACCACTTCTTTTTTTGTCTCTATTGTTACACTAGCAGAAAATTTATTTTGATTCGTTTCAGATTGTTGCTCTTCTGTTTTTACAGTAATAGATTTGCTTCGCTTTATTTCAGGCATTCCTGATTGCGTTTCTTCTGTTGTTACAGTCGTAACAGATTTACTTTGCTTCTTTTCAATAGTTTTTGATTGCCATGCTTCTACTTTTGCGTTGGCAGAAAACTTGTTTTGCTGCTTTTCAACGATTATTGACTGCTTTTCTTCATCAGTATTAGAGCAAGCAAAAAAGAATAGTGCTAAAATGATGATGGAAATATATATTTTCATTTTTTCAAGTTTATATCAAAATACAAATCAGACATAGCAATTTTAAGATTTAGCGATTGCAAAAGAATAGCGTTTTCTAAGCCTTCAAATCTTGTTATTTGCCATAAATCGGTATTTTGCTTTTTATAAAAAACATCAACTTGCGGTTTGTCTTGCGAAATCAAAACATACTCTCGCAAACTCGGTATTTGACGATACAAGAAAAATTTATCGCCTCTATCATAATTTGCAGTTGATTTCGACAAAACTTCAACGACAAGAATAGGATTCGTTACTGCATTTTTATCTTGTTGCGAAGTTTCTATTTTGCCACAAATCATCATAGCATCTGGATAAACAAAGCTATTTCGTGTTTTGATTCGCAGTTTTATTTCGCTCGTAAACGGCTTGCACTCAGATTTTTTCGTTTTCAAATGACTTCGCAATTCTGCATAAATATTGCCACACAACAGCCCATGATGCAATGTGCCACCAGCCAAAGCGAAAATTTTGCCATTGTGATATTCATATTTTGTGTGGTTTTCCTGTTCTTGAATGATATATTCTGGAACACTTAATAAAGGTATTTTATGTGCTTTCATGTTTTCTCTTTTTCTTTTTATAAAAAATAAATATAATGTTATTTTTCTCTTTTTCCAAAAAAAAACTTTCTTCAAAAATAAAATATCTAGCTTTGTGCAACTAAAAAATAAAACTAGCTATCTTTAAACCAAAAGAAACAAGAAAAATATATCATTATGAGAAGAATTTTAGTAACAGGCGGAGCAGGCTTTATTGGTAGCTCTTTGGCAGAAAAATTGATAGAAAATACGGATAATTATGTCGTTATAGTTGATAATTTTTTGACAGGCAAAAGAGAAAAATTGCCGAGCAACTCACAAAATAATTGGAAATTCATTAAAGGCGATGTCAATAATTATACAGATATTTCAGCAATTATGTTTTCGCACCGCTTCGATTATGTATTTCATTATGCTGCTGTTGTGGGCGTGCAGCGAACCTTAAAAAATCCTGTCAAGGTGTTGGAAGACATTAAAGGTATCGAAAATATTTTGAATTTGTCGAAAAATACGGGCGTAAAACGAGTTTTTTATGCTTCTTCATCCGAAGTATATGGCGAATCTATCACTTATCCGCAAGACGAAATCAGCACGCCGCTCAATTCTCGCTTGCCTTATGCTGTTGTCAAAAACATTGGCGAAGCATTTTGCACCTCTTATCAGCAGGAGTATGGCTTGAACTATACGCTTTTTCGCTTTTTCAACACTTATGGCCCAAAGCAAAGCACCGATTTCGTCGTTTCAAAATTTCTGAAAGCTGCACTTGCCAACGAAGATTTAACGATTCATGGTGATGGTTTGCAAAGTCGCACATTTTGTTATGTAGATGATAATATTGCAGCCGTTTTGCAAACATTCAACAATCAACAATATGTGAATACTGTCGTAAATATCGGAAATGAAGTAGAAGTAAATATTTTGCAACTTGCCGAAACCATTATCAAAGTAACCAGCTCGCAGTCAAAAATTGTGCATTTGCCAGCACTAAAAGAAGGTGATATGCAAAGACGCTTGCCAAATTTGGATAGAATGCGTACCTTGATTGAACGCCCTTTAGTGACACTCGAAGAAGGGCTTAAAAAATTGATTGCTTCTGGTAATTTTAGCTAGAAAAAAGTTTTAGTTAGACATTATTCGCAAAAAAATGTAAGCGAAAATACGAATATTATTGGATTAAGGCGAAAATTAGAATGGTATTTTCTTAGCAAACTTTTTCGTAAAACGAGGTGGTAGGCATTTTGAAAATGCCTACCACCTTATTTTCCTATTATCGTTTATCTAAAATTTTGTGAATAAGGTTTATTAAAATGAAGTTTTTTTTATGAAAGCTAATATGGAACATGAAAATAATAAGTGTTAGATTTGGTAGCTTAACAACTAAAAAAAAGAAAAATAAATTATATGAAAATACTTGTTACAGGTGGCTGTGGCTATATCGGCTCACACACTTTGGTAGATTTAATCGACAACGGTTTTGAGGTAGTATCTATTGACGATAATTCACGCTCAAACGACAATATTTTAGATGGTGTTTTTGCTATTACAGGAAAAAGAGTGCAAAACTATACGGTCAATTTATGCGATTTCGAGGCGACAAAAGCCGTATTTGAAGCACATCAAGATATTCAAGGAATTATCCATTTTGCAGCTTACAAATCTGTTCCCGAATCAGTCGCAAATCCTTTATTGTATTACCGAAACAACATCAGCTCTTTAGTCAATCTATTGCAGTGTGTAGCAGATTACGATGTTCCACATTTCGTATTTTCGTCTTCTTGCTCTGTCTATGGCAATTCGAAAGAACTCCCTGTTACGGAAGAAACTATTTTGCAAAAAGCAGAATCGCCTTATGGACACACCAAGCAAATTGGCGAAGCTATGATACAGGCTTTTGCAAAAACGCAAGGCAATAACAACATTTTGCTGCGATATTTCAATCCTGTGGGAGCTCACGAGTCGTCAGCGATTGGCGAAGTGCAAGAAAAAGCTGAAAATTTAGTGCCTATCATTACGCAAACAGCCATTGGAAGGCGAAAGCAAATGAGCGTTTTTGGTGATGATTATGACACACGAGACGGCAGTTGCATTCGAGATTATATTCATGTGATGGATATTGCGAATGCACATACAAAAGCTTTGCAATATGTGATAAGCGGCAGAAATGCGTCGAAATGTGAGGTTTTTAATTTGGGCTTGGGCGAAGGCGTAACGGTTTTGGAAGCGATTTATGCTTTTGAAAAAGTGAGCGATATGGCTTTGAATTATAAAATGAGTAAACGAAGAGGTGGCGATGTCGAAAAAATTTATGCCGACAATACGAAGGCAAAAGAGTTGTTGGGTTGGCAGCCGAAATACGATATTGAAGATATGATGCGAACTGCTTGGCATTGGGAATTGAAAATGGCGGAAATGAAAGTATCTTAAAGGAATGAGTTGAAAGGCACTTCAAAAGTGTTTTTCAACTCATTTCTAAAAAAAATTACTTTATATCTAAATGTTTTATCTCACCTTCCGAAGAAATCATCAAATACTCCTTTTGGGTTCTTGGTAAATTTACTTTTTTAGGACGTTTTATTTTCATTTTCACTTCATACATCAACTGAATAACAGGCTCTATAATAAGTGGCTCTATCACCAAATCAAAATCCTTATCCATAACAGATTGATAAAAAGTAGAGTTTGACTTGTCTGCAACTTGCACATTTGCATACTTTTTTGGGTGCAAAGAAGACCTCGAAAAAGCTTGATATGATTGATACATCTCAACAGGATAGACAACTTTGAAAGCATCTACCAAATCCTTCTCAAAATCTCTGAAAGAACTTCCCAACAAATCTTCATAGCTCTTTTGTTTTTCTTTGAGCATCGTCAAGGCTTGCGTTTTTAGCTCTTGCTTTTTATGCCCTAAAACTTCTGAAACATAATCAACTTTCACTAAATCATAAATTTCGGCTTTCGCACACATCGCCACCAAAGAGTCTAAATAAGTGGCTTCATTAAATTGGATATGCAAGTTTTTTTTGACCTCAAACCCTTTTGGAATTTCATTATATGTTTTTTTGCTAAATATTTTTTTTTCTACTTCGTATTCATATATTGGCACAAAAGAAAGCATATCTACAAAAAATGTAGCATTTTCTTCATTTTGCACTGCATTTTCCACCATCTTAATGCGTGCATTTATCAAATCATTGACTTCTACTATATCTTTGCCTACTTGTGTTACATTAAAAATCGCAACATAAGCATCTGCTTTAACATTTGCCAAAGCTTTTACACTCAAAATAATATCGCTATTTTTCTGAAATTCTAGATTAATATTATGGTCTGACGTATAGGTATAGTTGCAAAAGTTTTGTTGTTTTTGTGAGTAATTTATATTGCCAGAAGCTTGTCCAAACATATTTTGAAAAGCAAAAAACAAAATAGTAAATTTTAGTAAATTTATTTTTCTCATAATACGATACATTTATTGAAGTTGAAAAGGTTTTTGTAGCACATCTAAAATAAAACTTTTATATCCGTTATCAAAATTTTCACAAAAATGTAAAAAAGCAGCTTTTTGTTTAGTTTGTATAACTACTCAAAAAAGCTTATTTTAAAGTAGCAAGCTTTTAACAAAAATTTAAACTGTTATGAGAAATTTAATTACTTTTTATTTAATAATTATTTTATTTGCTTCTTGTTGTACCAAAAAAGATTGTTTAAGTGCTTTTGACATCAATGAAATAAGGCTCATCAACTTTGAAGCAGAAGAAGTAGATAGTATTTTTCTGAAATCTTATGTGAAAAACAGCAATTTTACAGATGAAATAGATAGTGCTTATGTAACTTCAATTAGAGAAGTCAATGATTCTGACGAGTTCGTTTTGTTGATGCCATTTCCTTTTGAGCCAGCAAATGATTATCGAATAGAATTTCGAAAAAGTGATTTTGTAATAGAAATGGCAGATATAAAAACCGAAAGCAAAAAATGTAATACTTGTTTTTTGGCAAAAGATAATTATAGTGTTTTGGAAAGCTATCAGGTAAATGGCGTTTTGAATACCAATCAATATATCGAAATTATAAAATAAGTTTTGAGCACCATTTAACGATTTGTGCTAACTACTTAAATAGTGTTTGTTAAAACTGTTGGATAAATAACAGAAGTCTATCTGTTAAAAATCATAGTTCTAATACATTTATAAAAATAATGCTTGATACTTATTTCAAAAAACGAAACGCCATTATGCAAAGTTTTTTTCTTTGTGTAATGGCGTGTTTTTCGTTATTTTCTTTTCGATAGCTTTTCTAATTTTTCTAGCCAATCTTTGAAATGTAAGCAGTTTGATTTTAAAGATTCAATGCCGTCTAAAGCCGCAAGTGTAGCACCATGTTGCTAAAGTATCTTTTACAAAACGCTCTTCTGTTTGGCCTTCTGCCGTTATGTTTAGTCTGATAAATTTCATCATGGCTGCCTTCCCAAAACATTTTTTTCCCACAACTCGCTCAAGCTATAATTCTCTAGCCAAGTTTGCAATTTTTCTTCGTCAAGTGTTTTATAAATACTGCAATTTTCCTTATCGTCTCGCTCTACTACTACAATATTTTTCGCTTCAAACTCATCAACCAAACGAGTAGATTGTGTAGCCATTACAATTTGACAATACCGACTAGCTATTTTTGTCATGCCTCGCAAAACCGAAATTGCAGAAGGATGCAAACCCAATTCTGGTTCGTCGAGAATGATAACTGAAGGTAGGAATTTTGGCGGCTGCAACAATAAAGTCGCTAAACACATAAATCGCAAACTTCCATCTGAAATTTGATGCGGCCCAAACAAATAATCTGACTTTTTTTCTCGCCAATTGAGCATGATATAATTTTCATTTAGCAGAGAAGGTATCAGTTCAAAATCGCCAAAACGTGGCATAATTTGCTGAATATATCGCACAATTCTATCGTAATATTTTCTTTCTTTTAGCTTTAATAAATATAGAAAAGCGGCTAAGTTTCTGCCATCATGGTATAAAAAAGAGTTGTCATGAATAAAAATTTTGTTTCTTACTTTAGCCGTTTTTGAAGTATCATGAAACTGAAAAACTTTGCAGTTTATTAATAGAAAATGAATTGTTTTTAGAAAATCTGTTTCTTTATCTGAAAAAAAACTCTTCCTTTCTTTTAAGCCAGAACGTGAGCTAATTTTAAATGGTTTTTGATTATCTTTTTCTAAAATTAAATTTTCTTCTTTAAATATCAAAGTATCATTTACGGCATGAGAAAGTATGAATTTGTAAATGTTTTTCTCTATATCATTCGTAAATTGAATTGTAGCTTCTATTTCACTTGTTTGTTTTGAACCATAATGCAAAAATGAATCTACCGAACCATTTTCACCAACAAAAACCTGCAAAGATTTACCCATCATATAATCAAGCATAGAAAAAAACGAAATTAAATTGCTTTTTCCAGCCGCATTTGCTCCCAAAAATATCGTAATGTCTTGAAAATCAATGCTTTGTCCATCGCTATTGATAGATTTATAGCCTTTCAAATGTATGTTACTCAATTTTAATCGCTCTTGTTTCATTGTCATTTTCTTTTTATAAAACGATGCTCAAATATAAAATAATATCCTTACAAATTATTTTCCTTTTCCACCAAAAAACTAAAGTTCCCCTTTCATCAACTCCAAAAACACCTGATAAGCCAAATATTCGGCACGATACACCGTTTCATTTTCCGAAATAAGATGCTGTTGCCAAACTGCTTTTGTTTTCAAAAACGCTTCATCTTCTATACGTTCAAAAAAGTTAGTGCCTGTCAGATGAAAAAACATATCGCCATCTCGCTCTACAATCGTCAAATCTAGCGGCTGCGTATTGACCGAAAACAAATGTTTGCCCATTTTGATGATATTGCCACCATCTACAAACAATTCTTGCTTATCTTTCAGTTGTCTGATACCTTCTAGTTTCAAACTTTTTAGCTGACTTTGCACATCATCGGCTTTCACAGTATCTTCCAACTCAAACAACTGCTTCGCAATATCTCGCACCTTTTCAATCATCAAATCGGCCGCAAAATAAGCATTGATTTCTTCAATAGTTTTGAAGTTTTTTAATCTGTTTTTGATGCCTTTAAAAATCCGATTCGCTGCCGACTGTAAAGCTGCTGTTCTACGGTTTTTCGCCTCTATCAAACTTAGCTTTCTCGTTTCGAAAGCTTCATACAAATTCTCTCTTTTTTCGCTTATTTCTGCCGTAAACTCTTGAAAATCAACATACTTGCCTTCCAATTCTTCTAAGCTAATCATCAATTTTGTCAAATACTCATCGCACTTTTGCGGTGTATCCGAAATATCCAAATAATTGATTAAACTCTGGTCTAAAAGCTTCAATTGTGCCGTAAACTCTGCCAAAGCTTCGGTACTTAACAAATCTTTTTGACGATTTTTTAGCTTTGCTTTGCTCTGATTTAAGCCAACGAAAATGCTCGAAATTTGCTCAATAATTTGGGTAGTATGAGTTGCATCTTCTATTTTCAAATTGCTGACAATATCAATCAACATTTCCAATTCCTTGCCTACTTGTGCAATTTCTTCGCCCAACTTTTTGGCTTCACTTCCTTTTTTTACTGTCCCAATTTCGTCTTTTTGAGCCGCTATTTTATCGTGATAATGCTGCAAAGCATCAGGTTTTAGCAAAAATGTCACACAGTTTTGCGACAAACGCTCACTTTCTGCACCGAGTTTTTGCTCCAAATCGTTTACCCAATCTCCATCAATATATCGCAACTCTTTGAGTGAAATCGTTTCGCCTCGAAGCATTCTAAAGTTGGCCAAAAACTGCACATATTTGTCAATATCGTCAAATCGTGTGCGTTTTGTTTTTGTAAATAAACCCTCTGCTTTTTTAGAAATAGTAGCAACTTGCTCTTTTGTATTTTGGCGAATGCGTTGCACTTTTTCAAACTCATCAATGGCAGTTGTAGCCGCTTTTTTTATCTCCAAAAGCGGTTCGTTGAGCAAGAAAGTAACAGGCTTATCAATCCAATAATAGCTATCTAAAACATCTGTTGTTTCTTTTACAAGGTCTAAATAAAGGTTGGCGTAAGAGTCTTGTTTTTGTAGCAGCTTCAAAATTTCGTGGCATTCGGCCATCGCTCTCACAATGTCTTTATTGCCGATTTTAAACAAAAAATTATCTTTATCTACATTCGTAATCGGCTCATCTTTAGTGTATGGCGTTTGCCAAATCTGTATAACATGATGTTTGGTAGGTTCTTTTTCGGCACGAAAATAACAAAGTTCGCCATTGGGAAAGCAAGTATAGCCATTGCACAAAATAGGCGTACTAACCTTTTGTTCAATGATATTGTAAGACATCAAAATGTATTCGCTGCTCGCTGGATGATAAAACACAAACAAATAATCTTCTCCATTTGGCGACACGATTCTTTTCTCAAATCTCATGCCTCTTATTTGCTTATCGAAACGCTTAAACTCGCCTGTTTGCAAAAAATAGCCATCAGAAAAAATCAAGCCGTGGCCGTCTGGCAACAAAACAGCAGAGTCTTCTAAAGTGTCGCTTCTTTTTACGGTTTGCACCTTTGCATTATAAATAAAATAGCGTGCCGACTCACGATAAGGCTTTATTTTCAAGGCTATCAAATTGCCCAAATCAGCGAAAAAATACTCGCCATCGTCCAAACTTTGCTCTTTATACTGCACATCTTCCGCATAAATGCCTTTGCCACTTTCAGTATTATCTTCAATTTTTATGGTCAAATCGCCGCCAACCGTTTCGACAAACAAACGGTCTTGAATAGAAACATGTGGATGCTTGCCATTTCGGTGCATATCTCGCCTTGTTCGCTGCCACTCAAATTCATATTGCTCTGGCAAACGTACTTCGGCAGCACTTCTATCATCAATGTATTGTAAAGTATTATCGGCTTGAATAATCCATTTAAACACTTTTATATCGCTATGATTTTTGCCAATTTTGAAAATCATATACAAATGAGCATTCAAAATCGTGAACCTAACAAAAGCCGTATGACGATAATAGCGATACATATTGCGAAAATCATCAAGAAAACGCTCATCTTCAATGATTTCTAGCGATTTTTCGTGAAAATTATTGCCACTAAATTCATATAAACTAAACACATCACTCAAATCTACTTCACTTTTCAAGCCCATATACACATTGTAGCCGAAAAGACACAAATTGTCGAGTGCAAGAATATCGGCCGCCAAACAATTATTTTCGGTAGAAATTCTGTCGCTTGCAATCAAAGTTGTTTCTACTGCTCCGAAAACATCTTTTCGTGCATCATTCAAATTATTTAAGCGAACAATAAGCTCATTTCCATGCTTTTGCAGCCTATTTCTAATAATTTCGTAAGTATTTCCTTCTAATTGTGTGTTTGAATTTGGTGTTATTGATGTGTTTTCAGACATGATTCTAATTTTCTATGAAAAAAAATGGTAACTATTTAGCAATAGACTTTTGAGCAAAAAAAAGCTGAAATATAAATGAAAAAAGGTGTTTTTTAGCCAAAATTGTTAGTGCTAAACAGTTACAAAAAATGCTTGCTAGAAGTGTTTTGGTAAGCTACTTATAAAAACTCGAAATATCGTTAAAAAGTTCCTTTTTATACGACGACAAAAAGACTTATTTCTGCATAATTTTTTTGCGGTGAGCCATTCCCCAATCTGTCATTTCTACAATCAAAGGCACAAGCGTATAGCCATAATCAGAAAGTTTGTAGCTCACTTTTACGGGCATTGTATCGTGTACTTTTCGGATAACCAATTCGTTTTGCTCCAAATCTTTGAGTTCTTTCGACAACATTCGAGGCGTGATTTTGGGTAAGCCTTTTTGCAATTCCGAATATCTAAATTCGCAATTGCAAAGCAAAGAAATAATTTGGATTTTCCATCTGCCCGAAACAATATCTAAAGTGTCTTGAATGGCTTGCAATTCTTTTTTGTAATGTGCGATAATTTCTAAAGGTGGTTTGTCGATGCGATAACTTTTAAAATTATCTATTTTTTCTTGCAATGTTTTGTCCATGTTTATGTTTTTTTGTGCAAATATACGCTATACTTTAGTATAGTGCTATACTTTTTATACTTGAAAAAAGCTATTTTTGCAACATAAATTTAAAAAACAAAGCATTAAAAATAAAATGAAACGAAATTTAAACAAAAAACCTATCGTTGCGATAATCGGAGCGACAGGAGCAACAGGAAAATATGTGTTGGAAGGAGCATTAAAACGAGATTTTGAAGTTAGAGTTTTGGCTCGTACGCCTTCAAAATTAGCCGACATCAAAAGCATAGATATTGTAAAAGGAAGTGTTAGCGATTTGGAAGTCGTCAAAAAATTTGTAGCAGGCACAGACATTGTACTTTCTTGTTTAGGAACAACAAAACCACCGAATTACATCGTTGAAAGCGGTGTAAAAACTATTTTGAAAGCCATTCAAGCACAAGAAACGAAGCCTCGCTTTGTACAAATGTCGGCAGTTGGTTTGGGCGATTCTAGGCCGCAATGCGAAAAATCTTGGCTTTGGTATCTTATCGTAAAATTGAGTTTTCCAATGATTGGAAGTGAGTTGTTTGCCGACATGGAACGAGCCGAAAATTTGATGTTTGCCGCAAAAGATGTTCGGTCTATTGTCGCACGAGCCGCTATTTTGACACACAAAGATGCGAAAGGCTATAAAGTGCAAAATGCCAAAGAACGAGTCGGTAAAATATTTGTGAGTCGTCGTGACATCGCTGCTTTTATGTTAGATACCGTTACAGACACAAAATACGATGGCAAAGCGATTTCTTTGTTTTCTAAATAAAAAATGCCTTGACAAAAGAAATTTTTTAGCGAGAAAGACATACTATTTTTCAGTTCAAAAGCCGATGAAATTTACAAATATTGGGTACTTTAAGCTAGAAAAAATAGTATGTCTAAACTTTTGATTAAATAAAGGCATTAAAAAAGTAGAACTTTAGCTAAAAATAAACAAAATATTCTATGAAAATGTATCTTTGCAAAACGCATTTTTCAAACATTTTCAGGCTAAAAAAATATGAAACAAAAAGGTAAATTATATCTCATTCCAAATACTTTAGGTGACTCTGGCTTGTCGGTTTTGCCAGCTTATGTGGCAGAAACAGCTCAAAAATTAGATTATTTTATTGTGGAAAGTTTGCGAAATGCACGCCGCTATTTAGTAAAATTGGGCATCAAAAAAAATGGCAAGCAAATAGATGATTTGACTTTTTATCATCTCGACAAGCATTTGAAAAGCCATGAGTTTCAGCACTTTTTGGAAGCTGCCGAAAATGGCCATGACATAGGTTTGCTATCAGATGCAGGCTGCCCTGCGGTTGCCGACCCAGGGGCTGTTATTGTGGAGCTGGCACACCAAAAAAATATAGAAGTAGTGCCTTTGGTTGGGCCGTCTTCCATTTTGTTGTCTTTGATGGCTTCTGGTTTGAATGGCCAAAACTTTGCATTTCTTGGCTATTTGCCCATCAAAAAAGCAGAACGCAAAAAGAAAATACAGTTCCTCGACAAAATTGCTCACAAGCAAACGCAAATTTTTATAGAAACACCTTATCGAAATCCACACCTTTTCAAAGATTTATTGCAAAACTGCAAAAATCAAACTCGCCTTTGCATTGCTTGCAATATTAGCCTCGAGTCGCAATTTATCAAAACAAAGAGCATACAAGAATGGAAGAAATCGCAAGAGCCAGATATTCATAAAAAGCCTTGCATATTTTTGTTGGGAAAATAATTGTTTTCAAATTTTATTATCTTTGTTTTTCAAAATATCACGCCCTTGTTGGTGATAACACCAACAAGTTATGAATGTTAATATTGAATTAAATGGTCATTTAGTGGTATAGTTGTTGGTGATAACACCAAACAACGGCTAGAGTTATCGTTTTTTTATAAAAAACACAAGACATGATTTGTCTCTACATTGCGATGAAAAATGTATTTGTGTTTGAAAAAACTGAACTATTAGCACAAAAATATTTCAGCTAAAAAAAATATACATGAGTCTTTGGAAACTAAAAGCCGTTATACAAAAAACGATTTCATTTTTGCCTTATAATCATAAAGTTAACTATTTGTTTCAAAAACATATTACAAAAGGTGTGCGTTTGACAGACGAACTTTTGGAAGATAAACTTTTGCATTGCAGCAATCATTTGAAGGCTTTTGAACAATTTGCTACGCCCAATGCAAAGCTAAATGAAGCACTTGAAATTGGTACAGGCTGGTTTCCTATCGTGCCGATTGGTTTGTATTTGAGTGGTGCAAAACACATCACAACGGTAGATTTAACACCACTTTTACGCATAGATAATGTGCAAACTACGCTTAAAAAAATAATTGAATATTACGAAAATGGCAAGCTGCAAACGTTTTTGCCAAACATAAAAACAGAGCGTTGGACGACTTTTTGCGAAATAGCAAAGCAAGCCGAAAATGCTCAACATTGCGACGCTATTTTAGAAGCTTTACACATTTCGCCATTGGTTGCCGATGCTCGAAACCTGCCTTTCAAAGATGCTTCCATTGATTTTATTACGTCTAACAATACTTTTGAACATATTTATGAACCCATTTTGCTCGACATTTTGCGAGAGTTCAGACGCATCAGTCACTCCGAAACATTGATGAGTCATTTCATAGATATGTCTGACCATTTTGCTCATTTAGACAAAAAAATTACAATTTTCAATTTCCTAAAATTTTCTGAAAAACAATGGAATACCATTGATAATACGATACAACCACAAAATCGTTTACGCATCAATGAACATCGTTTGCTATTAGAAAAAACTGATTTTGAACTCTTAGAAGAGCAAAATCGAATAGGTAGTTTGAGCGATTTGCAAAGTATAAAACTTGCTGATTGTTTTGAAAATTTCTCTACTGATGATATACTTGTAACGCATTCTTTGCAGATTTGCAAGGCGAAATAATTTGTCATTTCAATGTTTAATTGAAGCTATTTTGAATATTATTTTGGCATACCAATCTATGTGATTGACAAAAATATGACTGATTGCTTGCATAGCAGTCTATTATTTTATCGTTTTTCTATTAAAAGCATTCACTATCGAAAATAAAATTTTAAGCCTTTTTTTTAACATATAAAAAATATAATACTATACAAAAAACTCTTTATAAAAATATTATAAAGAGTTTTTTTTCTTATGCAAGAATTTCAAAAGTTTGCATACAAAATTTTGAAATTTTATGGCACGTTTTATGATAAGATGAGATTGAAAATTGTTTTTTTCAAAGAAACAATTTCATATTCTATTTTTAATTGATGTAATTGTAAATCTTGAATCATTGTGAAGTTAGTTTAACTTATTTATTTTTCTAAAAAAAATATAATTAAACGGTAAATACTTGATTATCAATTGCGAAAATAAAATAAAGAAAACTTGGAATAAAAACATTAAATGCCATGAATAATTTCAGTAAACTAAATCTATTATATTTTTTATCTATAATTTGTTATACTACTTCTTTTTACGCACAGAATGCTTGCGAATCTACTTTGAGCAATGCGTTTGCTTCTACTACTGCTGTTTGTGATGGCGAATATACCGACTTATTTGTTACTATTGAAAATCCGAGTGATGATGGAACATTAAATTGGTATAATGCCAACACAAACGATTTGATTGAGAATACACATAAAGTATTTTTATATGCTGGCGAAAGTACCTGCTCTGTTGTCAATTATCAATTTTATGCAGTGTATAGTTCTTTGGACTGTGAAGATGTCATTAGCGATACAATTTCGGTAAGCGTTTATCCACCAATTGAAGGAAGTATAGAAAATAACAATTGTAGCGTAACCTTGATAAGTGAATGTGAAGGCTATGCAACTAATTGGGTTGATAGTCAAGGAAATACAGGTACAGGAAATATATATATGGCAAGTTCGAGCGGTGAAGGCATGGTTACTTTTACGATGTATGATGCTAATAATGATATGCAAGTTAGCTGTAATTCGGCCATTTTTGCAGAAAGTTATGTTTGCGAAAGTTGCGATTCTTATGGAGGTGCTTTGAGTTCTGCTGATGATATAGAATGTGTTGTTGGCATTTTTACGGTTCAAACAACAGGTTTAATAAATGAAAATTATGATTATCACTATGCAGTTGTTGATGAAAACGACAATTTAATGTTGTTATCGTCATCTGCAAATGTCGATTTCACGAATATTCCTACAGGAAATTATTGCATTTATGGCATTTCTTCACTCAATTCCGAAAATATAAACACAGATGTTGTGAGTATCAATAACTTATTTGATGCGAATGCTTGTTTTGATATTTCTGACTGTTTAAATGTGACAAAAGTTGAAACGCCAAATTACATTGTTAGCACCGAACCGACTTGCAATGGAGATGGCACTTTTAATATTGGTTTTACGATTACGAATGAAAGTAGTGTTTATCAAATTAATAGTCCTTCTATCACTGAAACGGTTATTGCTTTATCAAATATAGAAATGATATTGACTTTTCCATCTGGCTCTCATGGTGTTTCTATTATAGATGTAAATGCTCCTGAATGTCTTGCTCCTTCTATTGTTGTGTTTAGCCAAAGCTGTGGCGATGAATGCCCAGGAAGTGACGAACAGTTGCAAGCCAATAGCTTACATATATGTAGTGGAGAAATGTTAAATTTAAATTTGCATTTTGTCGACACCATAGAAAATATCAATTGGTTTGCTTTTGAAGGAGGTATTCCAAATGCTACAACAACAGGAAGCCTTGTAGCCAACTCCGAAAATCTATCTTTTACAGCTTCTAATTGCGAAATTGTCGAACACAATTTTACGGCAAATTATCCAATAGTTATTGATGGCTGTTTTTATACAAAAGTGCTATACGCAAAGGTTTTTGTATATCCTAAAATTACGGTAAGCGGAATAAGTGATGATAATTGTATGATTGAATTGAGTCAAGATTGTGATAATTTTACGGCTACTTGGGAAGATTCTTTTGGCAATAATGGCATCGGTTTTAATTATGACATCAACAATTCAAATGCTGCTGGTAGTGTAAGCTTTTCTATTCATAGTGGCTTTGTTGATGGCTCTGGCTGCGATTTGGAAATGATAACGCAAACTTTTGATTGTAGTGCAAATGCTGTTTTAGAATGCCCTAGCTTTGAAAATGTAACAGCAAGCAAAAATGAAATGTGCGATGGAGAAGTACTTTCTTTAAATGCAATGATTAATAATGATGATGGCGGAAATTTGACATGGTTTCGTGCCGACAACAATTCTTTTGTTTCAAATCCGAATGCGTTTGTGTTGCAAGAAAATATTTGTGAAAGCACTATTTTTAGTTTTTATGCCACTTACGAATCTAGCACAAATAATTGTGATGCAATAGTAAGCCAAACGATTGATGTGATTGCACACCCTATTTTTAATCCAACTATTGAAGCGATTGATTGCCAAGTGATTTTGACTTCCAACTGTGAAAGTTTTGATATTTCTTGGACAGATAGCCAACTCAATAGCGGAGAAGGAAATATTTATAACGCTATCACAACCGAAGGTTTTTTGACTTTTCAAGCTCATTTGAATGGTAGCAGTAGCAATGATGTTGCGAATAATTGCGTTTCGAGTTGGACATATAATGCAGCTTTCGCTTGCGAATCACCTATTGAACCTGAAAATCCTATTTGCCCAGAAATCGAACAGCCAGAAACAATGGAAACCGACCTTTGTAGTGGCAATGTTTTTTCGTTGCATTGGTTCAATCAAACTGCAACATGGTTTGATGAAACAGGAAACGAAGTAGAAAATGCAAGTGGTTTTATTTTGGCTTTGCCATTTGGAAGCTGCGAAATGGAATATTTTGATTATTATTATGAGGTTGGAACAGTAACGCAAGATGCAGCATGTGGCGAAGATGTCACACTTATTCAGCGATTGCGAATTGCGGTTTATCCTCAAATTTCGGCTACTATTATCGAAGAAAATGAATGTCAAATTTCATTGACGCAAGATTGCGATAACTTTACAGCAGTTTGGCAAGATAGCAATGGAAATACAGGTATTGGTTTTGACTATTTGGCAGCAGAAAATAATAGTGGAACAGTTAGTTTTGAAATTTCTAGCACACAGACAAATTGTACTATATTTGTAGAAACCGCTAATTTTAATTGCGAAGAAATAGAAAATCCAACACCAGAATGTCCAGAAATCGAACAGCCAGAAACAATAGAAACCGACCTTTGTAGTGGCAATGTTTTTTCGTTACATTGGTTCAATCAAACTGCAACATGGTTTGACGAAGCAGGAAACGAAGTAGAAAATGCAGGCGGATTTATTTTGGCTTTGCCATTTGGAAGTTGCGAAATGGAATATTTTGATTATTATTATGAGGCTGGAACAGTCACACAAGATGCAGCATGTGGCGAAGATGTCACACTAATTCAGCGATTGCGAATTGCGGTTTATCCTCAAATTTCGGCTACTATTATCGAAGAAAATGAATGTCAAATTTCATTGACACAAGATTGCGACATTTTTACAGCAGTTTGGCAAGATAGCAATGGAAATGTAGGCGTTGGTTTCGATTATTTGGCAGCAGAAAACACTAGCGGAACGGTAAGTTTTCAAGTTTCTAGCATCTTAACAAATTGCAATATTTTTATAGAAACAGCTAGTTTCAATTGTGAAGAAACAGAAAATCCAACCCTAGAATGTCCAGAAATCTCACAGCCAGAAATGATAGAAACTGATATTTGTGGTGGCGAAGTTTTTTCGTTGCATTGGTTCAATCAAACAGAAACATGGTTTGACGAAGCAGGAAACGAAGTCGAAAATCCAGGTGGTTTTGTAGTAGAAGCTATTGCAGGAAGTTGCGAAACACAGTATTTCGATTATTATTATGTGGCTGGTACACAAACACAACCGACTGAATGTGGCGAAACCATAACGCTCATCCAAAATTTGCGACTTGCAGTTTATCCCAAAATTACTGCTACCGTTGTAGAGCAAACAGCTTGTTCTATTGCGTTGAACCAAGATTGCGACAATTTTTTCGCTATTTGGCAAGATGCAAATGGAAATGTCGGTTTAGGCTTTGAATATGAAGCGAGCGAAAACACAAGCGGAACAGTGACTTTCCAAATTACAGACTTAGCGACAGGCTGTCTGCCACCGAGTTTTTCCTTTGACTACACTTGTGGCGAAGCAGTCGATTTGCCAACCGAAATTTGCGATTTTCCTGTTTTAAGCACCTGTGTTGAACCGAATGAGTCTGCCGATATTTGCATTTTTTGTGAAGATGAACAAGAAATAACAATTACTTCTGTCGTTAGCCAAAACGATGCAGCAAGTTTCAATGTACAGCAGAGTTGTTTTAGCTTAACTCCTTTTGCAAGTTTCAACAACACAATAGATAGCGTTTATATCGAATATTGTTTGACTGAAAACATGAACGTTTGTTCTGCTACAAGTCTTGTTTTAACAATTGGTTGTACGCCAAATATGCCTCCAATTGCAGGTGATGATTTTTATCTCACAATGAGCGATATTATCATTTTAGACCTCACCATAAATGACTCCGACCCAGACAATGACGCTATTCAAGTGAGTGGTTTTACTCCGCCAGATAATGGAACATTGCTGATGTCTGATGGTATCATAACTTACATTCCAGACTTAGGATTTATTGGTACAGAGGAAATTATATATCAACTTTGTGATGAATATGGCAATTGTACCACAGGAAATATTTTTATAGAAGTAATGGCCAGCGATTGCGAAACGACGACTTACATTTGTACAGAACCTGTTGTTCCGACTTTGATTTGTCCAGAATTTTGCGACTTGCCAGCCAATGCAGATGTTTATATTGCAGATGCTCAGATGACTTTCAGTTGTAGTTTGCATTTGCCGCCTTCTATGCCAACTTGCCTAGAATATACGGCTTTGCCTTTGTTTGTTGGCACAGAAACACTAGCAATTATTGGCTGCGATGCCAATACAGGAATTTGTGATACGGCTTATGTAGTGGTGCAAGTAACAGGCTGCGACAATTTTGAAGAAGATGAAAACATAGAAACAACTATTGATGAGGAAGATAATAATGAAAATGATGGCGAAATTTTAGATGATTTTGTCGATGGAAACAACACAGATGTAGAAAATGAAGTAGTAGATACAGGCGATAATGGTACAGGAAAAGATATAGAAAATGTGGAAACAAGCAGTTTGGAATTATTGAAAATTTATCCAATGCCAACCAAAAATGAGCTAAATATTGTTTTAGAAACAACCGAAAAACAACAAAATTTGAGCTTATATGACTTGAATGCTCGTTTGATTTTTGAAGAAAAAAGAGCAACCATAAAAGGCAAAAATTATATGCAAATAGATATAGCAGATTTGCCAAAAGGTATTTATATGCTAAGTATTGAAAATGACAAAGAGCAAATCATTCAAAAGATTGTGAAACAATAACAATAGATTTAGATGTTTTAAGCCAAAAAAAGTATTAGCAACTTTTATTAGATTTTCGTTTATCATACTGTAAAAGTAAGTTGATGAGAGTTTTTATGACAATGTTATTTATTTGTTTAGACGTGATGGGTTTTTTACCTATCACGTCTAAGCTCGTTTAAAGCTTTTTTTCAATCGCAAGATTGGTAAGTCTATTTTTGACAATGGTTTTTCACAACAACAGTTCGGACATTAATACATTTTTTATCAAAGATTTAAACATACTAGCTTCTTGAGAATGTACAACACCTGTTACTACTATTTGATGATAAGTCTGTTTATCATTAGACAATGGTTCGGACATTTATACATTTTTTTATCAAAGGTTTAAACATACTATTTTTTTTAGGCTAAAGCGACCAATATTTGTAAATTTAATGGCCTTTTGAACTGAAAAATAGTATGTTTCGCTTGCCAAAAGGAGTTTTCTTATTCAACTGAAAATTGTTATAAAAAATGCCCGAACCATTGATTACAATGATTTTTGATTAAACAGCAAGTATAGCTATGTTTGCCAAAACAATAATATTGCCTAATTGAGTTGTATTTATCCAATGCTTTGTGTGCTTGCAATATGCTTAAAGAACGTAACAATTTAATCAAAGGCTAAAGCTATTGTACTACAATATTAAGCTTTTAAAATTTATTTTTAAAATAAATGAATTGCTTGTTAAAATGTGAAAGGTTCGTGTCATTTATTGCATCATTGTTGTTAGATTAAACTAACTAACAATTTGTTTTAGATGAAATGAATAAAAAAGCGAAAAAACAATCGAGAAAAAAACTTAACAAAACACATAAGCATAAATTATAAAACTTATTTTAAAACATAAAAAAATAGACATCAAGCAAGTTTTGTCACAGTAATGCTAAAGAGAAAATAGCTGTTGAAAAAACATTTTTTTTCATAAAGTGTTGATTATCAGTGTTTTAGATAAAGAAAACTTTTTATTTGCAACGAAGTTATAAAATATAACTATTTTTTTTATTTTTTAAATTGCTTCTTTTTATTTATTTTGCTACTAAGGAAGTATCCTAAAATTACTTCATTAAAGATATTGCACAAGTAGTCAGGCAAATTTATTCTATAAATTGTAGAAGCAAACGCCTGAATTTTACAGGCGTAAGCATCGAATTGCTCTATTGTTAAATAGTGCTTAGGACTTACAATAAAAATACATTTAAATATAAAAAAAATATAGCTTATGAAATGGCGAATTTACCTTTTTTGCTCCTTTATATATATGCTTGCTATGGCACAAAATACTATGGCTCAACAGCTTATTTATGAAAATTTTAATAATTGCGAATTACCTGCCGATTGGAATGTAAATATCATAGGCAATCAAAATGGTTTTTGGGATGTGAGCACTTCCGACAATCCAGATATATGGTCAAATACTATTGACGGCTCTTGCCCTTTTTACTTTGACGATGATATGCTAAATGTAGCAGGAGACTTTGAAGCTTGGCAAGGTGAGTTGGTTTCGCCTAGTTTTGATGCTACAACCGATAATAGTGAAGAAATTGTTTTGCTAGAAGTAGATGTTCATTTTGCTCCAGGCGATGGCAGCACATTTACAATATCGGTTTTTGATGGCAGTATGTATCAAGATGTTGCTGTTTTTGACAATAATAATTATACAGGTTGGGGCTTTGTGCAACATGAACGACTTGCTATTGATGTGACTGCTTATGCCAACTCAAATATGAATGTCAAATTTACCTATGATGACAATGCTAGCAATTGGGCATTGTGGGCAGCAGTTGATGATTTTGAGGTGAGTAAAAATATCATGGTAGAAACGTTTAATGATTGTACTTTGCCTGCTGGTTGGACAAACGAAATTGTGTCGGGCGATTATGGCTGGCAATTTGGCAATGATACCATCTGGACGACAACGATGAATGGAACTTGCATGGCTTTTTTCAATGATAACAATCTTGGAGAAAATGCGACACCGTCCGAAATCATTTTAGCTACACCTAGTTTTGATGCTACACAATATGGAAATATTGTTTTGAATGCCGATATTCATTTTGCAAGCTATGAAAATGTGCCTTTAGTCATTTCGGTTTACGATGGTTCAAGTTGGATTCCTGTTCAAACATATATGAATGATATTTTTTCTGGCTGGTCATATCGTGAAGATGTCCGACTCGATGTCGATTTGTCGGCATATAGAAACCCTAATATGCGTATTTCCTTCACTTTTGATGATTTGGGTATTCAAGCATGGCAAGCAAGTATTGAAAATGTGAAAATTCAAGGCTATGGCGTGTTGAGCGATGTTTGCGAAAAAGCCATTCCATTGACTGTAAATGCTGCTTGCGAAACCTACACCAATGAAAATGCCATTTTTAGCGGCCCTGCTATTAGCTGTGCCGACTCTACGAAATCAAGCATTTGGTTTGCTTTTGATGCTCCAAGTTCTGGCAACGTGAGTATCAAAACAAGCGACAATACTTTCAATGAAATCATCACACTTTTTAGCGGCTCTTGTGGTAGTCTCACCGAATTGGCTTGCATCAATAAAGACGAATTTGGATTTATAGGCGAAACATTGCGGTATAGCGGTTTGACTCCAAACAACACATATTTTGCAAGAGTAAGCGGAAATGCGGATAGCTTTGGAGCTGTAGAAGGCGAAACGTGTATTCAAATTTTAGATAATGCTCCAGTAAATCCTGCACCAATAAATGATAATTGTGCCGATGCTGTGATGCTAAGTATGAATGACAATTGTGTAGTAGGTGCAAATATTGATGCGACTTTTGAAACAAATGAGCCATTTCCTTTATTAAACAACAAATCTCGTGCTTCCGTTTGGTATGCGTTTGTTGCACCAAATGAAGGCGAGCTAGAAATATTTACAGATGCCGATTTTGCTGATGTTATTACGGTTTTTAGCGGCTCTTGTAGCAACCTAACAGAAGTTGATGGAAACGATATGGGACAGTCTTTGAAGCTAAAAGATTTGAATGTTGGCGAAACATATTTAGTTCAAATTACAGGTTTTTTCGCTACCATAGAAGGCAATATTTGTATGAGTTTGCAACCAATATTGGCTGCTCCAAACAACGACATCTGTACGCAAGCCATCAATTTGATAGTAAACGAAGAATGCCAAATAGCCAATAATGAATGGGCAAACTTTGGAGGAAATGCCACCACCGTTGAAATGCCTTTTTCGACTTATAAAAGTACCACAGAAGCGAAAACAACTTATTTGAGACCAAATGGAGAAAGCAATTGTACCTTGAGCGACCAAGAGCCAAACTATGATGCAATTGCTATTAGAGTCGAAACAACAGGTACATACACTATTCATAATCAATACTTTTCACATTTTGGTTATTTGCATTTATACGAAAACAACTTTGACCCTACCGACCCTTGTTTGACTTATATGGCTGGCAATGTCTATTTTGAAGAAGACTTTTTGCAGTCGCAAATCACAACAACACTAACTGCTGGAACGACTTATTATCTTGTAACAAGTGGCTGGGGTTTTTATGACAAAGGAAAATTTACGATGACTGTTAGCGGTGCTGGAACTGTAAACCGCTATATCGAAGAGGCAGAAGTACATGGCAATTTAACTTCTTGTAGCTTTGAACCATCAGCCGCTGTATGGTTTCAATTTGACGCACCTGCATCTGGTGCTGTAAACATACATTCAGGAGCAGATTTTGTGCATGTCGTATCGGTTTTTGAAGGTATCTGTGGCGATTTGAGAGAAGTCACTTGTTTCGACAATCCTTCGAAATGCGATGATGGTGTGAGCATAACAGGACTTACGCCAAACGAAACTTATTTTGTACAAATAGCTTCTACTGCAAATGGTTTTGAACACAATTATGGCGATATGTGTGTGCGTGTGAGAGACGAACAAATCACACCTGTAAAAGTGAAAATCAGAATGTTTTTGGAAGGTGCTTATTTAGGCAACAACACGATGACAACAGCTTTGAAAGACAACAACTTAGTGCCTTACGACCAACCTTATGGATTTTCGCCATGGAACTATCAAGGCAAAGAATGTATCAATACAATACCAAACAATGTGGTAGATTGGGTGTTAGTAGAATTGCGAGATGCTACTGATAATACAATGGTTATAGAGCGAAAAGCAGCATTGCTATTATCGACGGGCTCGGTCGTAGATGAAGGCAGAGATGGCGTGATGTTTAATAATGCAAATGAAAATGAAAGCTATCATATTGTGGTTCGTCACCGAAATCACCTCGATATTATAAGCTCTGTGCCTGTGCCTGTACCAAATATGAATCACTATCTGTTCAATGATACACCAACTTATACATTGGGCGGCGAAAATCAAGTGGCTGATTTGGGCGATGGAAATTATGGTTTGAAAGCAGGCGATATGGATAGAAATGGCGTAATTACGGTAGCCGATTTCAATATTTTTGTCGCAAATATATCTGGCATCAATGTGTATTCCGATGCTGATTGTACGCTTGATAGAAATATTACGGTAGCCGATTTTAATGCTTTTCAACCCAACGCAAGTGCTATTGGCGTTTCGCAAGTGAGGTATTAAGAGAAGAAAAAATAAGATTTTAGAAAAATATCCTTGCTATTTTTACTATAATAAAACGAGGTGGTAGGCACTTTAGAAGTGCCTGCCACCTAAGATTTGCTTTTTATTTCAAAATGTTATTGTTTTGAAATATATGTGGTGGCAGGCATTTTCAAAATGCCTACCACCTTATTTTCCTATTATCGCTCATCTAAAATTTTGTGAATAAGGATTATTATCAAAAACAAAAAACTCAATTTATTGTCCTGACGGCTATAGTCATAACACCAAACAATGGCTAAAAATAAGATTTTAGAAAAATATCCTTGCTATTTTTACTATAAAAGTGAAAATAGCAAGGATATTTCATTTTCAATGGTTCGGACATTTATACTTTTTTATCAAAGTTTTAAACATACTATTTTTTTAGGCTAAGGCGGCAATATTTGCAAATTTAATGGCCTTTTGAACTGAAAAATAGTATGTTTCCCTTGCCAAAAGGATTTTTTTTATTCAACTGAAAATTGTTATAAAAAATGTCCGAACCATTGATTTTAACTGTTTGCTAAAAAAAAATGATGACTACTTGAATAAACCATTATTTTGCTCACCAGCAATAAACTTTATAGCTGTTCATTTTTTAATCCCACGTCCAATAAATATTTGCTCCCACAGAAGGAAATTTAGCCAACTGATGTGAATAGATGGCAGCACCATAAGCTGACACACCAAAACCCAAATTTTCGGTTACATTGTGCAACAATTTTAAGCCAAACACAAAATAATGTTGATTATTGACAAACAAACCTGTTTGCAAAGCATTTCCATCGAGGTTATCACGATTTTCATTGAAAAATGAACGAGTAGCATCAACTACAAGAATGATATAAGTGCGGTTTTTATGATTGTAGCCAAACTCTGCATTACCAAAAAAAGCAGAACTATATTTGTTGGTGCGAAAAGTAAGCCCTATTTCTGCCGATGCAAAAAAATGATTTGTGCCATAGCCAACGCTCAAAGATGGCGAAACACCAACAGCATTATAGCCTGTTCGCAAACCTGTATTTGCGTCGAAAGCCTTACTTGGCAAATCTAAACGAACTTGCGTAGCTGCTACAATACTTTTATTTGTAATCAAACCATATTTTGCTGCTATACTAATATTGCCCAATTGATTGAAGCTTCCAGCCGACAACAATTCATTAAAATCGGTATTTTCCGAAATAGCATCGCTTGTTGATGTAAATTTGAAAGGCAAAACCCCTAAAACCGTCAATTTATCCGTAATGCCATATTCCAAATATGTTTGCAAAGTAGCATCTGTAACAAATCTATTGAGCTGTAATGTGCCTAAATCTTTGTGGAAAAGTTGGTCGGAACGTATATAATTGAAAGAAAGCTGCGAAAATCCTGCACCTTTTGCTTGCGTCCATGGATTGCCTGCCTGCAAAGTAAGCGGCAAAAACAAAATGCTTAGTAAAAAAAGAATAAGAATATTTGATAATTTTTTCATGAAATATTTTTTTAAGCCGAAAATAAGTAAAAAATAAATTTGAAAGAGTCTGCTATCAAACAATTATTTTTTTACTGAAAATCTTTTTTTTCGCAACTGTTTAGGTGTGGGCTTTTGAGATAAAAATAGCCTTATTTTTAGCCAAAATTGCCACAACGTAAATAGTTACTCTTTTTCAAGCCAAAAAATTAAATACTCGCTTACTTATTTTTACACGAAAAAAGCTTACCTTTCAAGACATTTTTCTCACTTTTATTTAAAAAGAAAAACAATGAAATATTATATTAGCTTATTACTTATTTTTCCAATGCTTGTTTTTGCAGCATGGAATAGCCAAAACGGAAACAATACAACCAACGAAAAAGATGCCGAAAACATTAAGCTTATTTATGAAGAAGCTTTGTCGAATGGCAAATGCTATACCGATTTAGAATATTTGTGTAAGCAAATAGGCGGTCGTTTGAGCGGTTCGCCACAAGCTGCTGCTGCCGTAGAGTGGGCAAGACAAAGTTTGCATAAAATGGATTTCGACACCACATATTTGCAAGAAGTGATGGTACCTCATTGGGTGCGAGGCAAAAAAGAAGAAGCTCGAATCATTAGCAAACATATCGGCTGGCACGATGTAAATGTTTGTGCGTTGGGCAATTCGGTGGCTACCGACAAGCTAGGAATTACTGCACCTATTATCGAAATTACAGACCTTAAAGAACTCGAAAAATTGGGACGCAAAAAAGTAGCAGGCAAAATTGTTTTTCACAATCGCAAGATGCACGACAAAGATATTGATACCTTCGATTCTTATGGTACTTGCGTTGGCGACCGCTACGATGGTGCACCAGAAGCTGCCAAATATGGTGCTGCCGCTTTCGTGTTGCGTTCTTTAGGACACTTCGTCGATGAACACCCACACACGGGAAATATGGCTTATATAGATGGCATCAAAAAAATACCTGCCGCAGCTATCAGCACAAAACACGCCGATTTGTTGAGCGGACTTTTGACAAAAGACAAAGATTTAACTTTTCACTTAAAAATGAATTGCGAAACCTTGCCAGACGAATTGTCTTATAATGTGATTAGCGAAATAAGAGGCAGCGAGTTTCCAAACGAAGTTGTGGTAGTAAGCGGACATTTAGATGCGTGGGACAATGGAGAAGGTGCTCACGATGATGGTGCTGGCAGTGTGCAATCTATGGAAGTATTGCGGATTTTGAAAAACCTGAACATTCAGCCAAAACGAACAGTGCGTTGTGTGTTGTTCATGAATGAAGAAAATGGTACTCGTGGTGCTAAAAAATATGCAGCGTGGGCAAAAGAAAATGGCGAGAATTGTATTGCGGCTATTGAGAGCGATATGGGAGGTTTTACGCCTCGTGGTTTTTCGATAGATGCTGCCGATAGTTTATTGACAGAGCGTTTGAAAGCTTGCCAAGCCTTTACACCACTTTTTGAGCCATATAATGTGCATAAAATCATAAAAGGATTTAGCGGAGTTGATGTACAGTTTTTGAAACCACACGGTACTACTTGCATTGGTTTTGTGCCAGACCCACAGCGATATTTTGACTATCACCATACGCCAAACGATACTTTCGATAAGATAAACAAAAGAGAATTGGAAATGGGAGCGGCAACTATGGCTTCTTTGACGTATTTGTTGGCGGAATATGGTTTATAGAATGACTAGAAAAACAGCTAATTTCTGACTTAGATTTTTTAGCAAAAACTGTCAGAACGCAAATAGTGGCGTTAAAATATAAATAAACAATAATTGCAAAAAAAGGTGGTAGGCATTTCCAAAATGCTTGCCGCCTTTTTTTGCTAAAAAAATAATATTTCTAAAATTTTGGCCAAAAAGAATGTTTATATAGCAAAAAATATACTGTATTTGTTTAACTTGCCATTCAGAATTGTTTTTTTTTTAGCAAAATGATATATGCAAATGATGAAAAAAATTTTAGGAAAAACGATACAAGCCACTAGCTTTTTGCTCTTGTCTTGTTTATTTACAACTGAAGCACAAGCTCAATCAACTTTTGAAGCAGTGCAAAGCATTTTTGAAGCAAAATGTATTTCATGTCATGGCGGCGATTATGCAGGTGGCCTCAATATGGGTGAAACAGGCGATGAAATGTATGATGCTATTTTTGGCGTAACACCCACAAATTCGACTGCTGCCGAGTATGGCGATAAACTTGTGAAAGCTGGCCGTCCATACAAAAGCTTTTTGTTGCGAAAAATAAATAATGGACTTATCGACACACACGATGCTCCTTTAAATGCGAATGAAGGAACAATAATGCCACCGCCAGATAGCGGAATTGAGCCTTTGACAAACATCGAACTCGAAACTATCAGACAATGGGTATATGCTGGAGCTCCCAAAACAGGCAATGTCGTCAATCTCAATACTATTGAAACGTATTATACAAATGGCGGCTATGAGTCTTTGGCACGGCCAGCAGCACCAGCAGCAGACGAAGGGTTTCAGATTCACTTCGGGCCAATATTTTTAAATACATCTGTTGAGAAAGAATTTTTGCTCAAATATGATTTAGAATTAGAAGAAAGTATCGAAGTTGATAGATTAGATTTGAAAATGAATGACCAATCGCATCACTTTATTTTGTATAAACTGAATGGAAATCAAGCCAACGACATAGATGAAGGTGTGCGAGAAGTGAGCTTATTTGGCGAAAATCCTTTTTTGTTTAACAATAGTCTTGTTTCTACTTGGCAAAAAAATGATGACTTGCGTTTGCCTGCTGGAACGGCATTTTATTGGAATGAAAATACGGTGCTAGACCTCAATTATCACATTCCAAATTATAGCTCAGAATTGATTTTGCCTGCCGATATTTATTTAAATATTTATACAAAACCTCAAGGCACAGCTATCAAAGAAATGAAGAGTGATTTATTGTTATACTCAGACCTTTTTTGGTCTATTCCAACAGGCGAAAGCACCTTGTCTGAGCCGATTATCAATAATCAAAATTGGAACATTTGGTCGCTGACAGCACATACACATAGACTCGGAACAGACTTTGATGTGTTTTTACGCAACCCAGATGGCTCGAAAGGAGAGCAAATTTATGAAGGCTTTATGGATTATAATAACTGCAATTGCGATGTAGGTTATTTTGAATGGGGCGAGCCATCTATCCGCTATTTTGAACCTTATCTCGATTTGCCAGCAGGAGCAGGACTTATTCATGAAGCAAAATACAACAATACAACAAGTAGCACAGTTAGCTTTGGCTTAACGACAACCGATGAAATGATGATTACGCCTATCCAATATTATACAGGCACTCCAATTCCTTTCGTGGGCGTTCCAAATATTCAAAGCATTTATTGTTCGCAAGATGAAGCCATTGATTTTGTGCCAGCAGGCGGTACGTTGAATGGTGCAGGAACATTTGGTACACAATTTATGCCTCAATTGGCAGGCAGTGGTACGCATGAAGTCTCTTATACTTATGATGGCATTACGGCAACTTACGATATTACGATTGTGCCACCGCCAACTCCGCTCATTTCGCAAAATAACGACTTGTTGGTGGCAGAAAGTGGCTATGCTTCTTATCAATGGTACAAAGATGGCGAACCGATTGAGTTTGCGACAGGCGTTAGCTACATTCCAACTCAATCTGGCGACTATTATGTAGAAGTTGGACAATATGCTTGCACAGGATTTTCAAATGTAATCAATGTATTGGCTAGTGGTTTAGATGAGGAAATGACGAATTATAATTTAAATATTTTTCCTAATCCATATCAAGAACAAAGTTTTATCACTTACAGCTTGCCAAGCACAGCAGATGTCCAAATTGATGTATTTAATGTTGTTGGTCAATTGGTGAAACCGCTAGTATCGGAGCGACAAACAAACGGCGACTATCGTTATACCTTTAGTGCTACACGAAATAATTTGCCTAAAGGTGTTTATTTTGTAAAAATAAGTATTGATGGTCATAGCTTTTCGCAGAAAATCATTGAACAATAGTAACTTAAAAGTATCTAGTGGTTCAAAACTCAAATAGTTGCTAGTGAATGTTTTATGTTGCTTTATACTTGTTTTGAAACTTAACTATCAATTATTTCGGTCTAGTCGCACTAGTTGAAAAGTAGCTAATGCCTTGAAAATGGAGGTGTTAGCTACTTTTTTTTTCAACAAGCAATGTTTGACATTTGTGATTTTAGTAAAACATAAAAATTAGAAAAAAGAAAAAGTTTTCCTATTTCAGCTTTTTTGCTATAAATACATACTCTCTTTGGGATATAATCATTCAAAGAATAAAAATTAACCATCAAAACATTTTTTTGGTAACTACACAAATAGCTTGAATTGCTTGTTAATAAAGTGCAAAAGCAGAATTATATACTTATAAATATATTATTTATTGTCAAGTAAATTTGATAAAGTAATAGTTGATTTTGATAAAGCACTTAAGCGGAAGTAACGAAGTTAAACAATAGTCGGCCTGCTTGTCGTTCGGGACTGCTTCGTTGTTTCGCTTTGCTACACGCCTCGCAGTGACAAATTGTTGGTGGTGTAATATATTGAGTGATTGTTGTTTTTCAATACTATTATATTTTGAG
>JBMZCV010000040.1:0-33273 GCA_049613665.1 Chitinophagales bacterium | reverse complement strand
TTTAGCACGAGTTAAAAACTCATGCTGGTACACTTTTTTGCTGATATTTTTTTAAGTATTAAGACTTATTATTTTGTCATTTCTTACAAAAAATAGGGCGAATGTTTATAAAAAAAAAACCTTGAAGGTCTTAAAGACTTTCAAGGTTTTTTTTTATAAAACTTCTTTTCAGCAGCCGTTCAGAAGTTTTTGGGCATTTCAGTACAAGATAACATCTTGATTCTCAATGCGTTAGCCACTAAACGAATACTTTATTAAATAGTACTTGGTACTTAAAAATAAACAATTGCTTATTCTCTAACCAATTTAGCCGTTTGTTGAGTATTTCCATCATTGATAACTAAGAAATAAACACCTGCACTATAATCAACCAATGAAATATGAATAATATTATTGCCTTGAGCTGTGTTGATATTTCTGGTCATCATCAATTTTCCTGTTACATCATATAAGTTAGCTTTTACGCTGCTGGCTTCGTTGCTCACAAAGCTCACATTTACGATGTCGGTAGTCGGTACAGGTTGTACGCTGATAACAGTTTCGCTATTGACTTTTCTGTTTACAGTAACCAAACCAACAACTTTGCTAGAACCATCGAAGTCTGTTTGCGATAAACGGTAGTAAGAAACGCCATTTGTAGCTTCTCTATCTAAAAACTCATAGTATTTCGTAGTGCTAGAATTTCCTGCACCTTCTTGCTCATTGATTTTTGCAAAATTGATACCATCAGTAGAACTTTCAAGCGTAAAGAAAGCATTGTTTACCTCGCTTGCAGTAGCCCATGTCAAGTTGTTTCCAGCTTCTAAAGCAACACCTCTAAGACTTGTCAATAATTCGATATCAACTGTTGTTTGTAGAGATTTTGTATAAGTCATTTCACAACCAAAGCTATCGGTTATTGTCACAATATAATTGCCTGCATCACTAGGTATTGATAAAAGGTCGCTGCTATATACGTCGCCAGCCATTACTATTACACTAAAGTCTGCTGCTGAAATAGTGTAACCATTGCCATCTTGCTCGGCAGAACCACCACCATCTACGCTCACATATACGCTGAAAGTATTGTCATCATTGATGTCAACTAATACTTGTGCCATAATAGGAGAGAACGATTCGCAAGTCAATTCTACTGTAATAGTGATATTTGCACTCGCCATTTCAGTTCCATCACTAACGCTATATGCAAAACTAAGTGTACCTTCGTAGCCTTCTGTTGGCATGAAAGTAACATCACCTGTTTCAGCATTTACTTCAATCATTCCGCCTTCCATTGGTTGGTCAGCCGAGAATGTCAAAACATCACCATTAGGGTCGCTTGTATAGTCAGCAAGAGAAAAGCTAAGGTTTCCTGTACCTAGTGCTAACGCAAATTCAGCGTCCATTGCTTCAGGAGCAGTAGCACAATCTACAACATCTACTACCATCATTTCGCCACATGTAGCATCAACAACTAAGGCAGAAATAGCTTGTTGGTTTTCAACAGCCATGCTAAACATATTATCGCTTACCATATCAAAACCATCAACGCTATAAACGCCAGAACCACCACTTACAGTAATCATATACAAGCCTGTTTCGCAATCGCTCATGCCGCTTGCACTCAAAGCGTCCCATACTGCTAAGTTGGTAACGATAGTGCTGTCACAACCGACAACATCTTCTAAAGTAACTTCATACATACCAGCTTCGCTTACCATTGAGCCATCACCCAACATATAAGAATCGCCATTGCAAATAGCAGCGTCCATTTCCATGAAGCTAGTTTCCCAAATAGCAACATCTACTACAACAATGCTATCACAACCAGCGATATCGACAAAAGTAAACTCGTAAGTTCCAGCCGTATTAGTTTCAGTAACACCATCTGGCAATATAATAGGTTCATTGCTACAAGTAGAAACCTGTAATTGTGTTACGACAGGGTCTCCGCAAAGAGGACAATCAATGATAAGCTCTAAGGCTAAGTCTTCACATACATCAGAACCGTCCATTATTGTTACATCAACAACAGCTTGAGGCTCTACATCTGCAACAAATACACCATTGCCTAAATCAGCAAACATATCATTTATTGTATAATTTCCATCGCCACCTGTTACGAAAAGAGTAAGTGTGCCAGCTTCACAATCAATAACCGTATCAACTGCAATATCTTCTTCACATTCTTCAACATTTTCTAAACATTGAATGCTAATATAACCATTGTCGACATTATCTTCTGTGCCACAAGGGTCAGCAGGATTGTTGAGAAGAATAGTATAAACACCAGATTCAGAAGCAGTAAACGTCAATTCGCAACCAATAGCTATGCCATCAAAAGCACCACTAGGAGCTTGAGCCGAAAGTTCCATCTCAAATGAGCCTGCATTTGGGCCAGTACATACATCTACGGTATAAGTTGTACCTGCTACGATGTCACTAACAATATAACCTTCACTTTGCCAAACTTCCCAGCCTGTATAAGTGTAAACATTGCCGCATATAGGATTAGCAGGCCATATTTCATCTAGCTGGTCATAAGTATTTGCTACTGTATCGCAATCTGGAACAACGCAAGCTGCATCAGTTTCGTCTAATATTGTAACACTAACATTCATTTCGGTAGAAGCAGTACCTTCTTCATTCGTTACTGTCAAAGAAATAGTTAAAGTACCAGATTCTGTTAAGCTAATGCTAGGATTTCCAATAGTTGAAGAAGCAGGAGAAACGCCAGCACCAGAAAAAGTCCATTCGTAGTCTAAGCTACCACCAGTCGAACCACTAAAAATATTAATGCTATTGTTTGCAGGACATATTTCAAGACTTTCAGGAGCATTGATGATAGCAACAGGCGGCTCTTGCACAATAGGGCCACAAACGATGGCAGCATTAGCAATAAGAGAGCTTAAAAAATTACTAGCATAATCATATGCACGTTGGCCTTGGCCTGGTGAAAACATAATCATACAGTCATCATTTACATAGTCCATATAATTCATGAACATATCTTGTGAGCCACAAGAAGTAGAAGCAGCACCTAAATTAGGACAGCCATAATATTCGCCACCAGCAGTAGGAGTATCAGCGATGCCATCATCAACGCCACAACCACCATCACCCCAAATATGATTAAGGTTGAGATAGTGTCCAAGTTCGTGAGTTAAAGTACGTCCTAAGTTGAAAGGAAAGTTGCCACAGCTGCTATTTGGGCCAACGCTGCAATTTTCGAGTGAGCCAAAACCACAATGTGTAATCACCACACCATCACCATTTCCTTGTCCACCTAAAGGAGAATAGCCCAATAAGCCTCCGCCTAAATCTTGGACAAAAATGTTGATATAGCCAGACCAATTGCCGTCAAAGTCGCCATTGGTAGCATTGAAAGTAATAGCAGGTTCGCCATTTGACAATCCAGAGCCATTAGGGTGATTAGAGGTAGCCAGGCAAAATTCGACACAAGCATTGCCAGGGCCAATATCGAAAGCATCGGCGTAGTTGGCAAAATTTGCGACATCAAAATTAGTACCCGAATAGTCTTCATTTAGGCGGTTTACTTGGTCATATGCCAAATCTATCAAACAAGATACATCAGGCGTATTAGCAACATCTTGGTAATGTATAGCAATAGGTAAAGTGATTGTGTTGGCACAACCACCTTCCGAGCGAGCAGGGTCTGGATAAGTTTGAGTATCAGTCCAATTTCTTACTTGTTCGTGGTGAGTTCGATATTCTTGATTTTCATTCAGTAATTGTTCAGTATGTGCATTTGTAGCACAACGTTCAGTAAAATCATCATGTGCTATGAGCGAGTTGTTCGATAAACAACATGCCATAATGATTGCTAGAAAAGCAAATCGTAACGGTGTTTTCATCATTTTAATCTAATTTTATGATTATGTTTATAAATAGGTATAATCGTTGAGAGAAAGTTAATACCATACAGTTTGAAAGTTACGGAATATCACTAACATAATTATAAGATTAGATATTTTTTTAGGTGTAAAAACAAGCATATTGCTCATTTAATGACACTTTAGTGTTTTTTTTGAAAAGATAAGAGAAGCTATGAACACGTTTACAGTTTTTGAGCTTTAGAAAAACATGATTTTTATATAAAAAAAATGACGATGTACGAACTAAATTTTAAAACAATTAGTTATAATTAATACAATATATTGTTCTTGTTTTCTTCAAAAAGTCTATTCTTGATTTTTGAGTGAAAAAACAAGATGGCTTAAAAATGTGAATGCCTTTTGTCACAAAAAATATATTTATGCTCATAAAAACAATCAAATAAATAGTCAGGTAAGTTTGTTCTACAAATTGTGAAAGCTAACACATTGAAAATCAAGGCATTATAATGCTGTCACTTAAATAATTAAACAGAATAGGCTATTAGTACACAGACAAATTTATTTTAAAGTTGCGAAAGCTAAGACACTAAAATAGAAAGGACTGGTACAACAAGGTCATTTATTAAGTAGTACTTAACATTTACTAAACTAGATAAACTGTTTTTTATGTGCTAATCCAAATTCGTCATTTAATAGCGTTTGGTACTCGAGTTATATGGAAAAAATATCATGTTTATGTCATGTTTTCTTTTTAAAATAATCTATTTATAGATGTAGATTTTATTAACTTTATTAACAATAGACATATTAGTAATTTGATTTTATATAAAATCTATATTTCCCTGTCTTATATATTGTTAAAATAGACATATTGTGTTTGTTATAAAATTAAGTAGTGTCACAGAAAAAACATTTAGTATTTGTTTTGTTTTGTTTATTCTGTTTTCTTTTGTATATTGTAAAGCAATAAACGAAAAATAAGCATTTAATTTTGTTTAACAGATGGATAGTTTGTATTAACACATAAAAACAACAACTAATTAGTTAGTATAATTTGTTACTTGCTCTTGTTTGATTATTTTAGAATAATCTAATTCTTTGTCTTTATGCTGCTTATTTAAGGATTGAAGATTTTTTGAAATTGTAAAGTAAAAAGTTGTTCCAGTACCATAGGTAGATTCTAGCCAAATTTTACCATCATGTTGTTCAATTATCTTTTTACAGATAGATAAGCCCATTCCTGTTCCCTGATATTCGGTTGGCGAATGTAATTTGCGAAACACTTCAAAAATTTTATGAAAATATTCTTCTTGAATGCCAATACCATTGTCGCTGATTGCAAACCTCCAATAATCATTATATTCTTTTGCAGTAATCACTAGAGAACATCTTCTATTGATATGTCTAAATTTGATAGCATTAGCTATAATATTTTGTAGCACTTGTGTGATTTTACTCTGCGTTATATATATGTTTGTTGGCAAGTTTTCATAATTGATGATAACGTTATTTTTTCTAATAAAAAAGCTTAAATTTTTGGAAACAATATTCATTAACTCATTAAAATCTGCTCTTGCAAATTTGTTGTTGGCATCATTTTCTAAGCGTCCATAGGTTCGCAAATCATCAATAAGTTTATTCATGTGAGTAGAGCTAGAGGTAATGTATTCCAAATATTCAGTAACAGTAGGGTCAATAAGGTTTTCCTTTTCCATATGTCGATCGAGCAGTTGAGAAAAGCTAGTGATGCTTCTAAGTGGCTGTTTAAAATCATGAGAAGTAATACGAGCATATAGTTCTAGTTCGTCATTTGATTTACGCAAGGCAATTTCTTGATGTTGTAGTTCAAGCTTTTGCTTTTCTAAAGTTGCTTTTTGTTCTTCTAAAGTTGCTTTTTGTTGCTCTAATTCATGCTTTTTTTCTTCCAATTTTTGAGTTTGTTTTTCTAAATCATTGATGGTGTCTTCTTGTTTTTTTTGAAGAAATGATATTGCAAGCAAAATAAAGTAAAATAACAAATTAGGGGTTATAAAATAATAAATAGCATCATCATGTATCATTTCTTGAAAAGACTGAATAGGAACATTGTCAACTTTTTGATTTAAGAAGTAAGTAGTTTTTTCAAGAATAAGTAAGAAAACACTATATAAAAATAAAAGAGCAAACCAAACAAGACCAGATTTTTTGTTAGATAAAATATATGCTAATAAAGGAATAATTATCATAAATACATAATCAAGCGAATAAATACCACCTGTTGTTAAAGATAGATAGCCCAATACTAAAGCAGTAGCTATGGCTAACAAATTTCCAGAAAGGATGAAATTACCCCACTTTTTAAATATAGTAATTGATAATGTTAATAAAAAGAAAGAGGGAATATATATTAAATCACTATCTAAGTTGAAAACAAAGTTTACAATTAAGCTTGAAGTTATTATGGTTAGCAACAGCATGTGTATAAAAACTAATAATATTGCTTTGTGATATTTTCTAACTTGTTTTTTTAGATGTATAGGAATAAAGTAATCGAATATTAAATTTAAGATAGTCATGGTCATTTCAGTTGTGTGATGAAACTCATATCCCTGTTCAACATGAGAATATATTTGGCTATTAATGACTATGATAATTTCATGCCAAATTCTATTTTTCACACTAAATTCTTTTTTTTTCAGTATAAAAATAAATATCTGCTAAACTCTATCAATAAATTATAATTATGGCAAAAATAAAACATCCCAATGTAGTTGATATGATTGATGCGAATATTTCGCATGGTGTCTCAAAAAATATCCTACATTTAAGCACCGACAAAGTTTTAGGAGGACGTAAAGTAATTATTAATGACAAAGAATTATTGCATTTTGGCAATTGCAATTATCTTGGCTTAGAACAACACCCTCAAGTAAAGGAAGCTGCTATTCGAGCTATTCGAGATGAGGGCATTAGACTAACAATGTCTAGAACTTATGTGTCTTCTGGCTATTATGGCAAATTAGAAGCATTATTATCCGAAATTTTTGATGGCCATGCAGTAGTTGCTCCTTCTTCTACTATGCTTCATTTATCAGCAATTCCCGTTTTAGTTGGACGAAGAGATGCTGTAATTCTTGACCATCAGGTGCATGCTAGTATGCGTCAAGCAGTACAGTATATTAAACCACTAGGAGTATTAGTGGAAAATATTCGACACAGTGATTTTGAAATGCTTGAAAATAGTATTAAACGTTTATATAAAAAACATGAAAAAATATGGTATGTTTTAGATGGCGTTTACTCTATGTATGGAGATGCTCCTGATATTCATAAACTCATTGCTTTGCTTGATAAATATCCTAAATTGCATTTATATGTAGATGATGCACATGGCACAAGTTGGATAGGACAGTATGGTCGTGGATATGTCTTAAATCAAGTGCCTTTGCATGAACGTATGATGTTAACAATTTCATTAGGAAAAGGCTTTGGTGTGATTGGTGGTGTATTGATTTCAAAAAACGAAGAACCATGCCGTCGGGTCAGAACTTGTGGAGGCACACTTATTTTTTCGGCACCGTTAAGTTCTGGATTACTGGGTGCAGCAGTAGAGTCTGCAAAAATACACTTAACCAAAGAGCTTGTAGTAATGCAAAATGACTTACAAGAAAAAATAATATATTGTAATCAGTTGATTCGAGAAGCAAAACTACCTTCTATTAGAGAAGAAAATACGCCTATTTTTTATATTGCACTAGGACAACCCAAAGCAACTTATAATATGCTAGAACGCCTCATCAATAGCGGATTTTTAGTCAATATGGGGGCATTTCCTGCAGTTGCTCACAAATGTGCAGGTATTCGTTTTTTATTGACTTGCCATCTCAAAAAAGAAGACATTTATTGGCTTATTCAAGCCATAAAATACCATTTGCCACAAGTAATGGCAGAATCAAACGTAACCTTTGATAATTTGGCTACTGCCTTTGAATTGCCAAAGTTGAAAGAGTTAGCACCATTTTATGATAATAAGATAGAACTTTCTTTGAGTAAACCGCCACAATTGCGTATTGAAGAATATCATACTATTCACGATGTCGATGAGGCCATTTGGGAAAAAACAGTAGCGAACATAGGGCCATTTTCTAAAGCTTGTTTAGCTGCTTACGAAGAAGTTTTTCAAAAAAATGAAAAAGAAGAAAATAATTGGAAATTCTCTTATTTTTTGGTTAAAGACCTACAAGATAAAGTGGTTTTAGCTACATTTTTTACCCAAGCACTTTGGAAAGATGATGTGTTTTCACCGCCTTCTGTATCAAAAGATGCGGACGAACAACGAAAAATAGAACCTCATTTTCTGACTTCTACTTCTTTGGCTATGGGGTCGCAATGTTCAGAGGGCAAGCCACTATTTTTAGATATAAACAATCCTGAATGGAAAGAAGCAATAGATAAACTGTTGCAAACTTTGTGGAAAAAACAGAGTGATGAAGATATCGAATTACTTGTTTTTAGAGACATTGACATTGTCGATACTAGTCTAAGCACTTATCTGATAGATAAAGGTTTTATGAAAGTGATAATGCCTGAAACGCATAATGTCAAAAATTTGAATACTCATGCTACATTTAATGATTATGTACAAGCTTTATCTGCTAATTCAAGGAGGCATATCAGAAAAAATGCTATTCGACATGAAGAAGAAGTAGAAGAAATACAGCTCAATCAGGTATCGCAAAGAGAGCTAGAACATCTATATAATTTGTATTTGCAAGTCAAAAAAGTTAATTATAGTATTAATACTTTTGAGCTACCAATTGCATTCTTTCAAAAAATGATACAAGACCCCAGTTTTATCGTTTGGGCTTTGTACTCAAAAGCAGATAAAAATGAGGATAGATTACCAATTGGCTTTTATTGTGCAACACACAATGCAAAAACAAGCTATTACTATCCTTTGTTTTTAGGCATTGATTATGACTATTTACATACATATGCTATTTACCGTCAGGTATTGTATAGAGTTGTAAAACATGCCTATAATCTAAAATGTGATAGTGTGCATTTAGGTTTTACTGCTGATATCGAAAAACAAAAACTAGGAACAGTTAGTAGTGGAAAAGCAGCTTTCTTACAATATAAAGATAACTATAAACTAGAAATTTTAGAAAGTATGTCTGTTACTCAACTTGAAAAGCATTACTAGCATCTAATTAAACAACTTATACTGAGCGGTTAAACAATATTGTTATTGTTTAACCGTTTTTTTTTCGTACTATATGGAAATTGTATTTTCTGTGTCTAAAAAATATACATATGGTGTATATTTTTTTATACAATGTTAGTTATTAACTATAAATCACTAAGATATATGATTAAAAAAATAGAATTGTTATGCTGTTTAATGTTGTTTTGCATCGTCACATTTGCACAACAAAAACAAAAACATACTATTAGCGGCTATGTGGAAGATGCTCAAACAGGCGAAAAACTTATTGGAGCAAATGTGTATGAAGGAAGTACTTTTGTTGGAACAACTACTAATGTATATGGCTTTTTCAGCCTAACTTTGCCTGCCGATTCTGTTCAACTGAAAGTTTCTTTTATTGGTTATAATAATTATAATCAAAATATACTATTAAACGAAAATAAGCAAATCAATATTGCTTTGAGTTCGGGCGAATTGCTCAATGAAGTAGAAGTTATTGCAACAGAAGTGAGCGAAACGATTGAAGAACGCTCACAAATGAGTGCTGTTAGCATTCCGATTCAACAAATTAAATCATTGCCCACTTTCTTGGGAGAAGTAGATGTATTGAAAGCCTTGCAACTGCTTCCTGGTATTCAGTCTGGTAGCGAGGGTTCTAGCGGTTTGTATGTACGAGGAGGAGGCCCTGACCAAAATCTCATTTTACTTGATGGCGTACCTGTTTACAATGCGTCTCACCTTTTTGGCTTCTTTTCCGTATTCAATGCCGATGCTATCAATAGCGTCGAACTCATCAAAGGTGGTTTTCCTGCTCGCTATGGCGGCCGTCTTTCTTCTGTTATTGACATTAGAATGAAAGAAGGCAATATGAAAAAAATAAGCGGCTCGGCAAGCATTGGACTTATTTCTAGCAAACTTACGCTGGAAGGCCCAATCATAAAAGACAAAACATCATTTATCATTTCGGGTCGAAGAACTTACATTGATGTCTTGGCACGCCCTTTCATTTTGTTGGCAAATAATAGTGCAAAAGAACCATTACCAGCAGGCACAACCGAAGAGTATAGAGCTTATGGAGGTTATTATTTTTATGATTTAAACGCAAAAATCAATCATAAATTTTCAGATAAAGACCGCATTTATTTGAGTGCTTACATGGGAAATGACCGTTTTTATTTTACTGAAAAAAGCGAGTACGAAGACCAATTTTCAAAATATGATAGCGATTATGGAGCAAATACTGGCTGGGGAAATATCACTTCTATGTTGAGATGGAATCACGTTTTATCGCCAAAAATGTTTAGTAATGTAGCAATTACATATAGCAATTACAATATGAGTATTGGCTACAATTCGAAAGATTATTTTTTGCAAAAAGCACAGCCTGAATTTAATTTGGAAGAGGAGGAACTTCGTGAAAATTCTGGATTTGAATATTTTTCGGGTATTAGAGATTTTGGTGGAAAAATAGATTTCGATTTCGTGCCATCGCCACAACACTATCTCAAATTTGGTGTCAATGCTACACAACATTATTTTCAGCCTGGTGGCTTGGAGTTTAGCATAAATGGTGAGGAAGCTGGCGAAACTTTGGACACATTGCTCAACGAAAGTTTTGTAAATGCCTTAGAATATGCTGCTTATATAGAAGATGATATTCGTATAGGAAAACATTTTAAAGCAAATGTCGGCCTGCAT
Source organism: Chitinophagales bacterium (assembly GCA_049613665.1). Taxonomy (GTDB): domain Bacteria; phylum Bacteroidota; class Bacteroidia; order Chitinophagales; family UBA2359; genus JBMZCV01. Next base: position 22,551 of record JBMZCV010000040.1, on the reverse strand, counting down.
TATTCTGGCTTTGCCGTAGATGATACTTTGTTTCAGAGCTTACAACCTCGTTTTTCGGCTCGTTATCTACTCAAAAATCGTTGGTCTTTGAAGGCTTCTTATGCCAATATGACGCAATATATTCATCTCTTGAGCAACAGTAGTGCCGTAGATTTGCCGACAGATTTATGGGTGCCTGCCACCAAAAAAATATTACCTCAAAACTCTCGACAAGTAGCGGCTGGCGTAGCACACACTTTGCTCAATGGTTTGGAACTAAGTGTTGAAGGATATTATAAAGCTATGAACAACTTGATTGCCTACAAAGATGGAGCGAGCTATTTGAGTGGCGATATTGGCTCACAAGGCAATGATTGGCAAAACCAAGTAGAAATAGGAAAAGGCAAAGCTTATGGCGTGGAACTTTTGATGCAGCAAAAAAAAGGAAACACAACAGGCTGGATAGGCTACACGCTTTCGTGGACAAATAGAACTTTTGAAGAAATTAATTTTGGCGAAACTTTCCCCTACAAATACGACCGTCGACACGACATTGCTATCGCCATCATGCACAAATTCAATGATAGAATAGAAGTTTCTGCCAATTGGGTTTTTGGTACAGGAAATGCCGTAACACTTGCTTTGGCTACCTATGAGCGTGCAAATTTGCCTTACAATTCTGCTGCCGAAGCCTTATCTTATTATAACAATCCATTTGGCTATGGCACAATCAAACACTACGATAGCAGAAACGGCTTTCGTATGGCAAATTATCATCGTTTCGATATTGGAGCAAGTTTCATAAAAAAGAAAAAACATGGCGAAAGACGTTGGAATGTCGGCTTTTACAACGTATATAATCGCAAAAATCCATTTTTCTTATATATCGACTCAGAACGAGAAGCTGATGGCACTTACAAAAATGTTTACAAACAAGTAAGTATCATTCCTATTTTGCCATCTGTTTCATGGAATAGGAGTTTCTAGTTTTTAGATTTAATTTTTAGTCTTTAGTTCAAAATGCCATTAACTTCTGACTATAAAATAAAAAAAAATCACTATCTTTGCGACCGTTTTACAAGTTGCTTTTGAAAGAAAGTAAGTAAAGCTAGTAATGATAAAAAAAATGATATAAAAAAATGCTAACAGTAAGTAACTTAGGACTACAATACGGAAAAAGAATTTTGTTTGATGAAGTTAATCTAAAATTCACACGAGGAAACTGTTACGGTGTGATTGGAGCAAACGGAGCAGGCAAATCTACTTTTTTGAAAATACTTTCGGGCGAAATAGACCCAACAAGAGGCCATGTAAACCTCGAACCTGGAAATAGAATGGCGGTTTTGAAACAGAACCACTTTGAATTTGAAGAGCATCAGGTGTTGAATACTGTGATTATGGGACATAAAAAAATGTACGAAGTCATGGTAGAAAAAGAAGCTATTTATATGAACCCAGATGCAACAGATGAAGACGGAATGCGAGCTGCTGAGTTGGAAGGCGAATATGGCGAAATGGGCGGCTGGATGGCCGAAAGCGATGCTGCCGAATTGTTGAGCAACTTGGGTGTAAAAGAACATTTGCACTACAAAAACATGAGCGAGTTGAGTGGTTCTGAAAAAGTAAAAGTATTGTTAGCACAAGCATTATTCGGAAATCCCGATATTTTGCTACTCGATGAGCCTACAAACGACCTTGACGCAAACACTATCACATGGTTAGCCGATTTTCTTGCCGATTTCAAAAATACAGTTATCGTTGTTTCGCACGACCGTTATTTCCTCGATATGGTTTGTACGCACGTTACGGATATTGACTTCCGCCAAATTCGTATTTTTACAGGTAACTACACTTTTTGGTACGAAACAAGTCAGTTGATGACTCGTCAGATGGCCAATAGAAATAAGAAAACAGAGCAAAAACGCAAAGAATTGATAGAGTTTATTCAGCGTTTTAGTGCCAATGCTTCCAAATCTCGTCAGGCAACTAGCCGTAAAAAAGCATTAGAAAAATTGAATATTGAAGATATACAGCCTTCGAGCCGTAAATATCCTTTCATCAATTTTCAGCCAGATAGAGAACCTGGTGGCCAGATATTGAATGTAGAAAACTTGAGTAAAAAGCACGAAGATGGCCATTATTTTTTCAAAGATGCCAGCTTTACGCTCAATCATGGCGAAAAGATAGCCTTGATTGCTCACGAAACAGCCGCTTTAACCGCTTTTTTTGAGGTGCTTTCAGGCAAAATAGCACCAGATTCTGGTAAAATTGAATTTGGGCAAACCATTACGGTAGAATATTTGCCTAACGAAAATCACGAATATTTTTCAAACGACCAAGATTTAGATTTAATAAATTGGTTGCGTCAGTATTCCGAAAATAAAGATGAGCAATTTGTGCGTGGATTTTTGGGTAGAATGTTATTTTCTGGCGATGAAGTACACAAAAACTCTAGCGTTTTGTCGGGAGGAGAGAAGGTGCGTTGCATGTTGTCGAAAATGATGCTTCGCTTTCCAAATTTCTTGCTACTTGATGAACCTACGAATCACCTTGACTTGGAATCGATAACGGTATTGAATACTGCTTTGGCTGATTTTAAAGGCAATATGATTTTTACATCACATGACCATCAACTTACGCAATCGGTAGCAAATCGTGTGATAGAGCTTACGCCAAATGGTATTATTGATAGTTTGTTAAATTATGAAGATTATCTAAAATCTGCTAGAATTAAACAACAAAGAGAAGCTTTGTTAGGCACAGTAACGGCTTAGTTTTTTGCAGAAAAAAATTATATAAAAAAGGTGAAAAGCATTTTTAATGTGCTTTTCACCTTTTTTTTTATTTATCAGAAAAAAGTAACAAGTGATTTTTGTCCTTGCGAGCCTGCAAAGCAATCTAAAAAACGAATTTGGACTAAAAACTAAAAACTAAAAACTAAAAACTAAAAACTAAAAACTAAAAACTAAAACTTATCCTTCGCTCAATTCCAAAATAACATCAAATTCTTCTTTTTTTAAAGGCATCACCGACAAGCGACTTTGGCGAACAAGAGCCACTTGTTGCAAACGCTCATCTGCTTTCACTTGTGCCAAACTGACTTCATTTTTTAGCTTATTCACTACACTCAAATCTACGGCTACCCAACGTGTATCGTCTGTCGTTGGGTCTTGATAATGCTCTCGTGCTACCTTCGCCAAACCAATAACTGCTGGCTTTTTTACGCTGCGATAAAAGAAAACCAAATCGTCTTTTTGCATAGCTTTCATATTGTTGCGAGCCTGATAATTGCGAACACCGTCCCAATAATCCGTGCCAAAACCTTCAAACTCTTCCCAAGTATATTCGTGTGGCCCAGCTTTTACTAACCAATAATTCATTTTTTTCTTAATTTATAATTGTTTGATAATGAGTGTTAAAAAAAATAAGGAACTAAATTATTTTTCCTAAATACTCGTTTTGCATTTAAACAAATTCATAATTATTAGGTATTATTCACAAAAAAAGTGTAAGCGAAAACACTAATATCATTGCGTCAAGATAAAAATTAGATTGGTGCTTTTAGCAATTTTTTTCAAAATGCCTACCACCTTATTTTCCTATTGTCGCTCATTTAAAACTTTTGTGAATAAAGTCTATTATTTAAACCTATAATGTGTCGGATTTAGCAAAAAACTATCTGCTGTTTTCTTTTGCAAAAAACCTTCAAAAAGCAAATCTGTCAAAGCACGATTAGCGTTTCGTTCCGTAGATTTGCGTAGCTGCATATATTGAGCCACATTAATTGTTTTTTGCTTCGTGAAATACTCCAACAAATTTCGTTTTAGGTTCGTATATTGATGGTTGCGTTGCAAATAATTCATGTCGCCATCTAACAATAATTTTTCGATGGTTTTGTTGGGTACAACGCATTCATCTGCAATCCGAACATATATTTTTTGCCTACGTTTTTTGTCAATCGCAAAATGTGGCTTTTTGTTACTCTCTGCAACATGAGCAATCAAAATCATTTTTCCATGATGCAAATATTTTTCAAACTCCAACTCAATAGCTGGCGCACAAAACTTAGCAGCCGACTTTTCGAGTTCATACATTTCTTCGTCGGCATCTACGCCTATGATGTGGCCATGGTCGCCTATACCCACAACGATTTTTCCACCTCTGCTATTGGCAAACGCAACGATAGAACGTGAGATTTTTGCGGCTGATGTAATAGTTTGTTTAAAATCTAAATTGGGGCCTTCGCCGTTGGCAATCCATTTTTGTATGATGTTGCGGTGATACATTGACGCAATATTTTTTTACTAAAAAAAGAGGAATGACTTAAAAAATCATTTTCGTAAGTGTAACAGTTTTGGTAGCGATGAGGTTCATAAAAATTAAAAACACTTAGTTGGTAAATTTTGTTTTACAACAATGAGCATTTTTAATGTTTTGGGCAAAAAAGTGCTAGAGCAAGATTTTACAAACAATAGTTCGGACATTATACATTTTTTTATCAAAGGCTTAAACATATTATTTTTTTTAGGCTAAGGTGGCAATATTTGCAAATTTTTAGCCTTTTGAACTGAAAAAAAGTATGTTTCTCTTGTCAAAAGGCGTTTTTTTATTCAACTGAAGATTGTTATAAAAAAATGTCCGAATCATTGACAAATGAATTTAATATTTCTACCTTGCCTATTGGAAGCTATTTTTTGCAGTTTAAAAACGATGGTAAGACTATTGTGAAGCGGTTTGTAATAAATAGATAATTTTCATTTCAAAGTCTATGACAAAATAAAAACTACAACAAATCAGTTTAAAGGATAGCAAACTTTTTTGATGAAAAAAAGTTTCAGTCTAAGGCATACAACTTTTTTCCCAAAAAGCAAAACTATTTACAGTTTAGCTTGTATAATTAGTATAAAAATGTTAAATTGTAGCAACTTTAGAAGAATGATGTAAGTAGTTAGATAAAGATAAATGACGAATTGTTGAAACTAACAAATTGAATGTTTATGTGTTAGCACAAATTTTGAAAGTTCTAAACTTTTAGCCAAAAACTAAAAAAAATGAATAAAAGCCGACAATCTGACATATTTACTTGCTTATGATGACTATTTTTCCGATATTCAATAAGCAAAAGCGACAAAATTACATTTTATTACCACATTATTAGGAATTTTTTTTTTAGGTTCGATTTTTGAGATATTACAAAATATGGAAGCAAAATTTTCACCAAAGGTTAAAGAAGTAATTACTTATAGCAAAGAGGAAGCACTTCGTCTTAACCATAATCATATAGATATAGAGCATCTTTTGTTGGGCTTATTGCGTGAAGGCGATAGCGTAGCCGTGAAAGTGTTACGTTCACTAAATATAGATATTATCTTGTTACGAAAAGCATTGGAAGATAATATGAGAGGACGTATATCACACGGAACAGTTAATGCAAGCAATTTGCCACTAACGAAAAATGCTGAAAAAACACTGAAAGTAACGGTTTTGGAGGCCAAAATGTTGAAAAACGAAATCATAGGAACAGAACACCTCATGCTTTCTATTTTGAAAAATAAGGAGAATGCGGCTGCACATATCATGCGTCAGTTTGATGTGAGCTATGATACTTTTAAAACAGAATTGGACTATGTAAAACACAACAAAATTACGGATGAACATCCGAATGACCCAGACCACGATTATGATGAAGAAAGAAGAAGTGGCTTTCAGTCATCATCACGAAAAAGTGCGGCAAAGTCAAGAACTCCTGTTTTAGATAATTTTGGGCGTGATATTACAAAGTTAGCAGAAGAAAGCAAACTTGATCCAATTGTTGGCCGTGAAACTGAAATAGAGCGAGTATCGCAAATATTGAGTCGGAGAAAGAAAAATAATCCTATTTTGATAGGCGAACCCGGCGTAGGAAAAACAGCAATTGTAGAAGGCTTGGCTTTGCGTATTATTCAGCGAAAAGTATCGAGAGTCTTGTTTGACAAACGAATCGTAATGCTTGATTTGGCGGCTTTGGTTGCTGGCACAAAATATCGTGGACAGTTTGAAGAGCGTATGAAAGCCATTATGAATGAGTTGGAAAAAAACAGAGACGTTATCTTGTTTATCGACGAAATTCATACTATCGTAGGTGCTGGCGGTGCTACTGGCTCGCTAGATGCGTCAAATATTTTCAAACCAGCTTTGGCTCGTGGCGAACTGCAATGTATTGGTGCTTCGACTTTGGACGAATATCGTCAATATATAGAAAAAGATGGTGCGTTAGACCGTCGTTTTCAAAAGGTAATTGTTGATCCGCCAAGCGTGGAAGAATCTATTCATATCTTGACCAATATTAAAGACAAATATGAAGATTACCACAATGTAAACTATACAGAAGCAGCAATAAAAGCGTGTGTAACATTGAGTTCTCGCTATATCACAGATAGATTTTTGCCAGATAAAGCGATTGATGTATTAGACGAAGTAGGAGCGAGGGTACACCTAAAAAATATTCATGTTCCGAAGGCTATTCTTGAACTCGAAGAGCGTATTGAAGAGGTAAAAGCTGAAAAAAATAGAGTGGTCAAAAGCCAACGCTATGAAGAAGCAGCACGTCTGCGTGACAAAGAAAAACGTTTGATAGAAGAACTCGAACAGGCTAAAAAACGTTGGGAAGACGAATCGAAAACAAAACGTTATCCTGTTGATGAAGACGATATTGCCGAAGTAGTTGCAATGATGACAGGCATTCCTGTAAAACGAGTAGCACAAAGTGAAAGCAACAAGCTTGTGAATATGGCGGCCGATTTGAAAGAAGAAATTATTGGCCAAGATGAAGCTGTTAAAAAAGTAACAAAAGCTATACAGAGAAATCGAGTTGGCTTGAAAGACCCTAAAAAACCAATTGGTTCATTTGTCTTTTTAGGCCCAACAGGTGTTGGTAAAACAGAGTTAGCAAAAGCTTTGGCTCGTTATCTTTTCGACACCGAAGACACACTTATTCGTATTGATATGAGTGAGTATATGGAAAAATTCTCTGTTTCTCGACTTATTGGTGCACCTCCAGGCTATGTAGGATATGAAGAAGGTGGGCAACTGACTGAGAGAGTAAGACGCAAACCTTATTCTGTTATTTTGCTCGATGAAATCGAAAAAGCACACCGTGACGTATTCAATATTTTGTTGCAAGTCTTAGACGATGGACAATTGACTGATGGACTCGGCCGCAAAGTAGATTTCAAAAATACTTTGATTATCATGACTTCAAATGTCGGTATTCAGCGAGCAGGTAGCACCATCAAAGGATTGATGCCTTCTGCCTCACGAGAAGATGGCGACAAAAGTATTTTAAGAGGCGAATTGAACAAAATTTTTGCCCCTGAATTTCTAAACCGTATAGATGATGTTGTGGTATTTAACACACTTGACCGCTCGCAAATCTTTGAGATAATAGATATTGCCTTGAAAGATTTGTTTATGAGAGTAGGCAAAATGGGCTATACATTAGAGTTGTCAGAAGCAGCAAAAGGCTTTTTGGCAGACAAAGGATATGACCCTAAATTTGGAGCAAGACCACTACATAGAGCTATTCAGCGTTACTTGGAAGACCCATTAGCCGAAGAAATCTTGAATGCCAAACTCAATGAGGGAGATGTATTAATAATCGACCTTGATGATGACGATAAAATAACGATAACAAAAAAAGAACCGACGCAAGAGGTAGAACAGTAAAATAAATATCTATCTTGCGTAGATAAATAATTACAAAAGGCTTAAATACTATTAAAGTATTTAAGCCTTTTTTGTATGAAAACCTAAAAAACGCAGTCAATGAATATACTAGCCATTGTCACGAGCAACTAAAAAAGAGCTTTTTGAGCATTATTCAAATAAAAAAAACCTGATATTTAATAATATCAGGTTTTTTGTTACTTTATATTTTCTTAGTATCTTCTGTCTCTACCGCCATCAGAGTAATTGCTTCTACCAGAGTTGTAGTTGCCACCTCTGCCGCCGCCAGAGTTGTAGTTGCTTCTACCTCTAGAAAAACCGCCAGAGTTGTCTTCTCTTGGTCTAGCTTTTTTTACTACAATGACACGACCGTCAAATTCGTTGTCATTAAGGTCATTGATAGCTGCATAAGCTTCGTTATCGTCTGGCATTTCAACAAAGCCAAAACCTTTTGACTTACCTGTAGCTCTATCCATGATAATTTTCACAGAATCGACTGCTCCAAACTCTTCAAACAATTCTCTCAAGTCTTCTTCTTGAGTTTGAAAGTTTAATTTTGCTACAAAAATATTCATCTTAAAAAAAATTAAAAATTAAAAAAGTTGTGAATTGTTTTTTTTCAAATTCACAAAAATAAAAAAATTACATTTGCAAAAAAATAGTGCTATCTTGCAAACACAATGGTTGTTAATAGCTTAATATCTATTTCTATTATAGTTATCTCTACCGCCAGAGTTATAGTTGCCTCTGCCGCCAGAATTATAATTACTTCTACCTCTGAAACCACCAGAGTTATCTTCTCTTGGTTTAGCTTTCTTAACTACAATAACACGACCATCAAATTCGTTGTCATTAAGGTCATTGATAGCTGCGTAAGCTTGATTGTCGTCTGGCATTTCAACAAAGCCAAAGCCTTTTGATTTGTGTGTAGCTCTATCCATGATAATTTTCACAGAATCGACTGTTCCAAACTCTTCAAATAACTCTCTTAAATCATCTTCACGAGTTTCGAAGTTTAATTTTGCTACAAAAATATTCATCTTAAAAAAAAAATTAGAAATTAAAAATATCGAGAGTTATATAACTAAATTATACAAATTGAGTGCTATAACTCTAAAGTGTCATTGCAAATATACACTTTATTTACGACAAAACAATGAAATGTTTAAATAATTAGAAAACATTTTTTTTGTCATAAATAAATAATCTGTTTGTTAATGGAGTGCTTGTTTATTAGCGCTCAAAATATGTGTGTATCTAATGTTTTTATGCGTTTTTAATATTCTAAGAAAATAACACAATAAAATACTTAACTATTAGTTTTTAAAATCAAGAAAATAAGGTATTTTCGCAATAATAATTTTTTTTTCTCAAAAGCTTATTCCTCAATAGTTATAAAAAGACTTTAAGTGCCAAACACTTTTCCAATGCTTGGATTCTACTCAAAATCTTTATTTATTTAGTGCTAGGCACTTACAATCATTCAATCAAAAATTATGCAAATTAAACCGTCATTTTGGCTAATAAATTTTTTATTTGTTGTCGCTTGTTGTTTTGTTGTGCTACCCCAAAACGTGCAAGCTCAAGAAACTCAAATATTTGTAAATGATGCAGAACTATTTTCGCAGGCTCAAGAACACTACGATATGGGCAACTATGCCTTAGCTCAACAAAAGTATGTTAGCTTTTTGCAAAGCACTGCCTACAATGAAAAACAAGATGCACATACAAAACGCATGGCGGCTCATTTTTATGAAGCGATGTGTGCTTACAAGCTTGAACATCCTAATGTGGAAGCTTTGTTTGTCAATTTTATTGAAAACTATGATGATGGTGGCTATTTCAGAAATATGGCTCATTATTATGTTGGGCAAATGTATTTTGCAAAACGAAAGTACCGAGATGCTATTTCGGCTTTCAAGGAGGTAGATACTGACTATTTGAGCGAAGCACAATATGCCGAATTTTATTTTGAAATGGCGTATAGTCATTTTACGAGCAAAAAATTTCGGCAAGCCAAAAAAATGTTTGCGAAAATCATTAACACTTATAATCAATATTATTTTGATGCCAATTATTATTATGGCATTTTATCGTTTTTTGATAAGGACTATGAGCAGGCACTTTCTAGCTTTCAACGAATAGAAAAAAACAAGCGATACGACAAATATATGCCTTATTATATTACGCTTATTTATTATTATCAAAGCCAATATGATGATTTGCTCGCTTATGCTGCTCCAAAAGCTAAGGTTTCTGGGCTAAAAAATCAAAAAGAAATCAATCATATCGTTGGGCAAACGCTCTTCAATAGAAAACAATTTCAAGAAGCTTTGCCTTATTTGGAATTTTATGTGGAGAAAAGCAGAAAGGTCAGAAAAGAAGATGTTTTTCAATTGGGTTTTACACAATATCAAATTGGACGCTACAATGATGCTATCAAAAATTTTACGCAACTCAACACTTTAACTGATTCTATTGGCCAAAATGCGATGTATCATTTGGGAGATAGCTATTTGAAAACAAACCAAAAACAGGAAGCTCGAAATGCTTTTGATTTGGCGGCTAGAATAGATATAGATAAAAAAATCAAGGAAGTAGCGACTTTTTCGTATGCCAAACTATCGTATGAATTGGGCTATCATAGCCAAGCGATAAGCACTTTGAGAAATTTCATAACAGATTATCCAAATTCTAATTATAATACAGAAGCACGCTTTTTGTTGAGCAATATTTTTGAAACAACACAAAATTATAAAGATGCACTCGAACTCATCGAAAGCATTAACGACAAAACACCGCAATTATTGACAACTTATCAACGAATTGCTTACTATCGTGCGGTAGAATTTTTCAATGACCATCGTTATGAGGAGGCGAATCGTTTGTTTAACAAGGCTTTGAAATATGATTATGACAAAAATGTAGTGGCTTTATGTCACTTTTGGAAAGGAGATATGGCTTATCGCCAAAAGAAATATGACCAATCTTTTGCGAGTATGGAGGCTTTTTTAAGCACTTCATCTAGCCAAAATCAGAGTGCTAATGCTTCTGTGGCCAATGCCAATTATACGATGGGTTATAGCCTTTTTAAGCAAAAAGAATATGCCGATGCGTTGGTTTATTTTGGCAAAGCAGCCGAAAGTTTAGACGGAGAATCAGCACTTTTAGACAACCAAACTTCTGCTTCACAAATTTATCCAGATGCTATTTTGAGAAATGGCGATTGCAATTTTATGCTTAAAAAATATGCACAAGCTCTAAAACAATATGACAATATCATAAAATATAAGCTAACAGGAAATGACTATGCTTATTATCAAAAAGGCATGTTGCTAGGTTTGTTGGGTGAATATGACAAAAAAATCGACAATTTGCAACTGCTTATCAAAAAACATAGTAGCTCGCTTTATGCCGATGATGCCTATTATCAAATGGCTTTGACGCAGGTTGCTATGGAAGATTATAAGGCAGCTTTAGAAACGCATCGCAAGCTTATAGATAAATATAAGGAAAGTGAATATGTGCGTAAATCACTGGTAAATAGTGGACTTATACATTACAATTTAGGAAATCATAATAAGGCTATCAAGTATTATGAGAAGGTGATGCGACAATTTCCGAAAAGCAGTGAAGCACAAGAAGCCGTTGCGGGTGTGCGTGATGTATATGTGAGCAAAGGCGATGCAGATGGTTATGCTTCTTTTGTTAAAAAGTTTCCAGGCCTGAAATTTACAACAACTGCCAAAGATTCTTTAACTTATCAAATAGCCGAAAATTATTATACAAAAGGAGACTGCGAAAATGCCACTAAGGAGTTTACAAAATATTTGATGGATTTCAAAAATGGAGCTTTTGCGATTTATGCACACTACTATCGTGGGCAGTGTTTGTATAGCGAACAAGAGTATAAAAAAGCTGGAAAGGATTATGATTACATCATTGGCGAAGCTGCGAATTTATTTTCGGAACAAGCCTTAGACAAAGGTGCTAGAATTGCTTTGTATGTCGATAAGGATTATGGAAAAGCCTATGATTATTTTACGAAATTGTATGACATGTCGTCACGGAAAGAATTGATTATTGAAGCATTGCGTGGTTTGGTCAAATCTTCCTATTATTTGGGCAAAACGAGTGATTTGGATAAATATGGCAAATTGCTGGCCGAAAATCCAGACGCTACATCAGACGACATTTTAGATATGCACTACTATACTGCTATTTTGGCTTATAAAAAGGATAAATACGACAAGGCAACAAAGAATTTTGAGCAAGTTGCGGTTAAAACAACCAACTTGAAAGGTGCTCAGTCTCGCTATTATATGGCGGAAATTCTTTTTATAAAGAAAAAATATAATAATGCAAAAGACATGTGTTATCGTGTTATCAATGAAACAGCTTCGCAAGAATATTGGGTGGTGAAAAGTTTTATTTTGTTGTCTGATATTTTCAAAATTCAAAACGACATTTTCCAAGCAAAAGCTACGCTAAAAAGCATTATCGAAAATTATGAGCCAGAAGATGAAGTAAAAAAAGAAGCGAAAGAAAAACTAGCGAAACTAGAATTGCAAGAAGCTGCTGATTCAAAAATAAAAAAAGATGCTGAAAAAGATGATTATTTAGAAATGGAAGAAGAGTAAGTAACTTTTCTCTCACCAGCATTAGAGAAAAAGACGCAACTTAGATTTGCGTCTTTACTCAAGAATATTTTAGATGAGTACATCATTTTTTTTTTGTAAATAATGATTTTGCACTTATCAAAAAAACGTTTTCAGCTATTTTCGGTTTAACAAAAAAAACTCTTTTGATAAGGAAAATATACTATTTTTCAGTTCAAAAGACCATAAAAATAGGAAATAATATTTATTCTATTTCAAAGCGAAAATAGCCGAATGTTTTAGTTCACAACTAATAATTACTAATTCATAATTAAGAATTAACAACATGAAATCTTTCAGTTTGAATATAAAAAAAGTTATTGTTATCATATTTGCGATTTTTTTTTCAACCAACTTGCTTTTTTCACAAGAAACAGATGTGCCAACAGCCATTGAAGACGAGCCAGTTATTGAAAGCGAAAGCATAGATATTATAAAGCCTTACGAGCCAGTATTGGCAGATGCTGTTCGTATCAAGTTTTCGCCAAGCTTACCCACAAAAGCAGAATTGGATAGAGCAAAGCCAAAATTTGACGACTATTTTGTGCCAAATCGCTTTTTGACGATGAACTATGAGCCAGCAGCTTTGAAACCTTTGTCATATAGAAAAAGCAAGAAAAAAAGTAGCACAGAAAAAGAAGAATTGTATAATGTGTGGATTCGTGCAGGAGCAGGAAATCTTGCTTTGCCTTTGCTAGAAGCTGCTGTAAGCACTAGTCAATCCGACAAATTTGTAGCTGGCTTACATGCTGCTTATATCGCTGGAAAATCTAGCAAACTAGAATTTCAAGACTATGGAAAGATGAGCGTAGGTGCTTTTGGCAAAAGCTTTTTGGAAACGGCTTATGCACAGTTTAAACTCGATTATCAGAGAGATACCTACCATTATTATGGCTTTCATGCCGATACTTTGCTTTTTGATGTTCCAGAAATTGCCGATAGTATCAGACAAAATTTTCAAACCATTTCGGCAGCCGTAGAGTTAGGTAGTAGCACCGAAAATGATATGGAAATAGATTACAAACTTGATGCTGCTTTGCATTTGTTTTCTGATAATTATGATGCAAAAGAACAAAACATTATTTTGAATGGCGAAGCAACAAAAGTTCTGACAGAAGTAAGTTTATTGGAAGGACATTTTCGCACTTATTTTAGCAATTTTAAGCGAGATACAACAGGTAATAGCAATCTGGCTTTAGACATTTCGCCCAAATTTACGATGTTGCCTAGCATCGGAAAAATTACATTAGGAGCAAGTCTTTTATTGAATAGTGGCAAATTTTATCCTTTTCCTTATATTGCTGCCGAACTGAATTTGTCGCCCGAAAAACTGCAAGTGTATGCAAGCTGGAAAAAAGAAATCGTTAGCAATAATTATATGAATCTGAGCGAAAAAAATCCATTTTTAGGACTAAACTTTGAATTGAAAAATTCGGTATATGAGCAGCGTTCTATTGGCTTGAAAGGATTAGTAGCATCAAATATTAATTACAACATCAATGTTTATCAAAATATAAGCAAAGACCAGCCGCTTTTTGTGAACGACTCTACGGATATGACGAAGTTTGGCATAATTTATGACACTAAGATGACTAATTTGGGTGGTAAAATAGAATTGAATTATTTGCTAAAAGACAAAGGAAGCATTGGAATTGACGCTAATGTGAATGCTTATAATACAGAACAAGAGGAGGAAGCATGGCATTTGCCGAGTATGAAAGTCGGAATAAATGGCCGTTATCAATTCTCGCCAAAACTTTCGTTGGGAATAGATGTTTTTGTATTGAGTGGTGCAAAAGCACGTTTGGCTGATGGCACAACCACAAACTTAAAAGGAACGGCAGACATAAATTTGGCAGTAAAGTATGAAATTATCAAAAATGTTGCTTTATTTTGCAATGTCAATAATTTGGCAGGCATAAAATATGAACGATATTTAAATTATCCAACCTATGGCTTTAATGCTTTAGGCGGTTTAATTGTTCGTTTTTAGTCGATTAAGTAGTCGTTCAGAAGTTTTTGGGCATTTCAGAACAAGATAACACCTTGATTTTCAATGCGTTAGCCACTAAACGAATGCTTTATTAAATAGTACTTGGTACTTAGAAAAGTAGTAACTGTTTTTGTAACATTTTGCAATAGAAAACAAATATTAGGTGGTAGGTATTTTAGAAGTGCCTACCACCTCGATTTACGAAAAAAATACTAAGAAAATAGTATTCTAATTGTCGCTTTAATCCAATGATATTCGTATTTTCGCCTTACATTTTTTTTGCGAATAATGTCTAGTATAAATGAAAAAAGACATTTTTTAGCGTTACTTAGTTAAAATTATTAGAGCTAAACAGTTACACATCAGCTTTTTTATTGTCACAATAAAATAGGATAGTATGAATATCAATTTTAGAGCTATTCTAGGTTTAACAAAAGAAATGTTTTTTTTGGCAAGAGAAATATACGATTTTTTAGTAAAACAGGCCATAAAAAAGACAATTGCTGACACAAGAAAGTGAATAAATAAAAGTTTGCGTTATTCATTTTATTTCAAAGCGAGAATAGCTGTCAATTTTAAGTGTAGAAAAAACAACTAAATATATGAAACAACTAAATATTATAGAGCATTTACAAGAAGTATTATTTTTATATAGTACGGTTATATTGCCAAATATAGGCGAATTTAGCAAGGAGGAAATATCTGCAAATATTAATGAATATGACAATGTGATTGCACCACCTAAAAAAACCTTGCATTTCAATTCAAAGAATACACATAATGACTTTATTTTAGTAAAACATATAGCTAAAAAAGAGCAAATTTCGGAAGCTAAAGCACAAAATCATATAGATGACTATGTGAAAGAATTGCAAGAAGAACTAGCCGTAGGACACACAATTAATTTATTGAATGTTGGCGATTTGTCGAAAGATTCGCAGGGAAATTTGTCGTTTGTGCCAAATGAAGAAGCCAACTATTCGTTTGATACTTTCGGTTTGCCACCTGTGGAATTGCCAGAAATTAAGGCAGACAGAGGCCTTGAAGTGCCAGCGGCCAAAACAGTTGTTGGAGCAGGAAAAGGCTTACACACAACTATCGAAAAGAAAGAAGTGGTAGCTGCACAAAACGAATTGAAAAATACTTGGGTAGGAGCTGATACAGATGAAGATGCAACCGAGAGTAATGAAACCAATGATGGTACAATAGCAGCTATTTTGGCGGCAAAAGCAGAAAAAAATGCTGCAAAAATGCCTTTGCCAAACCCTTTGCCACCCACAAATAAAAAGAAAAAAACAGGCTTTTGGATGTGGCTTTTGCCTATTATGATTTTATGCTTGTTCTTTTTTCTATTATTGCAGCTTTCGTCTTCTGACAAGGCATGGTGGGAACACAAGCCATTTAGCTATTTTTCGAAAGACAAAACAGAAACTATTGCAGACAACAATAGTGCGAATGGAAATAATACGGATAATGCAAATGGTTCAAATTCATCGAATAGTAGCGGAAATGCAAGCTCATCGAATGAAAATGGCTCAAACAATACGACAGGAAATAACGGCAATGCAAGCACAAATAATGCTAGTCAGACCAATGGAAATGCAGGAAATAATGGCGAAAATGGTAATAAATCAGCGACAAAAAATACAAATACTGCTTCAGATTCAGGAGCTGATAAGGCTGCAACAAATAGCGATGCTGCTGCTAAGGCAAATGATAACAAAAATGCTTCCAAAAACTCAACTTCAAATACGAATAAGCCAGCAGATACAGCCAATAAAAATACGACAACAACAACGGCTAGTAGTGCAGAGTTAAGCAAAATTAAAGTCAATGAGCCAAAGGCAAATGAATATTTAGCTACAAATTCACCCAAAGGTTATTATGTGATTATCGGTGCTTTTAAAGGTGACACTAATGCTAATAAAAAAATTAATGACTTGAAAAAGCAAGGTTTTACAGCACATAGCTTGCCTACAAAATCTGGCTGGAATAGAGTTGGTATTTATAATACCGACATCAATAAGGCGAAAAATCAGCTTTTGGCCTCAAAGAAAAAACACAATAAAGGTTCATGGTTGCTGCATTTCAAATAGAAAATTGTTTGTTGGAAACGTAGCTTTTTAAATAAAGTAAATGTTCGGCTTAGAATAGGGAGCTGTCAGGTTTAATAAATAACAAATAATGTGAAACTTTATAAAAAAAATGTCAGAACCATTGTTACTGAATAATTAAAAAATAAATAAATGGCGTGGTTTAATAAAAGCATTGGCTTTTTCATTAATGTTATTTTTTTGGTCATTGCTTATTGGTATGTTTGCGAATATAACGATAATGCTTGTAGTTGTTTTGCATCTTCAAAACCAATAGAAATGTGGAAAATAATAGATACTGAACAAACTATTTTTGAAACAAAAGACCGTATCAAGTATCAAAAACACGAAGTACGTCCTACTTTATCTGAAGCTATTGATTCTGGGTTGGTAAAAACTGTTGATTATTTGAGCAAAAATCCAAATAAAGAGCTACATATTGAGGCTTCTTATCTGAAAAAAGAAACAATTGATACTGCTATTTTTAGCAACTTGGGAGATATGAGAGCACTGCATTTGGCTAAATATTTGGAAGCAAAAGGGCTGGACAAAAAACAAATAGTGACTAAAAGCGAGTTGAACACTTTTGATAAAGTAAACGAAAATAACTTGACAGGAGGTGTGCATTTGTGGATACAAGATAAGCGATTGTTGAGCTTGGAACGAGAAAGACAGTTGCTCAATCATGCTCTAACGGTTCGTTTTGAAACGGCAGAGGTACAGATTTTGGATAGCTTGGCCTTAAATATGTTTGCTGACAATGTTCAAAAAATATTTTTACAAAACAAGAACATAAATTTACTAATTGTTGGCTATGCCGACCAAGTGGGGAATGAACTTTATAATCAAAAATTGTCTTTGAAACGAGCAAAAACGGTAAAACAATTTTTGATAAATAAAAATATTAACACCAGCAAATTGCGAATTAAATATAAAGGTGAAATAGATTTACCTTTCAATAGTGATTACCTAAATAGGTGTGTGATGTTGCAATTGATTGACACTCGCTCGAAGCAGTAGAAAGGTTCGGTCTAATGCTAAAAAAAATCAACGTCCTAGCCTAAAAAAATAATATGTTTACACTTTTGATAAACAATGATTCGGACATTTTTTATAACAATTTTCAGTTGAATAAAAAACGTCTTTTGGCAAGGGAAACATACTATATTTCAGTTCAAAAGGCTATAAAATTGGCAAATATTGGCCACCTTAGCCTAAAAAAATAGTATGTTTAAGCCTTTGATAAAAAAAGTATAAATGCCCGAACTATTGATAAAAAAAGCTTAAAAAATAATCGCTGATACAAGAACATAAATAATATTTTGTGTTATTCGTTTTATTTCAAAGCGAAAATGGCTGCAAGTACTGTTTGATATTTAAATAAAAATAAATATGATTTGGGATATATTTGTTATAATTTTTTTGATAATTATTATCAAACTTTTGATGCATCGACAATTAAAAGTTGAGGTAGCTAAAGTGGAAAAAGAGAAAAATATTATTCAACAAAAATTGGCTAATGTTAAGGAAAAGCATAGCCGTGTTTATACACAGAAAGAAGAATTGGAGCGTTCTCGAAATGATTTGCAGAGCAAGTTTAATGAAACGATGATTACGAATGAGGCATTATCACAAGAAAACAACTTTTTTCGTAAAGAAATGGACAAGCAAAAGGCGGAAGAAGACCATTTGGATATGTATAAAGATAAATTAGCAGAAGCCTTAGCAAAATTGCAAAATATAGAACAGCATTTTGGAACAACGCAATTAGGTTTTAAAAAATCAGAGCGTGAAAATACTCGTTTGACAGAAAGAAATGAAAAGTTGGAGGAGGAAAATAAAATTGCGAAAAAAACTGTTATGGAATTAAGTGCCATAAAAAGAAATTATGATTTGTTGAGTCCTCGTTATGAAAAAATAGATAAACAGTTGCGACAACAAAACGAAAATGTGAATAAATTAGAAACATTAAAAAGAGAAAATGATAGACAAATTAGAGTGTTAGAGCAATTGACTAGCAAACAAAAATTTGCAATTCAGCGATTGGAGAGAATAGAAAAAGAGTATGGAAATACAAAAAAAGAACTAACAAAAGCAAAAGCAGGCCAAGAACATAATAAGCAGCAATGGCGATTGGCCGATGCCGAAAAAAAGCAATTATCTAAACGAGTATTGGAATTACAAGCTTTAAACAAAGCCTACAAACGAAATATTGATTTGCTAGAGAGAACAGTAGTCTAATTTTTACTTTCAAGTGTTTGAGCATTTATAATTCAAAAAATAAGCTGGTGTAGCCTGCAAAAATTCCAAATCCATTGTTGATATTTGTATAAACTCGAACAGGCTCGGCAATAATATTGGCTTCGTTTTGATATTGTAAGTTGCTACTTTCATGATAATTGCGAAAAGCCTTGCTTGCTGTTCCATATTGCAACACAATGCGTTGCTGAACATACATCGGAAAAGTTTTAGCTATTTTATTAGAGCCATAAACACTTAATTCTATTTCTTGATGAGTATTTGCAAAAAGTTCATCATCGAAAAAAGTAAATCCTTTATAAGCTATACCACGCTCTTCTTCATTTTCAAGGTCTTCTTCGTCAGTAGTCAATATCGAAAAAGGCCGTTCTGTCTTGTTCAAAATGGGAGCATTGCTATAAAACCTCTTATTTTTAAAGATAAACTCATCTGTGTTAGCTACCCTTTCATTGAAATCTAACAGCGTATCTGGATAAATAGCTTGTAAAGAATCTAGCAGAGAAAGAATTGCTGTTTTGTTGGTTTGCCTTTCCAAATAAACCACAATATAATAGTCATTATTAATGTTTGGAATGTCCTCAAAATCAAATTTCATATTAATATGGTCAATGGTTTCGCTATTTCGCCAAACAGTATCGCTCGAAACTGCAAGCGGAGGCATTGACATAGGAAGAGTCGCTGTCGAGCTGATAGTTTCAAAGTTTGGAGCAGCTACCTCTACTTGATATGTTACGCCTACTTGCGGCCGATTTTCCGATACATACACATCTATGGTTTCTAGTTGTTCGGTAAATGGATTAAAAAATGGTAAGCTCTCGATTTGCAAATCCTCTAACCATTCTTCATTAGCAAAAAGCCGTACAGTAGCATCATTTTTAGTCTGAAAGCCATTATTTTGTGCATTTAAAACAGCTTGACTTTCATAAACATACATATTAAAACGAGTGCTATCATTAAATAAAGCATTGACTACTAGGCGATTGTCTAGCTCTGGAATATCAACTTCAATAACCGTGTTAAATTTGTCGGAACACGCATTTAAAAGTAGAAATAATAGAATAAATGTGATTTTTTTTAATTGCATTTTTTTCAAATAGGTAAAATATTATTCGACAAGATAAGTAGATATATGATAACCTGCAAAAATTCCGAAACCATTTTCAATATTACTATAGACTCGAATAGGCTCAACAAAAAAGTTAAATTCATTGTTGTATTGTAATTGTGACGACCTTTGGTACAAAAACATATCTTGACTAACATTTCCTAGCTCTAAAACATATTGCGTTTGAAAGTCATCTGGAAAATATGCGGTAAGACTATTATAAATATATTCTAGTTGAATGTCTAAATTTTTTATTTCATTCTCAAAAAGTCGGTCGCTAAAAATATTTAAACCAATATAACATACATCATAAGCATTGCTTCCTTCCAGATTAAAATCGAACTCCGAATAAGCTTTTGTTTCTTCAAAGCAAGCATCATTTGCATACAAACAAGTTTCATACACATCGCTATTGTCTTCATTTGACAAAAAATAAATATAATCTTCTATTCCTAAAAGCGTATCTGGATTAGTTTGTCGCCAGATGTCCAATTTCGCCAACATATTTTCTGCATCAATATTATACTGAATATCACTTTTTAGATAATAATAATTGTTTTGATTAGCCATATCCTGAAAGTCAAGAGCTATTTCATAACGGCTAATCATTGGACTTTCAATATCTGGTATATTATGTTGCACAAAAATAGTATCTGTAATATAAGCACTATTGATAGCAACTTTCTTGGGAAGTTGTGCTGTCGCCTTTGCCATTTGAAGATTAGGTGCTGACACTTGCAAAGTATAAACAACGTTAGGCATCGGTTTACTTACAGATTGATAAAAGCTCAATTCCACTTCTACTATATCAATCACATTTTCTTGCAAACTGAGCGTTTCGACATAATTTCCATCTGCAAAAAGTTCTACGGTAGCATTATATATAAAGCTTGGATTATTAAGGTCTTCGTTTAAAGCACCACGACTACGATAAACTCCTACTTGAAAAAAGCTAGTATCATTAAAAATGCAATTTATAACAATTTGGTTGTCAAGTTCTGGAATATCGACTTCAACGATTGTATTAAATTGTTTTTCACAAGAAACCGTAAAGAACAGAAACAATAAAGCGATAGGATAAGTATATGAAATTTTAAAATTCATTTTTTTGTTATGATGTGTTAGTAAAAAGGAAATTGCTATCATTTCACTTAAAACGTTTGAATGACTTTGTTTAGTTTTAAGTCCACAGATTATTTTTTCAAAATTTAAACAGCCTTTTTACTACCTACACCCATTCTACCCAAATTGTCGTTCTCATCCACGGCTGACGTATCATACCAATGCTATATGGCAATCGTTTGAGAAGTATATCAAGGGTTTTTCGCTCTACTATTATTTGCCAGCCATCATCTACTCGAATGATTTTGCCTTGTCTTTGCAAAAATGTTTGTTGATAAGCTAAGACAGAAGTATTTTTCAAAATTGGCCAATTCTTCACTGCCGAGCGTATGAGTTTGTGTGCTGCTTGTTTTTCTTCTTCCGAAATGTCGACAAACCTATCAATAGGCTGATGAATATCTAAACCACACAACATTTTGTTTAAAGTCAATTCATTTTCAGGATTATGTTGGCTATCATCAACTGCATATTGCAACAAATGAGCTGCTCGCACTCGATACTCCTTAGAACTAAATTTTCGCCCTTGCATGAGCTTGCAATCGACAAAAAAGTAGGGCAAATAAATCCAAAGCAAAATTAACCCAGCATTATTAATATAGATTTCGTCACTATGCCTTCTTTTCTTCTTTTTTCTATAAGGTACCGAAAGCTCATTATTGCTACTTTGTTGCCCTTTGAAGTGCATAGTTCCGAATACTGTTTGTTCAAAATTGTCAAGATAGCTTCTCCATTTCTTATCTAGTTTTTCTTTCTCTTGTCGCTTTTTAAATGACTGAAAAGCATTATCTACATCTTCTTTATTTTCAGTTTCTTTGTCTTTAAATTGTGCTAATTTTTTCTCAGCAACATCTTCTATTTCTGCTGTTTTTTTCTCACTACTTTTTTCTTTTTGCTTATTTTTTTGTTTCTCAAAAACATTTTCTTTTACATCTTCAATGTCTTGATTTTCTATTGTTTTTTGTTCACTACTTTTCTCGTTTTGAATATTTTTTTGTTTCTCAAAAACATTTTCTTTTACATCTTCAATGTTTTGGGTTTCTATTGTTTTTTGCCCACTATTTTTCTCGTTTTGGACATTTTTTTGTTTCTCAAAAACATTTTCTTTTACATCTTCAATGTCTTGATTTTCTATTGTTTTTTGCCCACTATTTTTCTCGTTTTGGACACCTTTTTGTTTCTCAAAAACATTTTCTTTTACATCTTCAATATCTTGATTTTCTGCTGTTTTTTGTTCAATATCTTTCTCATTTTGGACACCTTTTTGTTTCTCAAAAACATTTTCTTTTACATCTTCAATATCTTGATTTTCTGCTGTTTTTTGTTCAATATCTTTCTCATTTTGAACATCTTTTTGTTTCTCAAAACTGCTTTCTTTTATTTCCGTAATGTCTTGATTTTCTGCTATTTTTTGTTCATTATTTTTCTCATTTTGAACACTTTTTTGTTTCTCAAAAACATTTTCTTTTACATTTTCAATGTCTTGAGTTCCTATGATTTTTTGTTCATTATTTTTCTCATTTTGAACATCTTTTTGTTTCTCAAAACTGCTTTCTTTTATTTCCGCAATGTCTTGATTTTCTGCTATTTTTTGTTCATTATTTTTCTCATTTTGAACATCTTTTTGTTTCTCAAAACTGC
>JBMZCV010000039.1:0-33970 GCA_049613665.1 Chitinophagales bacterium | reverse complement strand
AAAATAGGCTAAAAAGCTTTAAAACTGCTGTTTTTTAAATAAATCTTTTGATTTTCAAAAGAAAATGCTTTAAAAACTTGCAAAATTCAAAAGTTTAGTTTATCTTTGTAATATAAGAAAAACGGAAAAGCGAAAGCTTAACTAAAAATTCTTAATTTGTTCTTTAAAAATGCTGAATTACCTAAAAATTGAACTTTTAGAAGCTTATAGGCAAAAAGTAGAAACAAAGCGAATAACAAAAGCTTATAAGTAAGAGAATTAAAGCGAAAAGAAAGTAAAATAATAGGTAAGAAGCGAAAAAAAACACGGTTAAAAGCTAATATTTAGTTTTTAGATTTACTTTTTAAGTAAATGTTAGCTTTTGGTTTTGTTGGTTTTGTTCTTTGACATTGTTGAATAGTTTTTTGTTAGATTAAAAGAAATTTTAATGGCAACTAATAACTGATGACTCCTTTTTGGAGACCGCAAAAGCTTAGTTTTTGCGGTGAGATGCCATTTTGTTTAGCAAAATGATTTTTTTCAAACGTTTGTATAAAAAAACAAGCGTTTGAAAAAATCATTTTTATAAATCAAATAAAAGTGAAATGCTTGTATAAGTATCTTATTAGCAAAATTTTATCTTTTAACAAAAAAACGAAAATCAAATGAAAAAATATAAAAATAAGACAGTTCAAAAAATTGCAATTAATGCAGTTATTGCGGCTGAACAAAATAAAAATTTAGACAATGTAATTGTGGCATTGCATGACTTGTTATCATGTGCAAGTTTAAGTGTAAACGGCAAAGGTATTCATGCTAAAGACTTAAAGAAAATTGCAAAAATGAAAAACCAACTAGAAAGCTTTTATATAGACGATGCAACACTTGAAAATATGAAAGCTTTGAAAAAGGCAATGGTTTATGAATAAACAAATAGAAATTGAAATACGGCCGCAACCGCTGGCCGTATCTTATTAGCAAAAATTTATTTTTTAACAAAAAAAAACAAAAATCAAATGAACTATATACATATTTTGAACAATGAAGGCATTGTCTTTTTTTCAAATTTGCAACTTTTAGAAAAGAAAAATAGCAAAGCAATGTTTAAGCGTATTTTTGGCAAAGTTGCGAAAAAAAAGCATTGTACTGCCTTACTAGAAAGTTATAGAAGTCTTGTAACAGTAGAATGTTTTTTTGATTTTATAAAATATGAATTAAATAAAAAAGAACGTTTTTGTTTATATCACTTTTTAGTAACAAATGATAATAGTTATCCAGCAGTTGCAACAAACGAAGGTTTTGATAGTATTGCTTTTTTTAAGGCTTTAGAAAATTTGATTTTTAAGCCAAAAGAATGGCACAAACTATTGGACTGTTCAAGAAGTGAAAAATCAATACGCTTATTAACAGAAAAGTTAGAAATGAATTTAAGCCTTGAATATTTTGTCGACTTCGCTGACACTTACCTTACTAAAATTGAACAAAACTTAGTTTTTGATTCTTTAATTGAAAAAACACTAAACAAATAGAAATTGAAATACGGCCGCAACCGCTGGCCGTATCTTATTAGCAAAAATTTATTTTTTAACAAAAAAAAACAAAAATCAAATGACACTTGAAATATTTTTAAAAAAAATTAACGAGTTTGTTATAGAAAATCCCAATGTTTTAAAATTGGAAGTTATAACAAGTAGTGATAATGAAGGCAATAATTTTAATAAAGTTATTTATGATGCCACAAAAGGTTTTTTTGAAAACAATAATTTCATACCATTTTCAGTCTATAAAGAACATAATATAAATAAAAATAAAACAAACGCTGTTTGTATAAATTAACTAAACAAATAGAAATTGAAATACGGCCGCAACCGCTGGCCGTATCTTATTAGCAAATTTTATCTTTTAACAATAAAAACGAAAATTAAATGCAGAATTTAGAAAAAACTATTGCAAACGTACAGCACACCACCCAAATTGTTACTGAACAAAACAGTAAAATGAAAATAGCTAGTGCAGCCTTAAAATCTTTATGTTTTGTTCAGCGTATTCAAATTAAGAAACCGAATCGTAAAAATGAATATGAAGGCATTTCGCCTGATTTATATGAAAAAATATCAAGCTTACGAATGGAGCTAGAAGAAGCCATAATTACGCAGTACACTTTGCGAAATTATTTGCAAAAAGAACTAAACAAATAAAAATTGAAATACGGCCGCAACCGCTGGCCGTATCTTATTAGCAAAAATTTATTTTTTAACAAAAAAACAACAAAAATGAAATTAAAGAAAAAAAAAGCAGTGCGGCAAGCATTTTGGGACGCACACCCACAGTTTAAAAATGAGTATCACAAAAAAAAGAAGCAAAACGATTATAGTGCTAAAATTCGTATGGCTTTTGTTAATTTTATTGATTTTTCAGAAAAGAATAATGTTATAAGCGAAAAAATGGCGAGTAATATTATCTTGTAACACTAAACAAATAAAAATTGAAATACGGCCGCAACCGCTGGCCGTATCTTATTAGCAAATTTTATCTTTTAACAAAAAAAAACAAAAGTCGAATGAATCTTAAAGCAATGGGAATCGCTTGGCGAATTCAAATACATAGTAATTATGAGTCGGAGCTTCGCAAAGTTAGTTATTTTGCAATAACTGAAAAAGACATTTATGTAGCAAAAAACGGCAACATTTTGAGTGAAAGCTTGCCATTAGAAAAAATCAAAAACGTTTGTTTGGAAAATGAATCGTGCGGATATTTTCTGAAAAAAGAAGATGCTATGAAATTTCTGCAAAACAAAATAGCTGAAAAGCAATATGATTTATATTCTAAAATGGAAGAATTAAAAAAATCATTGGAAGTTATAGAATATTCAAATTAAACAAATAAAAATTGAAATACGGCCGCAACCGCTGGTCGTATCTTATTAGCAAAATTTTATTTTTTTAACAAACGAAAAAAAAACATGAAAAATATAAAACCTATACAGGCTATTTATACGCTTTTGGTTGAAGTTATATTGCGTGAATTTAAGGCAGTATCCGTTACCGAATTTATTAGCAATTATGAATTTTGTCAAAATAAAATTGATAAGTATTTTACTTTTTATCAATACAAAAAAAATAATGTAAGTGTTAGCAACTTGCTTTATTATATTCAAATGGGAATATCTTATGAGTGCGAAAAAACGCCAACATTATTAAATAAAAAAATGGCTAATGTAAAACATCTATTAGTTGGTGAAGAATGGACTATGAATAATTTTTTACGCATACTTTCCGATGCTAGTATGGTACAAGAACAAAAGTATTTGAAAAGCCTAATAACTGTCGATTTGCAAAATATTGATATTATTATTGCAAGTGCTAGTTTTAGACAAAAAAACTATAAAAAAGTAGTAAAAATTTTGGAAGCGGCTCATGCTATGCCATTTGATAGAGAAGAAAATAATAATAATGGTGTGTGCTGCATTTACATTAGAAATCAATATGTGTCGCCTAAATACCAAGTGAAACTAGAAAAAATAATCGGAGTTCGTGTTGAATGTTCAATACGTCCATAAAAAAAACTCGAAACTAGCGGCAGGCAAAAGCTGTCTGCTAGTCTTATTAGCAAAATTTTATTTTTTAACAAACGAAAACGAAAATCAAATGGTTTTAAGTAGAAAACAAACCGCAGCATTATCAAATGAAGATTTAGAAGATTTACGACAGGTTCAACACACTTTGTTGCGTATATCCAAAAAAGAGCGTTTTTTTTGGAATATAACACTATATGTCGACGTTTTAAAGTTGGTAAAAAAACGTAATAAATATTATTTTGATGCACACGGAAAAAAACGCATAAACAAAACTAGCTATATATTAACCCAAAAAGGAAAAAATATGCTAAAACTTGTTTTAGCTAAATAATTAGCAAAAATTTATTTTTAAATAAAAAAAACGAAATAGAATGAATACTAAAGCAATAGGCACAGCTTGGCGTGTAACAATGTGGGACGGTTGCCCCTCAGAAATTGAAGTAATAAATTATTTTTCAATAACTGAAAAAGACATCTATGTAGCAAAAAACAAAAGCGATTTTCTAAAAGAAAACTTGCCTTTAGGAAAAATAGAAAATGTTTGTTTAAAAAGCGATTATGTTAGTTTTTTTCTAAAGAAAGAAGATTTAATAGCTTTTGTAACAACAAAGTTAGAAAACATAAAAAAAGACTTGTTTTCTAAAATAGAAGATTTAAAATATCCACACAAAATTGTAGAATAGGAACAAACAAAACTCGAAACTTTCGGCTGGCAAAAGCTGGCCGCAAGTCTTATTAGCAAAAATTTATTTTTTTAACAAACGAAAACAAACTATGCAAAAAAAAGAATGTTTAAACGGCTTTGATTTATGCCGTAAAACCTATGATATATTTATGTTTAATGTTTTGAATTATGTTCAAGATATGCCTATTGATAGGATTTTAAAAAAAGATAGCGGCTTTTTTGTAGAAACGTTTTATCCTTATTCTAGTTCTAAAGTGTTTTTTGTTGAATATTTATCAACGTATAATGTAAATGATTTCTTAAACTATTGTGTCTATATACTTAAAGAAGGTATAAGATATGAATTAGAAAATGGTCTGTTTACTATTTACGATATGTTTAGTTTAGAAGATGTTTTTTTTAGTGTTGCTTGGCACGATGCCAATCTCAAAAGAATAGCCGACTCTGATTTTAATGGCAATATTGCCTATCAAAATACTGTCAATTTCTTATTAGGTAGATATGAAAAGTTAATCAAAGTATAAAACTCGAAACTTTCGGCTGGCAAATGCTGGCCGCTAGTCTTATTAGCAAAAATTTATTTTTTTAACAAACGAAAACAAAAAACCATGTCAAAAAAAACGACAACACAAGTACAAATTACAAAAGAAGTGTTAGCCGATATACACGGCATTTTAGAATTAGCAAATTGTCTTTTTGCCGAAACTCATTTTGTGTGGACAGGCGACATTAGTATTCAAAAAATACTGAAAAGCTTAAAAGCGAAAATTAAGCTTTTGAAAAAACAACGCACAAAAGGCGACAAATCTTTCAAGTTGAAAATTGAAAGCTGCAAAATGTATTTAGCCGATTTTAAATTATTTATTGATGATTTGGAGGAGTGCGATTGGGATATTAGTATCAAACAATTTATAAAAGTTGATGCAAAAGGCTTTTTTTTTATCAAAAACCTAAAAGCAAGCAGTAAGGCTTATGCCGAACTATTGTATAAAGGCAAGTAAAAACAAAAGAACTATGCACTTCAATGATTATTATACACTTTTGACGCTAAAAAAGTTAGAAGTAAGTCTTGGTATTGATACTAGAAGTATAAATATCTTACCTAGCATTTGCATCTGTAATTTTGGTTGTGAATATCAATTGCAAATTGGCTTTTTGCCATTTATGATATTTATAACATATGAACTTGACTGCGAAAAAGAAGATTAAAAAAAAACGAGCGAAACCGTAACGTCTTACGGCTTCGCTCTTAGCAAAAATTTATCTTTTGACAAAACTGCCAAAAAACAAAAGCAAAGTTATACAAAAAAAACAATAGGAACGAAAAAAAAACGTTTTTTTTGTGAAAAAAAGCTTAGTTTTGTTTATGCTACTACTACAATATTGCATAACACAAAACAATTTTAAAAAAAATGAATAAGTATAAAAACTTAACACTCGAAGATATTAACGCCAACTTAGTTTTAGACTTTCTCAAAGATAACAATATAAAGCAAAAGGATTTAGCATCGCAACTAGGCATATCAGAAGCAAGCTTATCAACTATATTGCGAAAAGCTGGTATAAATAAAAAGCGACAAAAGGCTCTGTTTTTTTATTTTATCCAATATCATTGTTTGCGAAAAGAAAAAGCTGGTATTAATGCTGGCGATAGTATTGAAGTCACCGAAATAGTTATAGATAACAAACGATATGTTATAAAAACTAAGCTTGACAAAGTAAAACAAAAATCATATCCTATCAATAAAGCCTTATCAAAAGTAAGCGAACAGGAACATTCCAAACTTAGTAATAAAACCTAGTATTATGAATATTGATGTAAACCACACTAGCAAAACGCTCATAGAAGCCGAAATCGACAAAAGATTGGCTAAACTAACTCAAAGTTATAGTTATTATATTGCAATATTGGAAAAGCTAAAAGCTTATTTTGCAAAAAACGTAAGCTATGATGATTCAACTCTATTGGAATTTGATGATAAAATAGAGCTATACAATGAGTTGATACGAGCATTTAGACAGGTGCGGTCAGGAAATACCGACAAAATGTATAATATTTTCAAAGGCTTTGATTTAGCCGATATACAAGAAAATTATATCTGTATAGTAGAAAGTGATTATGCAAGATTAAGCAAAAAAGATGTTAAAAAAGCCAATGATTTTGACAGACTTATACAGTATTTCAATGAGTTAGTTGCATTTTTTGAGCCAAAAGTCAAATAAGCCGCTTATAATCTAACAAAAAACGATTTTATTACTCTAATTTGTCTATTTTGTACTAAAAAGTTATTATCTTGCCTATATGCAAGAACAAACAGACATATAAAAAAGCAGTTTGCGAACAGAAATGTTCACAAACTGCTTTTTTTATGCCCAAAACCAAACAAAACCTTACTACTGCTTAACGTATATCCCTAGTCAAACGCTATGTCAAACGGTACGTTAAGCCAAAAAGCATCTAACTATTTGATTATCAACAACTTACAAGCAGTTGAAAGTATTATTAAACTTGAAAATTCAAAAAAATTAGAGTATGTCAAACCTACTGTCAAACAGAACCATCAGCAAAAGCGAATTAGCCGACCTATTAGAAGTAAGCCTATCAACAGTTCGCCGCCGAATGCACCGTGAAGTAACCGCTTATGACGATGAAGGCAGGGAAATACGCCTGCCATTGTACCAAAAAATACTAGGCCTTAGCTATGATGAATATCGCCGAACAAAGCGTTTCACACCCATGCACACGTCAAACCTATTAAGTCACTTTGTAGTAACAAATGACTAATATGTGCAAATATAAGCAAAAGTAAGCACAAGTAAGCATAAGTTTTCATGCCGTAAACAAAACCATGTATCATTGCCGTAAATAAAAGCAAGTGCTATAACAGTACAGTTTAAACGAAACGGATAAACAATGACATATACAGACGTATTAGGCAAAGCCTTATTATTACTATTATGTAGTATAGAAACCATTACAGAAACAGGCGACGGCCTTATTGTCGTAGGCAAAAACGGTAAGTTTTGGAATTTGCCTGCCACATCAACAATCATTGCAGACTTTCAAACCGAAATTGGTGCAGAATATCTAGCAACTACATCAATACAAGCAGGCAACCGCCCATTACATATCAATTTGAAGCATATTGAAACCGTGACTACCACAGGCGACAACGATGTAATTGATTTTGTATCTGGAAAATCATATTATACGCCTATTGCTGATGCCGTAGGAACGGCATTATTGACTGTACGAGGCTCAGATGCGGCTACCTATGTCAATGCTGATGGCCGCACTGTTATTTATTCCCTATGCAATGCGGCTCAATCAACTTGCACAACAGGCGATAACTATGAAGTATATGGCGATAGCGGCACATTACGCTTCTTGCCTAAAACAACAAGCCTGCTTACCGACTTGCCAAATGTAGCTTGCTGTGCTGCTGGTACTACTCCACCAACAACAAGAGCGAAAATATATGCACCTATTATTTTATTTGATGAAGGGAATGCTGTTGTAGGCAATGCCACAGGCGGCCCCGTACATTCGTTACCATTTGATTGTTTGAGTAGTGAAAAAAAGTCTATTGTTTCTTCACAATGGGATATTGCAGATATGACCAACAACTTAGGTTCGCCACCTACATTTGTTAGCATAGCAAGCCTTCCTGTATTTGCAAGCACATCAGGTGAAACGACAGGAAGTTTAACACTTAATCACGATGGAACTCCAACAAAGCAAGATTATTGTCTGCGTTTGACCGTGACCGATGCTGATGGAAATACTAGCGAAGTTCGTGCTTTTATTCATATACAATCAAACATTATTGAAATTGTTATATCACAAGGAATGTTTACTACTGATACCGCAGGTAATGTGATTTTAACAAGCGACGAGAGCTATTCAATACGATACAATAGTGGTGTTGCTACTACACCATTGTATAATTTTGACACTTACCACTTAGATACAAACCAAGATGGTACTGCTGATGTAAGCGATACTGTTATTGCAAACATCACCAATACCTACACAATTGGAACAACAAATAGTAGCTTCGGCACAGAAGATAGCAGCATCGGCGGCGGTTTCCAAGCCTCTTTTGCACAGCGTTTAGTTGTAGTTGTATCATAGCAAAAAAAAACGAAACCAAAAAAAAGATGATATACAAAATATTAGCCATAGCATTTGTCGGCAACTTCGTTTTGCAAAAAATAGGCAATAGCATCGGCAACAATATCAAAGTAGAACTAAGCAATGCAAAGCTGGTCGATTTAGCCAGCTTTACATTTGGTTTCACAATCAAGATAACCAACACAAACCCTGCACCGCTATACTTTAGCAGTTTGGCAGGCAATGTTGAATATCAAAACATCGCAATAGGTACATTTTCAGTTACCGAACCATTGTATATCGAACCCAACACGACCCAAGAATTAAATGTAAGCTTTAGTCCTAATCTTAGCAGCCTAGTTGCTGCCATTACTCAAGGCATTAGCTTAGGCATCAGAGTGAACTATACCATTATGTTTGGCGACCTACCATATACATCGCACAACGATATAAGCGTAGGCATAACAGTACAATAAGACAAAATGAAAGCTACCAACATACTAATGGCAAAAAGCCTTATTCCGAAATGGACAGGCAAAGAGGAAATACTCTGTAAAAAAGGCTGTGAAGTAATCGACATCGTAAACGGCATAATGAATGCCGATGCCGATCCAAACGCAGCCAAACAAACAGAAGCATATAGCGAGTATTTACGGCAAAAATACGGCACGAAATATAAAAAGCTATTCAAAGAAGTATGGCAAGAATTGCGAAAAATGCAATATGTCGAAGATTCAGAAGCCTCGCAAGATATTAAACTGCCCTCTGCCCTATTTACGATAGGACACGGCGACTGCAAAAGCTATTCTTTATTTGTAGCAGCCATTTGCCAAAACTTGCAAATACCATATAGTTACCGTTTCACAAACTATGAAGCGAAACTCAAAGAAGCAAGGCACGTTTATGTTATTGTTCACTTAAAAAACCAAGATATAATCGTTGATGGCGTTTGGAATAGATACAACAACGAGAAAATTTACAATTGGGTACAAGATTATAATATGGGACGAGTACGAAAAATCGGAAGAGTAAGAAACGGAAGCGGAACGCAAAGCCACCGCTGGCCAAACATTCAAATCGACCCAATGAAAATGGACGATGATAGTTTTTATGATTATGTAGCAATAAAAACTTCCTACTATCAAAGAAACAAAGCTGGTTCAAACTATTCGGAACAACGTATCAGAGAAATTGCACTTGATAAGTTGCAAGTAAAACACGAAACCAATGGTGCAAATGGCAATGGCGATGTTGTTCGCTTTTTCAATCGCCTAGACCAATCGGCACAATATGCAGGCGATGCTTTCTTGTATCTGTTTTTCAATACCGAAAGCATTGTACACAATTTGCCACCACTTGTGCGAGAGAAACGCAGAAAAGCACAAGATTTTTTAGAAGAAATATCGGCAACAACAGGCATATCCGAAACCGATTTTATGGACTTTTGCCGCCGACAATTCAGACGAGCCTACGGTATCAGTCCAGAGCGATACATCGCAAACGCCATAGCAGCCGAATTAGGCTACAATACAGCCGAGCAGCCGACACGAGGTGGTGCAACATTTACACCTAACACAAACACACCACCAACACGAGGCAATGCAACATTTACACCTAATACAAATCTTGGTCTGCAAAACGACAGAGGCGGTGCAACCATAAGAGGACAGGCTACCATTGGCATCGCACCAGCAGTAATAATAGCAATAGTAGGTTTAGTCGCAGCCATTGTAGCAGCAACTGCCGATATTTGGTTAGCATCCATCGAACAAAAAGCACTAAAACAAGATGATGTTCCAGACTTGGAAAATGATTTCAACGGTTTTGAAAACACAAACCCTGCCACAACCACTTTAATATCTGGCGATGAGGCAGAATACGGCAACCAAACCGAATATAATGCTGGCAACGCATCAGATGCCGACCCAAATAAAAAAATAAAAATAGGAATAGCCATTGCAATTGGCTTGTACCTTATGACATAGTATTTACAAAACTTAAAATACAAACCGATATGCCTGTAAGAGGAAAAAAAGTAGGTAAGTGTAAGCCTAATGGCAAGAAATGGAAAATTGGCAATAAAACATACACAAAAAGCAGTTGCCACAATACAAAAGCGGCGGCCCAAAAAGAAGCTGCACGTTTGCGTGCCGAAGGCCGTAATGCTCGTACTCGATACGATAAAGCTTTAGACAAAACGTGTGTCTATAAATATGGTAGTGCCAAAAAAACAACAAAAAAGTCGACTAGCAAAAAAAAAAAGAAGTAGCCGTTAATGAATACGAAGCTAGGCTTAATTTCTTTTTAAGCTAGTGGACTACCTCAATATACGAGCAAGCAACTAACAAAATGCCATTCAAAAAAATATCATAATTCAACCCCTTAAAATATGAGTTGCAATTGCAGTAAAAAAATGGGAAGACGAAAAAAGAAAGTAGCTGGCATTAGCGTGTCAGACATCAAAAAAATTGATTGGACAATCGCTGGCTCAATGGGCGTAGGCAGCATTACAGGCTTCACTATTAGCCGCATCGCACAAGGCGTGTTGAATGCACTTGAAGTAAGTAGCACAGGCGAGACTTTGCAAGATAAGTTTGGAGAAAACACCGTAAACATTGCCCTTGCGGTTGTAGGAGCAGGCGGTTCATATTTGGCAGCCAAAAAAATGGGACGCAATTCAGCAGTTCCTGTCGAGTTTGCAGTAGCAACAGGCATTGGTATGGTTGTTGGCGGTTTGAGCGATTTGGTTACAGACAATGTAGTTACACCACTTTCTGATTCGCTAGGCGTTCAAGTAAGCGGCACAGGCTATTACGGCAGTCGCTCTCCACGCTACCGAGCAGTAGGTGCTACAAAAGGTTGGGACACCCTACAAGGGCCGCCAACAATGAATGTAGCTATCGGCAACAATATTTACAAAGATAGAAACCGCAACAAAGGTGCTGTCGGAAGTATTGAAAACCTGCAAGGAAGAAACATGTTGCACGAAATTTAGGCACATTACCTAAAAACGCTAAAGCAACAAAAAAATAATTTTTCAGAAAAAAAAAACGAAAAAAAATGGCACAACATCAAACTGCCTTCCAGGCCTTGCCTACCGAAAAACAAGACTTTCGCAAAATTCACGATTATGCAGTAAAAGAGGTACTGAAAGGTTACAGAAATGTAAACAATAACATATCGCCAGGACAGATTATGGCGATTGTTAAAAATCCAACTGCCGTAAGTGCAGAAAGATATCGCCAAGCAAATACTATTTATCAACAGCATTTGAACATGGTTCAAAACTTACACATTCAGCCTTATACTGTGCGTATTGTCGCACCTTTAGGTTTAGCAAATAATGTTGTTTTTGATTTGCATCGAGGCAACTTGCACGATACTGCAAACATTGGCCGTGTGCAAGATGGTATCGAAAAACGCATTCAATCGAACAAGGTTATGTGGATTCCAAACTTCAAACTTTCGTTTGGTCGTTTGGCAAAAAATCCTGCCAAAAATGGACGTTTTGAATTGAAAACGGCTACTTATGGCGACCCTACAATATTTGGTGCAGCCGATGCTTCCGAAGTAGAATTTGCATACTCAACGGCCAGTTATTCGATGAAAGTATCACAACTTACCGTTTTCAATGATGGTAATCTTGGCGACCACTTCCGTTTTGTACCAAACACACAAGGAGGTACACCACATGGCCCTATTACTGACAATACGGCTTCCAATGGCTTCAAACGTTTAGTGAAAGCACCTATTATTGTCGATAGCGAAACGTTCAAAGTGAGCATCAATTTTGCCGACAATACCAACTTGACATATACAGGCACAGACCCTGATACTGAAAATGTTGTAATTTTTGAAGGTAGAGGATATAGTATCGACAATTTCGCATCTTATGTGAAATCTGCAAACGATTTTTACATATCGTAAGCTAGAAAACACAAAGCATTTTGTTAGTTGAATAAACAAAAACACGACATAATTTTTTGTTTAAAATTATGTCGCTGTTTTTTTTATAAGTAGTTGAAAAAAAAAGAAACAATGAGTTATATCCATAACTTAGGCAGTAAAGTTGGGCCTGCTCAAGTAGCAGAAATGAACGTGCATGGCGAGATTATACAAGTACCTTTTCGCCGAGCAGGGAAAACCTATAATGCAACAAAACCAATAAAATGTTACATCGGCAACACTCATGCGTGGGCAAATCGTCTATTTTACGATATACAACCATTGCATCCGAGCATTCAGCCAAGTGGTCCTAATCAATTTGCAAATGTACCAGCCGAAATATACAAACGCTTACGATTAAGCGGAGTCAGAGGCAGAGTATGTTGGCTCGATGATGTACCATTATCAGCAATGGCAGCCAATACACCAAATGCCGACAAACAAAGTCTAGCATTAGGATTAGGCTATATTGACCTTACCGAAAGCAAGATAACATATGAAGCTTCCGATGGTTACGACTTCAATGTTTCAGACCCATTGCCAGCAGACTCGCTCGGCGATGATATACTTTTTTATGTACGATGGTTTACACCTCGTGCCAAAGATGCTATGATACAGCGTTATCAGCGTCATCGTGAAAACGTATCTATTTTATTGAGTGAAGGTATAATGTATCGCAACATTCGAATAGACGTGCGAGATGCCGACACCAAAGTACCTCGAAAAATCAATATAGCACGAAATGCCTTGTTTAGTGACCACCGAATTATAGGCATTACGGCAGTCAATCCAATTTACACTCCTTGCACTAGCAAAAAAATTGTACCACACGAAATATTCAAACGAATGTTTTTGCGTTTGGTGCGAGACAACGAAGAGTTTTTAGGCTATGTACCTTTCACAATGTTAGCAGGCACATCAATCGGCAGCCAACATACAGGCCTAAGCTTAGTCGGTTCAACAATAGATTGGCAGAAATGTGAAATTTTATATCGCCCAGAACATAGTTATCAAACCCCTGCTTATGAAGGCTATCCGACACAAGTAGAATTTACCGTAGCCTATGTTACACCACGACATTACGATAGAATGCTCGGCGAGTTGGGAAGCTACAAAAACAGCACTCCACCAAATTATCCGCCACCACCTGTTGAACATCTAAATCAATACTAAGAAAATGGCTCAATTTACGCAACACGCACTAAAATTAGCTTCCGCAAATGCTTTGTTGAAATTTGTGGATGAACATCCGCTCGTACATTGGAAACTATATAGCGGCAACGCCACAAACAATACACAAGCATTAGCACAAACGCCTGATATTGACAATTATACAAAGGCAGAAAGTATTAAACTACTTCAAGAGATGTTAGGTTGTTTTGGTAATGGCAGCGGCAAATTGCGTTTGGTACAAAACCACAAACAACGAGCAGCAAATGGCGTTTTGTTAGAATTTAATATGATGCCAATGCAGTCACGGTTCGGGCCAACTTATGGCATATTTAGCCAACAAAACAATGCAGCTACCATTGGCAGCGTCCAACAAGCACCAGCTTACAACAATGCTATTATTGGCAGGCTTGATGCTTTGCAAGATAAATTGCACTCAAAAGACTTAGAACTTGAACGTTTGAGACGTGAATTTGAACAAAAAGAAGCCGCTCGACAGCATCAAGAATTAAAAGAGGAAATTCAATATTTACGAGATGACCTCGAAGGTAAAAGTGCTACCATACTCTCAACCATTTTCAATGCCTTAAACAATGAGAGCATTGCTCCAGCTATCACAGGCTTATTTGATGTGTTAGTAGCTAAAATCGCAGGCGTTCCATTACAACACCCTGCCATAAACGGCATCGGAAATCAAAGCGGCGTAGTGCGAAAAGTTGGCGGCGACTATCAAGAGCCTACAACACAACAACAAAATAATATTCAAAATCAAAACACAACGAAAACACCTATGACACAGCAAGAACAAGTACAAGCTGAACAAAAGAAAGTAGGCCAAGCCCTAAACGAATTGCAAGCTTTGCTGCCCGAATATACGGTCAGTGAAGTAGTACAAGCAATGGTTTCATTCTTGAACCAAAACAGCATGATGCGTCCAATGGTTATCGAACAATTGAAAAAGTATTTGCCGAATGGAAGTCATTAGAATTAAAACAAATTCAAAAACGACACTAATTGACAAAGCATCTAATCTAAACTTTGATGGCAGCAATGTTCACGCATGGACAGCACACAATCAAGGGAATGTTACTGCTTATGTAAACGATGTTCGCATTCCGCCAAATGCCCACTGGGGATATGGAGGCAATATTAGCGTTGATAATGGAATTGCTTATGTAACAGTAGATGTTACAAAAGTATCAATAATTTTTGATGCCGATGAGCAAAAAGCACTATTGGCAAATGGCGAAGTGATAAACAAAGAAGTGATAATTGTAGAACAAGTAATATAAGAACAATGCAAAATTATGGCGGCCAAATAGGCACAAATAATGCTTCTAACAACGGTTCAAATACCGACATAATAGAATTTGTAAAAAAATGCTGTTCTATTGCACCTTATTGCGTCTCTTATGACGATGCAACGAGCGGCGAGCGTGTGTATGAAACCGTTTTGCTACTTATCATTACAGATAAGGAAACAGCCACTCCCCTACATCAAGGCTTTTATTTGAGCGATGGCACAAATTTGTCGCCCTTTCAGCAGCCAACCAACGCCGCAAATGTAGAATACACGGCAGGCAGTTGTGGTGATGGCGAGACCATTTCCATACTAAACGATATAGCTACACTTTTAGAATTTGTAAATGACATTCTAAATACGCTTGGCATTACCTTAGAAAATATCAATGAAAACATCAACGATGTAAATGCCGAGTTAGATGCTCAAACCGACATTCTAATTGATGTCAATAATGAGTTAGAAAATCAAACGACACAGCTAGTTGATATAAATGCCGAATTGGATTTGCAAACAGCATTGTTGCAAAAATGTTGTGCATCAAAAATAGCCTGTATTACTCTTGCCGATGGTTCAACGGTGCAAGTGATAGTCGGTTACATTTTCAACAAAGACACCGCAACGCTTACTTTAGAAGGTATCTATGAAGTACAAGCCAATGGTACAGTTATACCATATAGCCTGCCTACTAATGCAAGCCTTACGCTTGGCAGTTGTGCAGAACTAACAACAGCAACCACAAAAGCCGTTCAAATTCAAGCCTGCGACAATACCTATGAAAATGATACGCTCACAAATAGCAAACCCATTCTCATTATACAAGTATTGAATACCGAAACGGGCCAGCCGATTCGTTCAGGAATTTACGAAATAACAGCTAACGGTTTGGTTTTGTATCAGCCAACAGGAACGGTAGAGTTCGGCGAGTGTTGCAAATCATGTCCTACTCTACTGAATATTGATGAAAATTGTATTGTCTTTTTAGATGAATGTGACGAAGCTAATTATGATATTGTTATTGATTTAGATAACAAAACATTAAGCGTTTCAGTAATCAATAATGCTTTTCCATTGCCAGCGATAGAGTGGCAAGGTTCAGAAAATGTAACCATTGCCGACCCTGCGGCCGCCGAAACTGATTTTAGTTTTGTGGCGATTGTTGTTGATGGTGTTATTTCGATAGCATTTGTAGATATTAGTTTGATAATAAATAATGATTGTGCGTTTGATTTTTTCATAGAGAACCCATGCGATCCTATAACGCTTGATGTAAGTGTTTGCGAACCTATTATTTTTACGGAAAATTATGGTGGTAGTAATGATGCCGACCCATTAAGCCCTGTTCCAAATCCTAATTTCCAGTTTTTGGAAATAATAATAGATAATGGGATTGGTGAGTGGTTTATTCGTAATGCTAGTTTGAATGTGGACTTTCCAGCTTCCAATGTTGTTACCAATGCTGGTGTTTTTGCATTTACTGATAATAGTATTTTGATAAATCAAACTTTTATAGATGCAAATTCTGTCTATCAATTAGGCGATGGTCGTTTTGAACTTATTTATAAAACAGAGTGTGGTGAATTAAGAATAGAAAGGAGTTTGTTGCGTAAATCAATGTATGATATATCATTAGCACAGCCATCAAATACAGTAAATACTACTTTAGGGAATTCATATTATATAGTTCCTACTATCTCTTCAACTGTTTTTAGTTTTGAATGGGTGCTTTC
Organism: Chitinophagales bacterium; assembly: GCA_049613665.1. GTDB lineage: Bacteria > Bacteroidota > Bacteroidia > Chitinophagales > UBA2359 > JBMZCV01. Next base: position 17,470 of record JBMZCV010000039.1, on the reverse strand, counting down.
AAGCACCATTACAGTTATTAGCGGTTTAGATGCTGGTTTTTTAGTACCAATATTGGTTCAAGGTTACGGCCAAGGTGCCCTAACCATAGAAACAGAAGAATGTGGTATTCAGACTGTTACTTTTAATTTGGAAGATGAATGTGCAAATTATGATATAGTAGTTACGCATTTAGTCGAACAAAGCATAAGTACAAGCCTTGCTTTAGACATAGCACGAAGCACAGCCGACAAAGCGGCACGGCAAGTATGTTTGACTGTGATAGCTAATGATGTATTACCAGCACCATCGGCAAATTTGCCAAACCCAGCATCATTGATATTGAACCAAAAAATAGGCGATTTAGTTTTGGGAAATGTGACCAATCCAAGTTTACATCCAATAGACCCCAATTATCGCACCTTAGTAGTAGGCACTCAAAATGTCGATTTTTGTGTGCAATGGCCAGTATCAAGCCTTCATACTGGTACAAACATACAATATCAACCTTTGCAAAATAATGGTCAATTTCTTAGTATAGAAATAGATGGACAATTATATCAACCACCAAATCCAATAACATGGAGTGCATCTATTGATTCATTCGGTACGCAATTTAAATCTAATCTATTGACGTTTTTGCAAAGCTTAACAGGCGTAGGTAGCTATTTTGCAAATGATGCTGTGGAAGTTTATGTTTCAAATAACACTCTAAATTTTATTGTTAGAGTATGGGGCGGTGATGGCATGGCTTATGATGGTTTGAATAATCTGAAATATAGAGTAAATGGAAACTCAAACATCATTACAATTATTCAAGGTAACATTACACAAGTTACAGGCGGTACAGTTACACGACGTTTGGTTACAACTTGCGGAACGATAGATGCAGAATTATTGGTAGGTTATAATAGCAACCCTTATCTTATTTTTGCAAATTTAACAGCAGCCGATATTTTAGATGAAGCTAATTTATTCAATGTTGATGTTGAATTTAACAATGAAACCTTTTGCACTTTGCCAGCACAATTAATACTATCATTGCCTGGTAACGATACTATAACTAGCATTATTTGGCAACTTTCAAACGGACTTACAGATACCAACGGCCAAACGCAAATTTTGAATACTGAAATAGTAGAAATTAATGGCAGCGGCGACTATGAAGTAACCGTACAAACGGCCGCTGGCTGCGAATACACAACAAACGGAACAGTATAATTATGCCGATACAATATAATGTAACATACAATACGCAAGTTTTTGTATATAGCGATGGCACAACTGTTACCGTTGTGCTTGATGAAAATGGAGTGCCATTTGACCCTCAGCCTGTGTTGAGCGATTACACAACTACAAGCTGCAACGGTTTGCAAACCAACATTGAGCCGACAACATTTGATGACACTACAATAGTAGCAAATCAAAATGCGGCCCTACTTATTTGGCAGCAAATAGCAAGCTTGCTCGGCGGCCAAGCTACCGAAGCAACACTACAAACGATTTGCGATAAGCTAATAGCACAAAATGCAAATTTGCAGCTTTTGGCCACACAGCAAGCAACCGAAAGTACAGCAATAGCTACGCTGGGAATTTTGCAAGAATTGAAAGATACCATTATACAGTATTTCTTACAATTGCAACCAGCTGCTCCGTATGCAAATCATATCGTACAAACATTAGCAGCAAATGGCGTTTTGACATTTCCAGCAACGCCGACTGCTATGAATGCACTTGATTTTTATATGATAAATGATACACCGAGCAATATGGAAACGCTAATTGCAAATCTTAGCTTTTCAGATGGCACAACAGGAACGCAACTTATTATAAATGGTGCTACTGATTTTCAATACAAAGAAAATACAGTTACGCAAATTGACATAACAAACACTTTAGGCAAAAATGTATTTCTTGCTATAAATGGTAGAAACGGATAATTATGGCTTTCAACGGATTATTTATAGACGGCAATTCAACAAGTTTGCAGCAGCAAATACTTAATGTAGCCGCTGGAACTTCTACGGTTTTTAGTGGTATAGCAGCAATAGGTTTTCTTTCTGCTTTTGCAAATGTGCCTGACGCTCCTACTCTACTCACGCCAACAGGCACAGTAGATTTTGACAATACCACTACGCAAGATGCAAATTTGATAAATGGAGACCTTACAGGCGATTTGATTTATAATAATAGTTCACAAGGTACTGCAAATAAAACCTTGCCAGCGATTGATTTTGGTACACCAATAGCAGTCGGTAGTATCAATATACATTGGCATAGTACGACTTATGTATGCAATAGTTTTGATTTAGAATATAGTGTCGATGGTACGACATGGACGGCTATCGGCACTTATACTGGCGTTTGGCAAGGCAATAGCGTAACGCCACAAACGGTAAGTTTTGCAAATATTATGGCACGTTATGTACGCATACGCTGCATAAATGGTAATCATCCAGATTGGTTTGTACTTCGTGAAATGCAAGCGTTTAGCCCAGCAGGTAGTTTTACACAAACTTGGCTAGGTACTATTAGCGATGTAAGTGTGATACAAGATGCAAACGGCGACATAGAAATTAATAATCAAACGTCTAATGCTTTAGACATTACTATAAATTATTTTGCGTAATGGGATATATGATAATCAAAAAGCTAGGAAACAATAATTTGCGTTTTGTGGCCTATTTCAAAGATGTTTTTGAAGGCACAGAAACCTTGCAAAATCTTGATTTAAAAAATCATTTTGGTATGCAAGTAGATGATTTGAATAGTATGTTTCCATCGGAAAAAGAAGATGAAGAAAATAAAGATTTGTCCGATTTGCTAAAAATGAGCGAAGAAGAAATACTGAAAAAATACAGTAGAAATGATTTAGAAAGCTTTGCACAAGAATTAGGCATTAAAAAGTTTGATGACAAATTACTTACTGATATTGCATTAGTTGGTTTGATTGTCGAAAAATTAAAAAACAAAAAGGATGGCGACAAAGATAATTCAAAACGGAAAAAGTAGCATTTACGGCAACACAAAGACAAAAAACGGTGAGCCGAAAGGAACAAAACAATTGGTTTTCAATGGCTGCCAACAAAAACGAAAGTTTGTCGAAGCCGTTGCCGATTATTTGAAAAAGAAAGGCAAAGAAGATTTTACAAAAGCAGAAAATGCAATAAACGAAGCATTAGATACTTTTGAAGTACGACCAAACACAAAAGCAAAACGAAAAACTGCCGAGTGTTTACGCTTGAATAGTTTTATTAATCAATGCAAGAATTACGCAAAAAAACTTGAAAAAGATACTTTTGCTAATTTCTTGAAAAACGAACTCGAAAAATGGGCAACAAAATAATAGGTGGTGCAATAATACTTGGAGCGTTATATTATTTAACGCAAGGCAGTAGCAACAACACAGGCGGCAGCGGTGGTGCAAATGGTGCAGCTTATCAACAATATTTAGCAAACCAACAAGCAGCCGCCAATGCAGCCGCTCAACAACAAAATAATGGTAGCAATGGTACATTAGATACTATTTTGACAAACATTGCTCCTATTACCGATAGCGTGACAAACTTAACTGAAGTTATTTTAGACCACCAAGACCAAAACAATACCGAAGATGCCGAAGGTGTTGATTTTTACAACTATTTTGAAGAAACATGGCCAGAAGCTTTTTCTTCTTAAAAAAACAAAAAAACAATGAATGTAGCATTAATACTGTTAGGTGGTTTGTATTTATTGAACCGAAATAAAAACATCCCTCCCCCACAAGCTTATATTGATACAGGAGATTATCTTGATGTTCCAAATGCAAACAATTTCAATCCACATCCTGTAACACAAGTTTTTGCAAATGCTGAAGGCTTTGTTGGAGTGCCAAAACCAGCCTATTACAACCCTCGGCCTGTTGCACAAGTATTTGCAACACGTCCAGAACCACGCCCAAATCCTTACAAAAACCCATTGTTGTTTACAACAAATCGAGGTTTTCTAAGTACAAGAGGCGGCAGACGTACAGTTGGCAATTGCAACTGTAATCATGGCAATGGCAGAATTAGCGGCAATAACTATCCTTTGTTTGCTTACCGTGATGCTTGGCATCAACACTTGCACGAGGATTGTTATAATAACAACTATTGCGATTTTATGTAATTAAAAGCTATGAGAAACAAAAAACGCAGAATTGGCTCATTAATCAATACTTACGGCATCACGGCAGAGTCCGAGCCTATCTATGACGAGTGGGGATACGACAACAGCTGGACTTGTGAACATTGGGTCGTTTATTTTGACGAGCTGCTGGCCGCCTACGGTTTAGAAACGGCAGTAAGTATATGGAAATCAAAATGGTCGCAAGTAGGTTTTACCGATTGGCAATTTAGAACTTGTACTGGGCCAAACGGCGGCTGGTTTGTGAATTACATTTACAATATGAGCCAGCAGCAAATAGTGCTAGATACAAGTCATATCATATTAAATGATTGGCAAGATACGGCCATCAACACCAACGAAAACGTGACCGATACCGTAAACAACGCCAGCGAAGGTGCAAACTATGCTTCAACAGTAGCAAAATATGCTATACCGACAGCCATAGCTTTTATCGTTTATCGTTTCGCAAAAAAAATTAGTTAGAAATGTGGGCCTTTGTCTTAGCTACTTATATAGGATATATGGTCGGCAAGCCGAAAGGCGACCGAATACTAATCACTCAAATGGACGAGCGAACCATAGAAGTCTATAACATCGCAACAAAACAATATTATTACGAAGATATTGTAACAAGACAACGCCGCAAAAAATATAAAATAAAGTAGCACAAAATTTTTAAACAAGAATTTTGTGCTATTTTTTTAAATACAATAGAACATGAAGCAACTATTTTTAGTGGGAGGTTTAATATTAAGTTTCAAACTCCTTACAAGCGGCTCAAATCAAACGGGCCGACCTTATGATGGCCCCAATACGCTGCCTAGTTTAGATGGTGGTTATGTCGATACAGGCGGCCCACTTATACACCCACAATATTTAGATACAAACCCAAGCAGCAACCCAACAATAGACAATGATTATCCATATTGGGAAGATGGAAATATTACCACAACCCCAACAGGCGTTCCAAGTAGCTTTTTGAATGTTGATGCGTTTCTAAAAGTTATTCAATTTGCTGAAGGTACATATCGTGAAAGCAACCCTTATTCTGTTACTTATGGCTATGACCATATTATTCAAAACTTTAGTGACCACCCAGCGATTACAGGAGAATGGACTGGCAAATTACTGCCTAGCAGCTATTGCACAAATGCAGGCTTATCGGCTGGCTGCAAAAGCACGGCTGCTGGAGCATACCAAATTATAAAACCTACTTGGATAGGTATAAAAAATAAATATCCTAACTCAAAGTTTGATAAGGCTGGACAGGATAATGCTGCCATTCATTTAATAGCTCAAAAAAATGCTATTCAAGATGTAGAAAATGGAAATTTTGACGCAGCAATTTACAAAATAAATAAAATTTGGGCATCATTGCCAGGCTCGCCTTATGGTCAGCCTACTCGGTCAATGAACGAATTGAGAGACTTTTATGTAGAACATGGTGGTTCTTTTAGTGCTTAATTTTAATTATTCTTGCTCTCAAATTTCATAGAAAAAAAAGAAATTATGATACCTTTTTTATTAGCAGCAGGCACATTTGCAGTCGTAAACAAAAAAGTAAATGGTGGTCGCCGAATTGGTGCAATAGTAACCAAAGAGCAACTTCGCAAAGTTACTGCTTGCAACGATGGTAGTTTTAGCACAGCCAAACATCGACCCTGTCGAACACGAGGTGGCGTGAAAAATCCAAAACGCTTATCCCTTATTCAGCGAATAGAATGTGCCTTTGTTCAATGGCGACCTTTAGACAAAATACACATTGATACTAAAAGTTTTCAACAACGAAAACAAGCATTTAGCGAAGAAAGTGTACAGCGTATTATTAGAGCTGTTGAAAATGGCACTTTTCGTTGGGAAATACTAGACGCATTTCTTTTGTGGAGAAACCCACAAAATAAACGCACTTATGTTTTAGCTTCTCATAGTCGTTTAGAAGCTTTTAAACGATTGTATGCAAAAAAAATAAGAGTAAACGGAAGAGGTTTTGGTAGAGCTCCTGTTAAAATTATTGATGCTACCTACGAAGAAGCGATGACCATTGCACTAATGAGCAACACCCTAAGCACACCAGAGACTATCATAGAACGAGCCAATTATTACAGAATACTAATGGCTAACGGCACAAACTTGGCAAAAATAGAACGTACAGCAAAAGAATACGAAGGCAAAAATGCCAGCACTATACTAAGCTATATGTATTTGAACCCAAACGGCAAAGCATTAAACGCTGCTGGCCGCCTACAAAATGCCGAAGCCAATAGCAGACGCATAGCCGAAAGCACAGCAGCTTGGCTCGGCTTCACTAGAAAACGCCTGCCGAACTTGTCAAACTTGCACGAAGATGAAATGTACGATTTTTTGATACAAACAAAAAACCGTGCAAAATTTAGACGCAACGCCGAATTTTCCAAGTTTATCCGAAAAATAGTAGAACGCCGAACAGTCGATAGCGATTTTGGCCCCAATGCCATTTTGAACCTAAAAAATGCAAAACGAGTCGAAGCCGTATTAGACAACTACAAAATAATGTTGGCAAATGCCCAGCGAGACTTGCGAGAAGCCAAGCAAATAAGAGACCTAAAACTGCAAAGCATCGCAAAACGCAATAAACTGCAAAGCATCGCAAAACGCAATGATACTGCCGAAATACAAGCAGCCAATATCAAACGTATCATGCCGAAATATGATAACGCCGTGATACGAGCCGAGCAAAAACTAAACCATTTGAAAAAGAAAAGTAAGCAAATGGAAGATGCCCAACAGCGAACCCTCACATTAGATGATGCTTTTGGTATAAATGGATTAACAAAAAACAACAATAACGTGAATTTAAAACACAGAAAAAAAATTAGAAAAGCTATTGCATTTTATCCTATACAGGAACAGGCAAAATATGCAGATGGTGTTTGTATGGAAATTGCAAATAACCATGAAGCCATAATTTCAGCTTTTGGCGGAGAAGAAGATAAAGATAATTTTGAGCAATGGAACGCCACAAGGGTGGGCAATATGGCATATCTATATTTACACTCGCCGTTTGAAGATGTAAAACAAGTAGCAGCTAATGCTTTGAATGGATATAAAGATTATGTAACCAAAATAGGAAGCACAGCCGAATCGCCACTAAAATATTTGCCGTATGCAGCCGCTTTTTATGCTGCTTACAAAATAATATCATAAAAAAAAGATGAAAAAGAAAATCTACATCAGCAACGCAGGCATAGATGATGAATTTGCGAAAACCATCATCAAACACTTGCGTCTTGCCGATGTAGAAATATTACACCCCAGCCAAACCCTCGCCCACGAGCTGCTCCTATCCCCTTTTGAGTATATCGCCCAAGCCGATATTAGCATAGTGCTATTGAGCAGCGATTTTATCCATGAATACGACATTACAAAATTCTTACAACACCCTTGCAAATTATTATTCGTACAACTACGACCATTAGACATAGAAATGGTACACGAAAAGCACGAACCGAAACATGAATTTTACTTCACACAAATAGCACTTTCAATGCAAAACGAATTAGCCTATGTAAAGTTGGCCAATAAGATTTGCGAAATTCTAAAACTAAAAAAGCCTCCCAACAACCTTTTGATAGAATTAAAATTGCTATTAGTGCTATTAAAACTTGAAATTTAAGAATGATTAAATTATATTTGCAAGTAGCAACACTAACACAACTCGACATTTTCGCTGGTTTCATACTACTTATGGCATCTGCTATTTTGGGATATACACTCATAAATATCACATCAAAAATAACAACTTGTATAAACCGATATAGCGAAGCCAAAAAGCTAGAAAATACCACAAAACAAAAACACCTTACCCAAATAGAAAACGTACTTGAAATAATAAACAAACAACTCGAAAAATAGCAAGCCGATGATTAAACTAATACCAATCATAATAACTAGCCTCCTTAGTGTAGAAACCCATGAAGCACCGCCAGCACCGCCTCCGAGTCATCAAATAAATTGTAGTGTAGTACAAGATACTACACAAACCGAAGCAGGCACATTGGGTCGCCTTTACAGAAACAACGTAACAAGGCGTTTTTTTAGTGATGCGAAAGAAATAGTTGTAACAGATGAAAAAAAAGATGCAAAAAAGACAAAATAACTTGTAAATGTTGAGTATTTGATGTATATTTGCCATTGTCGATATACTAAGGATTTAAAAGGTGGGACTTTTATTTCAAGTATTTATTTAACATTTGCATAAGAAAATAGTAAAGTCAAAAAAAACATTTTCATTTTTAAAAACTGTTTAAACGCAGTTAGTTAAAAAACTTAGTATATCGCCTAGCTTTCATTCCCCACCTTTTGAAAGTCTAGGCTATTTTTACATCTCCTCTTTAACAAAAAGATACTAAGTCATGAGTGAAAAGAAAAAATGGTGGTCATTTGGTAAGAACGCCACAAAAAACAACTCCCCTACTTACCATTATCAAAAAATAGAATATTCCAATCCGACAGACCGAGAATTTTACAATGTCTATTACGGTTTTGCAAGCAAGCTGCATACTTTTATTTTAGTTTGCCAACTCATAAGCGGCACAACTTCGTTGGTCGTGTTTTTCCTAACGGCTTTCAACAAGATGCCTGTTTTGCCTTATCACTTAAATTATGTCATTTCCTTATTCTTGGGAATGTTGGTGGTAGTTATGTTTGAAAAAGGTGGCAAAGAAGCTTTGCTTGTAAGCTGGCGACAATTGCTTTCTTTCAATTTCAAAAACGGCGAATATGTAGCTATGTTTTTTGCCGTGTTCTTTTTCGCTGTTTTCAGCAGCATCATCAACGGCTCATCAAGTATGTGGGGCGGCGAGGAAATTGCTGTCGCCATATCAAATGAGCCGCCGCCGCTTGATATAAGCGAAAACGAAAAAAAGCAACAAACAGCCATTGATACAAAAACCAAACATTTCAATGCAACAAAAGCCGATTTTGAAAAGCAGCTACTAAGCCAAAAACAAAGCATCGATAGCAAGCTAAAAAAAGATGCTGCGGCTATTGGCTTACAAAAAAAGCCATTTCAAAAGCACTTAAAAGAAAACCCCAATAGCGTGTGGGCAGTAAATCAAATCAACAAAATTGATAGGAAAATTGCTGCCGCTGCTGCAAAAGCCGAGAGCGAAAAAAAGAAATTGACCGACAAAACAATGGCTAAAATAGAAACAGCACAGTTGGCACTCAATACTCAAAAAACGAAAATTGAAACAACCTACGGCGACATTATGGCGACAAATCTAGGCTATCAAAAAGCCAAAAATGCAAAAACAATAGTGCGAAACAAACGCTTGGAAGGCTGGCTGCCAATGATAAGTATCTTTTCAGTAATAGGCGTGATAATAGGTACTTTTCTGATAGTGCTATTTCAAAATGGTAGCGGCATTAAGCCTATATACATGAATATTCCAAATAAAGCGGAACGAAATTTTGATAGTTTAGCCTTTGCATCTGGCCTAGTACCAATTCCTGTTAGTGCAAGCTATGACCCAAGTAAACAAGTTGCACCGCCGCCAAACGAAGCCCACGAAGAAGCCATAAATCGACACCTAAATAATCACGAAATTTTAGACGAAAAAACGGCAGAAAAATCGACCGAAATTCCAGCCGAAAAACCGACAGAAAACACGAATACGAATGATTTGCAAAATGCTGATAATCAAGCAGATGCAAACGAAAAAAATTTGTCCAATACCGACAAAAAAAAGACGCAAAAAAGACAAATTAAAAACGATTCAAAGCATCCGAAAATTGACAAGGAAAATGAGCGTTTATTACAACAAGTTTTTGCAGAGTTTAGAAGTGCAAGTTCAGCCTTTGAACGCTACACTTATGAGCATGATTTGAACCACAAAAAAGCCGAACACCAGCTAATGGTCAAAGCGGCCCTAACTATTGCAAAAACGAATGTTAAATACGGTTTGGTAGGTTTAGATTTTGGAAACTTATCGCCGATGCACTCTGGCCTGAATTTCCAAAAGAAATACAATGTACGACACGCTCGATTTGGCTACAAAAAGACATTGTCAAATAAGTTTTCGGTATTAGCCGCACAAGCTAAAAAATATAGAAAGGAGGTGGCGAATGTTTAATAACAGCTTAGATTATCTTACAAACAATGCCGATGCATTACATTTGGCTATGGCAGTTGTAATAATAATATTAGTGTGTTATGGTAATTATTATCATAGCTTATATAATGGCTTAAAGAACAAAATAATTACTGTTAAAAACGAACTTAATGCGATTAAAACTGATATGATTAAAAACCAAAAAGCTGTTGAAGCATCGCAAAGATTGATGCGTGCAAACAAAAAACAAATTGAAGAATTTATTGATTTAACCAAAAGAAAGATAAGGGAGGTGGCGAATGTCTAAACTTGAAAAAATACGAAAGATAAAGTTTGATTTTTGCAACGCTTTTTTGACTGCTTGGAAATATAGACCTTTGCAAAAAATAGGCAATGACCATTATTATGATAATAGTGCGGTTTATACCTTAAATAATCATTTTGCCAAAAAAGCACGAGTAACTTTAGTTTTTAAAAATAACAAACTAATATCGCAAGCAGTAAAAGACAAACTAGAAAATGCACAAATTGATTTTATAAATAGTGTAAGATTGTTATTGCGTCTTTGTTTTAGTGAAGTTAAAAATGTTGATGCTGATTTTGAAAAAAATGTAAGTGTGCTAAACGAATATGAAAACACATTGCCAAAAACGGTTCTTAATAAGAAATTGCAAGAAAAAATACAAAAACAAAAATTGCGATTTTGTAACCGTGTTTTGACAGCAAGACCGGAAGGAAAACCTTTAAGAAAAAAAGGCAATAAATACAGTCGTTTTTATGCTGCTCGAACATGGGGAGTTAATACTTTAGATTATTGGTTTGTTGTTTTGTCTAATGCAACAATGCAAAATATAGTGTATTGTGATGATGAATTGGGATTAAAGATAGATGCACAAATTAAATTTATGGATACCATTTATGAACTGTTTAACGAACCCTATACAATTGCATCAGCCATTCCTAATGGTATAAAGCCTGTGTTTGAAAAGTGCCTTTTGTTTTTAGAAGAAAAAGAAAGGGGAGGTTTATATGTATAGCATCTTAGAATATCTCACAACCAACTATGATGGCGTTCATCTTGCAATGCTTGTTATTATTTTAGGTTTATCAAAATTGTACTCAGATGTTTCTAAACTCAATAGAAGCTGTATTGAGTATGGTGCAAAAGCTTATGAAGACAAAAAGTTAGCTTTTGAATTAATAGGTGTTTTACATGATAATTTGCTCAAACACAATATTAAGGAGGTAGAAGTACCAAATTATTTAGCGGAATATTTTTCAGAAAATATAGAAGAACAAAAAGGAGAACAAAGATGACAAAATACGACTTTTCAGCATCAAACCTTATTAGCATTTTTATAGGCTTTATGTTATTTGTGCTTATATTAGATGCCATAACATTTGAGGAGCGAACCAAAATACAACAAAACTTAGCCTACAAAACCAAACTTACAAGTGTAGCAACCGAATTAAACGTACCTGTTCAAGCTTTGCAAGAAGTAATGTATTTTGAAAGCGGCAACGACCATTATGCCGAAAATATCAAAAGTGGGGCAGTAGGTTCTATACAGTTTTTGCCGAAAACACTAAAACAGCTAGGCACATCACGAGACACACTTTGCGAAATGTTGCCTATTGAGCAGTTGGACTATGTACTGAAATACTACCAGCAGTTCAGCCGCACCGAATATCCAATAAATACTGCTGGCGATTTATACTTACTTACGCTTTATCCAGCGATGGTGCGAGACCCTACTCGCACCATTTTCGCAACTCAAAAGCAACGTAGGTATCAGCAAAACAAGATTTTTGATATAAACCGAAATGGCATTATCACACGGCAGGAAATAGTGAGATGTTTTTCTGAAAAAGTGAAAGAAATGCCTAATTCTAATTTTAAAAAATGTAAGCATAAAAAAATAGCTAATTTATGAAAGAAAAAAATATAGTTGCACCGCAACATCACCCAATTATAAAGGTAGAAATAAACTTACCTTCACAAGTAGTAACATTTACCAATTTAATGGTAGATTCGTTTTCAGCCGACAGCCTTAGCATCGGCGGCAAAACCATAAAACGCTACGAAGGCAATGTAGCCTACCTCAACCCATTAGACAAAGAAGATTATATGATGATATTGCTACTCAAGGCATACAATATGATGCAATTTGTCATTGTTTACGGAATGTTACAGTTTATCCGAAAAGAGCGAACCATCAAAGATATTGTTTCAAGTTTTGGCAGCAATTTTTCCAATAGTCCCTTTAAAGAAATGCTAAATAATGAATATTTGCGAAACATGATGGACAAACTTTCGGAAGTAGGAGAGGAAGATGAGTTTGTACCTACTGAAAAAAAAGATATTGTATTTAGTAAAATCGACATTGATAAGCCATTTATTATTGTAGATGTACATAGTACATTAAAAGAACAGGCAGCTTTCAAATGGCGTATCGGCTTCAAAGATGATATTGAATACCGAAAAATAACAGGCTTTGAGATTATTAGAAGAATACCAAGCGGCTGGTGCTTAGATGATAATGCTGATTTGTCACTTTTAGATTTTGATGCCGAAGTATTAAAAGAAGGTGCTTTTCACAATATCAATGAAGAAGCAGGCTGGTATAAAGTAGTACATTTTACCGATTTCCGCATTGCTGATACTATCAAAAGAAAAAAGATAGTTTTAGATGCTGATTTGTTTGATGTTTTGTTGAAATGCGGACGATATTATGGCACTCAAGAATTGTATAGTTTGCGATTTGAAGATGAAATTTTGTTTGTAAATCGTGAAACATTAGAGGAGCGAGTTGGCAGACGAGTTGAGTTTAGTGAAGTTGAAGCCGAATATCTTGATTTTGAAAATAAAGATATAAAATGGAGCGAGTTTGGAGCATTAAAAACATCAAGTGTAAACGTTGTTTCTGACTTTGGATTTGATAGTCATAATGATTTTTGGAAATTTTATTCCAAAAAATATGAAAGCAATAACGGTTCATATTATTTGGGAATTTTTGATTTTACTTACAAAATTAATGACAACGAGAGTCCATTAATTATAAAAAAAGCGAATGACAATCTTGTACCATTATCCGCCGAACTTGCTCAATATCCCTTTCTAGTGTTCAATGCAAACCTTGATAAAAAGTGGGTAGGAGGCTGTCTCAATTTTCAAGGTGGTACTCAAAGAATGATTACTCGTATTGAAAAAGTAAGCTATGAAAATTTGAGCTGCTATATTGAGAAAAAACACGAAAGCCAATGGGACGATTTTGACGATAGACTATTAGATATTGGTGCATTTGTAAAAGAACCTAAAAAACGTGAAGGTATATACAGTATAGTACATTTTACCGATATGACTTTAGGCGAGATTAGCTTATTAGAAATAAAGACTAATCAAACTAAACATTATACGATAACAATTGCACCAGCCGAAATTTACGATTCGTGGATAGAAACGCACTATATAGTTTATTGTTTGCCCAATGGACTTTCAGAAATAAATGTAAAAGGTATTTACAAAATAAACGGCCCAACACAAGATGCTAAAGTGATAGATAATCGCATTGTTTTACTTGAAAATGAAACGATGTTTGATATTACAGCATATTTTTTGCATTTATTAAAGTTAGATAGTGTTGAAGCATTAAAAAAAATGTATGAAGGTTTTGATTTTTCAAAACGTTTTGAAATAGTACATTTTACGAATTTTCGTTTTAACAATGCTGCTGCATCAGAACCCAAGGCATCAGTCAATCTTGTACCATTATCCGCCGAACTTGCTCAATATCCTTTTCTAGTGTTCAATAACATTCAAGTTGTCACTTACATGGATGGTAATTATGAAGTGGGAGATAGCCTGTCTTTTTCCGATGGTACTGAAAAAACTATCACTCGTATTGATATGATAAATAGAGATACAGAATTAAATCCTTTTTCCGATTGGAACATTAACACAAGCGGCGGCATTGAAAATGCTTTTGATGACCGCTTATTTTCTTTAGGTAAGATTGTGTCATCAATAAAAGATGGTAGTTATTACATTGTTCACTTTGAAGATATGGTTTTCTACGACAGCGATTTTGAAGGCATTAAAAGCGATGCCAATGTTAAAATATTAGAAACTACGACCGCCGAAAAGCTGGCAAAGCCGTTTTTTATACGGAATGCTAACTTGGAACCATGTCTGAAATACGAGTATGTGAGTGATGAAAAAGGTAATTTACGCCGTGTTTTGAGCCAATTATTTCTTGATATTGATGATTGGTTTAGTTTAAATAATGAGTTTAATTATAGAGATGCTGTTTGTCGTGTTTTAGAATGCGACCATGCTGTACTGTCATCAAATTATAGTCTAAATATTGATAAAGACATTGAATTATTGTTTTTTGTAGATTTAAATTTAGCCGAAAATCAGATATATGTAAACGCCGCTACATTCGAACGTTTGCAAGGAGCAACAGCATATTTTTTGCAAAAAACCGAAGCTACAAAATGGCTACCTACTGCTTGTCATGAAACGCCGAGTTTAGAACTTGTTTTTGTGAATGTAGAAACAGGCGATAAAATAGAAGTTGTGGTAGAAGATGATATAAATGAATATAGTTTAGTGCAAGGTCAATTTTATCACGGCAATTTTAAATGTGCTAGATTGATAGAGGCTAAACTAAAAGAGTTGAATTATCCTAGTGTAGAACGTTTTTTGAATGACTTTGCTACGCTTGGCGATGTAACTTATTATCTTTTATCTTTCATATAATAAAAAAAGTGAAAATGAATAATAAAAACACTTTAATGGCATTTCCTAGACTAAAAACACTTTTAGAAAATGTAAACGAAGAAATAAAACATACTTCTGAATATGAAAATATGGGATATACGACAATCGGTTCTATACCTAGCGGCCTTGAATTGTTAGATTATGCCGATGAAATAAATGTAGAAGTTTTTGCTGCAACTATTGTTTGATGTTGTAATGTATGTTTTTTGTAAATAAAACAATGAATGATTAATTTAATATACACACGTTTGGCACTAAATGATTATGCCGCTCTAACGAAAGAAGAAGCCATTGTACTAGCTTTGATGTTGGCTAATCTTTTTTGTAAAAAGGTGGGATATAAAAAGGTGGTTGATTTGGAGCGGCTTAATTATTTTATCAACAACTATTGGTTAAAATGCAAAAACATTGAATTGTTGTATCGAGCCAAAACAATCGAGCCGCTATTTAATGACGAAGCTATAACTCAATTGATAAACGATATTATAAAAGATGTAAATAATGAGTAAATACGATTTTTTAAGCAAAGAATATTTAGCACTTCCGAATAGGAAATTTGCAAGGTTTTATTTGACACAAAGTTATGTTCCAACCGAAAACGACATTGTTGAAATTAATGGCAATTTTAGGATTGTTAAAGCATCAAAAGTTATTAAGCTTGACAAGCGAAGTAACAATGCTGGCTTTATTCATTTTCCTAAAAAAATAGACTATTTAAATACCAATATTGTTCCTTTTGACAAAAAAAATAGTGGTGTGTGGGATGTTGTATTTGGATTGGACTGTTCTGTTTTTTGGGAATATTACGAAAGTGGCAATTATTATTGTGTAGATATTGGTGGGCATTGGGAAGTTGAAACATTAACAGCTCAAATACATAAGTTGGCATCTATACAATATGATATTTGGTCACATTGGACACAATATCAGCTATCAGTAGGAACATTTGATACTGAAGGCAATTTTGTAATTCCGAAAGAAAAAATTGAACGCTGGCATCGGCAGTCACAAACTCGCTATGTTGATTTGAGTGCCAAAGAAAAGCAGTCAAACATTGAACAAGTCAATAAATTTAAAGATTTTTTGAATATTGACTTACTCAATTTGAAACAAAAAATAATTGATTTATAAAACATAAAAGCTTGATAGTTATTTCTAACTATCAAGCTTTTTTTTATTCCGCAAGGCTCGGATAATGTTCATGTATAGTATTATTGAACCCCATTATTTCCTTAAAATAGTGATCCATACTATTATTATCTTGCCAGCCGCCTTGTTCTTTAATATCTGTTCTACGAAAATGTTTATCTCTCCGTAATTTTTCCATTGCCGTGTCCTTCCAGCCATACGGCCCCAATCCTTTTTCATACACACTAGCATCAATAAGCATTTTTCTATGTCGTTTTTGCAAAGTTCTGACCGAGCCAGCCGTTGGCCCAAGTTTGAGACACGAACTAATCAAATACTTATTGCCCAGCACTCCATTTATACGTTTAGCCAAAATAACAGCCAAAGGTTTTGGAATAGTACGAATTGTTGTAGTATGATTTTTTGTAGTTTCGGCAGGCACAGTAAGTTCAAACTTCTTTAAGTCAACATGCCGTATCTGAATATTTACCACATCTTTGTCACGCAGTAGGCAGTCATGTATCAAGCGAATACACAAATACAAGTCGGCATCACGTTCTTTCACAAACGGAATGATAACTCGCTCCTCTTCAATTGTAAAGCCTCGCCGTTTGACAGGCTTTTCTTTCATTTTTTTTATTTCCTTAAAAGGATTGGTATCTGTAATTTCACGTTCAATCATTTCTTGCCACGAAGCAAGTAGGAATCGGCGATAATTATTGATAGTACGATTTGAGCAGTTGCGTTCCGTTTTTAGATAATCATAAAAACGTTTTACAGTTTGCCTTGTGATGCTATTGATAGGATAGGGGACTAGTTTTTCAAGCCTTAGCCATTCTACAAAAATGTGATTGAAGTTTTTGTAGGTTCTTATGGTATCTTTTCTTTTGCCAGCCATTCTAATTTGGCAAATTTCATTTAAAACTTGCTCACAATTTTTCGAGGCATTTTTTATGACTTGCTCACTTTTTTCATACGGACTGAAACCATTTTGCAACTGCTCGGCTAATTCGTTGCAATATAGTTGTGCTTGTCTTTTTCGAGTGTGCCATTTTTTAATATAGTTCACGCCGAAAGTCCATTTGAAAGGCTTTAGCTTTTGTAATTTGTTGTCATAAAAATAGAACAATATATATATATATCGCTTGCCTGTTTTGCGTCTTCCGATGCAAACCACAGGCAAGCGATACTTTATAAAGCATTTTGTCATTATAATAGTCGTAAAGCATAAGAAAATAGTAAAGTCAAAAAAAATTCTTAGTACGATAATGCTAATTCTATAACCCCAAAATGTAACTTGCTGATAATCAAGTGTTTATGATTAAAAAGGCGGAAGCGGAGGGA
>JBMZCV010000038.1:0-34061 GCA_049613665.1 Chitinophagales bacterium | reverse complement strand
GCATCTGTACTACTTGTACTAGCTGTCGGTCCTGGTAAATTTATTATCGTTACACTTGTCTCTGCTGTACAATTTACATTATCTGTGACGGTTACGCTATAAGTTCCTGCTGATAAGTTCGTTGCAGTTTGACTCGTTTGAACTGGTACTGTATTCCAAACATAATTATAAGGCGATGTACCACCACTTGCAGTAGCAGTTGCATCTCCATTACCTGTATTACAATTTTCATCATTTTGCGTCATGCTCAAACTTGGAGGACTCGTTGTACTTATCGTTACACTTGTCTCTGCTGTACAATCGTTTCCATCTGTAACAGTAACGGTATAAGTTCCTGCCGCTAAGTTTGTTATCACATTTCCATCATTTGTTCCTGCAATATTAGACCAGTCATAAGTAAAAGGTACTGCTCCACCAGAAGGAGCTGCTAAAGCTTGACCATTTGATTGTTCACAAGTAGGATCTTGGCTATTTATAGCTACAGTAAACGGATTAGGAGGTGTTAGTGTTACATTTTGCGTAGCCGAACAAGAGTTAGCATCTGTAACTGTAACCGTATAAGTCCCTGCTGCCAAACCTGTAGCTGTGGCATTAGTTTGCTGAGGCACTGTATTCCAAAGGTAAATAAAAGGAACTTGTCCATTACTTGGAACGGCAGTAGCTTCACCATCATTATCGGCACAAGTAGGGTTTTGAACACTACCAATAGAAACTGTAAAAAATGGAGGTGCTGTTAAAGTCACATTTTGCGTAGCCGAACAAGAGTTAGCATCTGTAACTGTAACCGTATAAGTCCCTGCTGCCAAACCTGTAACTGTGGCATTAGTTTGTTGAGGCACTGTATTCCAAAGGTAACTATAAGTTGGTGTTCCGTCTGCTACTGTTGCAACAACTTCTCCATCGTCATTAGCACAACTAGGATTGGTAGGTGCAAGATTTATAGTCATTGGCAAAGCTTCTCCTATCGGTATAGCTATTGTTGTGGAACAGTTACTATTGTCATCTGTAACAGTTATTTCATACAAACCTCCTGATAAATTAGTGGCTGAATTTACATCTCCAACTGCTGTGGGGCCGCTCCAATTAAAAGTATAATTTCCTGCAACACCTAAGGCAATAGAACCATCATTTTCACCAGAGCAAGTAACATTTGTAAAAGTAGGATTTAAGGCTGGATTTGGCGAGACAGTAACAGTAGTTACATCGCTTGCCGTTCCACAAATGTTTACTGCTTCAACACTATAAGTTGTACTAGCACTTGGAGTTACCGTCAAAGTATTTCCATTTTGTCCGCTAATAGCAATACCTCCATCATACCATTGTAAAGTTGGTGTAGGGTCTCCTGCTGTAACATTAGCTGTCAAAGTAACTGGAGTTATATCTTCACTACAAAAAGTAGTACCCCCACTCACAGTCACTTGTGGTTCCGTACAATTTATTAAAGTAGCATTAAATATAAAATTAGGGTCATCTGCACAGCCAGGACTAGCCCATGAACCAGACTCTGAGTCGCCATAGTTTTCAAATTCAATACTTAAATCCATACCATTAGTAGCTTGATTACAAGGCAAGGTGTTGATTTGAAAACAAAAAGTCCAAGTGCAATTACCACTTGCATTAAAATCACCATAGTTATTTCCTGGATTACCATCTAAATTAATTCCAAAGAAACTACCATTATCTGTGCTATCATAAAACCATCCAGGTCCATAAGTATCTCCTGTAAATGTGCTTGTTACATTATTATATACTCCCCAATTGCCATTTCCATCGCATGAGTTAGGAGGATTACCTAATACTAGAGAGCTTGGAAAATCCCAGCCTGCTCCAAAAATAGGTACAATGCCATGAAACCAATTCGCAGCCGCTTGATTATATTCTAAAACTCTATAACACATTTGAACTGTTTCTCCACAATTAAATGTACCATTAATAGGTTCTGGATTAATAAAGCTAATCTCAGATTCCAATAAACATTGTCCACAATCATAATTATTTCTAATTGACAATGTAAAGTCACATTGGTCATCAATGTCGCTACCACTAATCTGAAGATAGTAAGTTTGTCCAATAGTCATTACATCTTGTACTAAAGTAGCTGTTCCATTACTGCCAACAACACAACTATACCCTAACATATCATCGCAACTACCATTGTATTCATATAAGCTTATGTTAGGGCTTTCTAAGCTTGCTCCTGTCGAATTAACCTGTGCTTGCAAAATTGTCCCTGTTGCCTCAAAAGAATACCAAACATCTCCTGCAAATTCTGCTTGTGCACCATTTGTACAATTAGGAATAATAACATAAGGATTACCTGCCGTTGCACAAATATTAGTTCCATTATTTGATATTAAACCTCCTTGTTGAGTATTAGTGCTTCCATTACAACCATTAAACCCTAATGGATTGGGTAAAGTTCCCAAACTAATAGGCGTAACACAATCATCATTAGAAGGTGGGTCATTACCAGCAGGACAACTACCACACTCTGGCTCTTCAATACCTGTACCTGTAAACTCCCAAGTACACTCATCTCCTGCACTACCATCGGCAAACAAATAATAATTACCCGCAGGTAGGTTGGGTATCGTTGCCGAATAATTGCCATTGGCAACAGCACAACCAAAAAAGTTTTCTTGCCCCAAATCACAAGTATTCGTATTGCTCCAAACACCCATCTGCAAAGTTCCACCTACTGAACCATTACATATAATATTTTGTACTTCAAATTCAAAAGGGCCGCCAGTATGTGTAAATGTGTACCAAACGCCATTGTCATTACTATTCCAAACAAAATTTCCATTAGAAGCACATGCACTATTCTCCCCTACTAAAATGCCATCATCTGGTGTCCAAGAGTTAGGTTCGCCACAGCTACTAGCACCATAATTTGTACCATTTCCATCTAAAGGAATAGCTCCTGCACAAAAGTCATTTGCAAGTGTTACAGCACTTTCTGTAATACTCAAATCAAATGGCACACAATCAGGTGCTGGTGCCCAATTGTCCATCATAATGAATGCGGTTTCGCCAGCATTCAAACTGATACTTAAAGTTACATTGTTTCCTGTAGTAAAATCAAGGCAATTCGTACTACCTTGATTTGGGCAACCATCGAAAATATGTGTACCTGTCCATAAATTACTGTTAGTTATGTCAATGTTAAAGCAGCCAGAAGTAGTTGGCGTAAATTCAAACATCATATCTTCACCGCTAGTATAAGTGCCTTGATTACCTGCACAAAAATCTGCATTAATATTATTAACATTATAACTATTATTTCTACCACAAGTCGTTCCAGAATAGCTATAAGGCGTTGTAGAAATAGGGATAGCCGAATTACAATTATTGCCTGATTGGGCAAATGATTGTTGAACAGGTATCAATGTTGCCCAAAATAAAGCAAATATCATCAATATTAAATGTGTAAAGTCTTTTTTCATTGTTTTAAATTTTTAGTCAATAAAATGACAAGTTGAATAAGCTTTAAGTAGATAGTTGGACAAGAGTAAATGGCAAATTGAGTGCATCAATTTATTTATTTATTTCTTGATGTAATAAGATAAATTAGTTGTTTATTAGCTTGTGCTTGCTTCTTAGTGTATGTAAAGTTGTGAAATTATTTATAAAGATGCAAAAAAAATGCTAATAAAAAAGGGACAGATTTTTAGGCTTTCCAAAGTTATCTAATTGCAATAAAGGTAACTAGAATGTTATGAATAATTACACTCCTGATAATCAAAGCTTTATATAACTACATAAAAAGACTATATTTATAAATTATTATTTTTCCCAAAAAAAAAGCTGCTATTATTCATATAAAATACAGTATTTTAGCAGTATAAATAAATTTTTTTCATCTCAATTTTAGTAAGTCTAACAAGTAAAAAACGTATTTTTTTTCATTACAATATTTTATTTTTCAAGAAAAAAAGTTGTTTAAATTCTCAGCAATAGCTAACAAAAAACATTTTTTTGCTAATATCTTATTTGTTAGTTACTATTATTTGTCGCTTACTTTTTTATTTGCCTATATAACTGCACAAAACTAGAATAGTATTGCTTACTTAAAAATATTACCAACCATACATATATGTTACTTAGTATTAAACTTAATTTCATTTTCACTAATTTTTTTAGTATTTTTGCAGTATATTTATAAAAAAATAGTTCCATCTTTTATTTAGCAATAAAGAAAATCAAGTATGTCAAATAAAATAACTTATACAGAAGACAATATTCGTTCATTGGATTGGCGTGAACACATCCGTTTGCGGCCTGGAATGTATATCGGAAAATTAGGCGATGGCTCTTCGCAAGATGATGGTATTTATATTTTGATAAAGGAAGTTATAGATAACTCTATTGATGAATATGTGATGGGTCATGGCAAAAAAATTGACATTAAGCTTGAAAAAGGACGCATTACAGTACAAGATTATGGGCGAGGTATTCCGCTCGGAAAGGTTATTGATTGTGTGTCGAAAATAAATACTGGTGGAAAATACGATTCTAAGGCTTTCAAAAAATCGGTCGGTTTAAATGGTGTCGGTACAAAGGCCGTAAATGCTTTGTCGTCTTATTTTAAGGTGCAGTCTATTAGAGATGGCAAAATAAAGGTCGCTGAATTTTCGCAAGGCGTATTGACAACTGACCATGCTATCGTGAAAGGAGAAGGCGAAAACGGCACTGCAACCATCTTTGAGCCAGATAAAAGCATTTTCAAAAACTATCATTTCATTGCCGAATTTATACAAAATCAACTGTGGAATTATGCGTATTTAAATGCAGGTTTGAGCATTTATTTGAATGGAAAACGCTTTTATTCTAAAAATGGCCTGCTCGATTTGCTCACACGAAAATCCGATGTCGATAATATTCGCTATCCTATTATTCATCTAAAAGCTTACGATATTGAAATGGCGATGACGCACGGCAATCAATATGGCGAGCAATATTATTGTTTTGTGAACGGACAATATACGCCGCTAGGTGGCACACATTTGAATGCTTTTAAGGAAGGAATTGTGAAAACTTTGCGTGAGTTTTATGGCAAAAATTTTGACACTTCTGATATTCGGTCTTCTGTTATCGGTGCGATAAGTATTAGAGTAGAAGAGCCTGTATTTGAATCACAAACGAAAACAAAACTCGGTTCTAGCCATATCGCTCCTGATGGCGTAACGGTTCGCTCGTTTATTGTCGATTTTATGAGAGAGCATTTAAACAATTTTTTGCATAGAAACAAAGATATTGCGGAGGCGATTTTAAAGCGTATTTTGCAATCGGAGCGAGAGAGAAAAGAACTTTCTGGCGTGAAAAAATTGGCTAGAGAAAGAGCGAAAAAAGCGAATTTGCACAACAAAAAATTGCGTGATTGTCGTGTTCATTTAAACAATCAAAAGAAAAAAAATCGGGAAGATAGTACCATCTTTATTACGGAGGGAGACTCGGCGAGTGGTTCTATCACAAAATCGAGAGATGTGCAAACGCAAGCGGTTTTTAGCCTTCGAGGAAAGCCTTTGAATTGCTATGGCTTGACTAAAAAAGTAGTGTATCAGAATGAGGAATTTAACTTGCTGCAACACGCTCTGAATATTGAAGATGGCATTGAAGGTTTGCGATATAACAAAATAGTGATTGCGACAGATGCTGATGTCGATGGTATGCACATTCGTTTGTTGCTCATGACTTTTTTCCTCCACTTTTTCCCTGATGTGGTGCGAAATGGCCATATTTATATTTTGGAAACGCCACTTTTTAGAGTGCGAGATAAGCGAGAGACATTTTATTGTTATAACGAAGAAGAAAAGCAAGCTGCTATAAAAAAGCTGCGTGGCAAAGCCGAAATTACACGATTTAAGGGTTTGGGAGAGATTTCGCCAAATGAGTTTAAGCGTTTTATTGGCGAAGATATGCGTTTAGAGCCTGTTTATTTGAGCAAAGAAACGACTATCGCACAGTTACTAAAATATTATATGGGCAAAAATACGCCGCAACGACAGGGTTTTATCATCGAAAATCTGCGTGTAGAGGAAGATGATTTGGTGGAAGAGGCTGGGGTTTCTTTGGTGGGGTAAATAAAACACAGATGTGCTAGATTTTAAAAATTTAGCACATCTGTGTTTTATTTTTTACTTGTAATAATTTTATAGCGATAAAAGCTTGTTATTTAAAATTTATTTTGTTATATTCATTTAACAATTAAATAACTTTTAAAACTAACATCAAGTGTCGCATCACAACAGTATTCAAAACCATCAACCCACAAAAATTCTATTTAAAAAGAAAAGAAAAACAGAGCAACCACTACTAAAAGGAAATATACCTGTGCCAGTAGAAGACCAAGCTTTATTAATTCCTGGGCAAGGTTGTTTAGTATTTCAAATTTCTACTGATGAAAATTCTAACTTGCCATCAAATGTATCTGTTTGCTTTGAAACTGAAAAAGGTGAGCAAGTTATTTTAGAAATCAATTCGAAAAATGCTGTTTTTAAATGGCGTGAAAACTTTAGAAATAAGTTTCAAGAATTCGAATTAGTCAATAAACCTGACAATCCATCAATTGTTTCGCCAAAAGACCAATATACATCAGGTATTGATAAAAATAATTTATGCCATTATTGGGTAAGTATTGATAGTTTAAACAAACGTTTGCGTTATGGAAAAGGCGAAATGCGTTTAAGCACTGCTTTGTTAGATTATCAATATGACGTGCCGAAAAACTTATTTACAAAAGATGATAAGGGAAAATATATTTTTATAGATAAGCTAAAAACTATTCAAATCTCTCAACATATCGAAATGGTCAGCCTTTGGAAAGACCCAATTGTGATTGAACCGCCTGCTTTGGTTGTTCGCCCTTCGCAGTTCACAATGAATATTGCAGCAAAAGGAACAGCAGCTACATCTACAAGTCTTTCTAAAGAATGTCAAACTTTGTATGGGAATGTTGCCGATTTTCAGTTAAATACGCCAGACTTTCCAGATTTTGAGCAAGCGATTGAATATAGTATCAGAAAAAAAGATGGTATTGCTCGCAAAATACTCGAATATAAATTGAAAAATAATGAATTTGGAAATGGTGAGACTGAGTACAAAGAGATTTATTTAAGAATAACATTAGGACAATCACAAGGCGAGTCTCCAGGTATTCCCTATGTTTTGGAAATTTGGCCAGTAGGTTGTGCCTCTCCTGTACATCATCATGGTTTTACTCATGCTATTATCAAAGTATTGCGTGGTAATATTGATGTAGATATTTACCGAATGCTACCGAGCAAATATAGTTCCGATAAATCTTTAAAAACGGTTGATTTCAAAAGAGATGATATTACATATTTAATGCCAGAAATCAATCAGTATCATTTGTTGAAAAACAATCTAAAAAATACAAAAACTTGTATCACTATTCAATGTTATGCTTATTCAAAAAACGATAAAGAACATTATGCGACTTTTGACTATGTTGAAGATAACAAAATAGGGCATTTCGACCCTATTTCTGATTGCGATTTCTTGGAATTTAAGGCTAAAGTAAAAGAAGAATGGAATGAATATTTGTCTCAAAGGTTTTGGCTAGATAAAGAATAAGGTTTCAGTAAAAACAAAAGCTCACAAGGCTGTGATGAATACTAATATAAGTTTTATGCTATTTCAGAAACATTTGTTACGAAAGCATTTTTGTGACACCTTGCGTTAAAACACAAGGCTATTGATATTTCATTTTTGGTATAAATAGCCCTGTAATTTATTGCTGGGCGACAAGCATTTTCCAAAACAAAAGATGCTAACAAATATAAAACAACATTTTTTGATACTTCAAAGGAGTAATGTATTGCAGCATGGGATTTCAACCCTATGAAAAATAGAATGTATAATCTGAACTCTGAAAGAGTGACATAGATAACAAGCGATTTTTTGTTTTATATCGCTCTTTCAGAGCTTGTTATTTTTCATTATTTAGACATAGGGTTGAAACCCTACGCTATGTTATATTATCCCGTTGGGATATTTTTTTGAAATTCTTTTCCCTTTTTTGTCATAACGAGCTTGCGAAGTTATCCTAATGCCAAAGACGATAAAATATCGTTTAACTACTATTCTACTGCTTATCATTTGTTATTTTTTTAACTTCTTCTTTAACTGCCATATCCACTTAGTAAAACCTGTCATTCTTTCTATTTTAAATCCTTTATATACATGATAAACTCTATAATCAGGTCCATCCATTGTGAAATATTCTTCTGTTTTTCGTTCATATTTATGATACATTCGATAATATTTTTGTTCATTTTCAACTACTATTTTTTTCTTAGATTCCTTATTAGGTAAAAGTGTTGAAAGAACATTTACAATTTCGCTTATTCTATTATTTAACTTTGATATGTCAGATTGTATTTTACTTTTCTCATTTATGATTTCCTCATTTAATCTATTTTCTATTAATATCTCATCAATAGTTGTATGTCCTGATTTAGAAGTCGTTTTTAGTGGTTTTCTAGCTTTTTCCAACTTTTCAAGCTGTTCTTCCAACTCTATATGTTCAGTTATAAGGGCAGTAATTTCGTTTTTATTCATTGCTTTTGAAATCTTGCTTTTCAAAACAAATATAATACATTAAACTAAAAAAAACCGCATCAACCAAAATAACATTTGATTGATGCGGTTTTTATATTTCTCTTTCTACGAAAAAAAAACAATAACTATTGCTTACGCCTTAGCTGTTTTTTTCGTTTTCTTTTGCTTGCGTTTCATTTGGTCTTCTGCTTTTAGTCTTCTGTTAGCTTCTGCTTGTGTCAAATCGACAACAATAGGAGTCGCCACGAAAATAGAAGAATATGTACCCACTAAGATACCGATTAATAAAGCAAATGACATACCTCTAATCACTTCGCCACCGAAAATAAATAGGATAAGTACCACAATTAAAGTCGTCAATGAAGTAACTACTGTACGACTAAGTGTACTGTTAATCGCATCATTAATTACATCGTTTTGATTACGCTTAGGGTTCAATGCTAAATACTCTCTGATACGGTCAAATACTACCACGGTATCGTTTATCGAATAACCGATTACCGTCAATAATGCCGCAATAAATGTTTGGTCAATCTCTAGTGAGAAAGGCAAGATGCCAGAGAATACAGAGAAAATTGCCAACAAAATCAAGGTATCGTGAATGATTGTCACAACTGCTGCCAAACCATATTGCCATTTGCGGAAACGAACAGCGATATATAAGAAGATACCTAACAAGGCTAAAACAGTTGCTTTCCAAGCACCGCCACGAATATCATCTGCGATAGTTGGCCCTACTTTTTGCGAACTCATCAAGTGGTCTTTCGTGAAATCGTCATACGAAACACCCCCTAACATACTTTGCAAACCTTTGTGCAATTTGTTCATTACTTCCGTATCTGCCGTTGGGCTATCGCTTGCAATCATGTGATTCGTCGTGATTTTCACTTGATTAGCACCGCCATAAGTACGAACTAAAGGTTTTGCTTGAAATACATCTGTCAATTTTTCAGTCACGTCAGAGCTAGAAACGTCTTGTTTGAAGTCTATTACATAAGTACGTCCACCTTCAAAATCAACACCATAATCGAAGCCTTTGAATATGATAGATAAAACACCGATAGCAATAACTGAACCGCCTATAACATAAGCCATTTTTCTTTTATTGATAAAGTCGATAGTTGAACCTTTGAATGCACCTTCCGATAAGTTGGTAAAGTATTTCATTTCGTTACCTTTGCCCATCCACCATTCGATAATCAAACGAGTGATAAGAATTGCAGTAAACAATGAAGAGAAAATACCAATCATCAATACCGTTGCGAAACCAAGAACTGGACCTAAACCGAAGTAGAAAAGGATAGCTGCTGTAATCAATGTCGTTACGTTGGCATCAATAATCGCCGAATAAGATTTGGAATAACCGTCGGTAATCGCCTTTTTAATACCACTTCCTGCCGCTAATTCCTCTCTAATACGTTCAAATATGATTACGTTAGCATCTACCGCCATACCAATGGTCAGCACGATACCAGCCATTCCAGGTAGTGTCAAAACAGCACCCATCGAAGTCAATACACCAATTACGAAAAACAAGTTGAGCAACAAAGCGATGTTTGCGACAATACCTGCACTGCTATAATAGAATATCATAAAGCCTAACACCAACAACATACCTACTAGCAACGACAATAAGCCTGCACGAATAGATTTTTGTCCCAAAGATGGTCCTACAACCGCCTCCTCAATAATACGAGCAGGAGCAGGCAATTTACCAGCTTCCAAGATATTGGATAAATCCTCTGCTTCTTCCAAGTCAAACTGACCTGTAATTTGCGAGCTACCACCAGAAATTTCTTGCTGAACAGTAGGTGCAGAATATACCAATTCATCTAGTACGATAGCAACACTTTTGCCGATATTTTCACCTGTCAATTTACGCCATTTAGCCGCACCTTCTTGGTTCATATTCATGCTGATGACTAGATTTTGGTTAAAATCATAATCATATTTCGCACTCGTAATCGCATCACCCTCTAAAGGAGCTTTAAATACATTACCAAAACGGCTTTGTATCGCATAAACAGGATAAATATTTGAGCCATTATCCGATTCGATAGGTTTTGCAGCCAAAAGCAATTTGATATCTTCTGGAAATTCTGCTTTTACCTCTGGCATTTTCATATACTCATTAAACTTAGAAGTATCAATGGCATTGATATAACCCACAACAGGGCCAGCAGTTTGTGCTTGGCCAAAAACGCTCAACAAAGGATTTTGACGACGCAACTCATCTTGGCTCAAAGAATCACTATCAGCCGTAGCACCATCTAACAAATTGACTTCTTTTGTCGTATCATTAGCAGCTACATCTGTCGAATCATTTTTTGCAGCCTTATCAGTTGCAGCATTGTCTTCTTTTTTAAGCTCTTCTATGCCTAAACTCTTTTTCAAGGCATCATTTGCTGCCACCAAAGTAGCACCAAATTCGGGACTATTTTCATATACTTCCCAAAAACCAAGTTTAGCCGTTGCTTGCAATAACTGACGAACACGGTCTGGGTCATCTACACCAGGAAGCTCTACTACGATACGCCCTGTTGATGGTTGAAGACTCACGTTAGGCTGTGTCACACCAAACTTATCAATCCGAGTACGAATGATTTTAAATGTTTGATTAACAGCACCGTCTGCCTTTTCACGCACAAACGCCAACACATCGGCATCGCTAGTTTCAAAACTAACATTACCTTGATTGGCCGAAGTCGCAAAAATGTCGGCTAATTTTTTACTAGGGTTTTGCTCTTTATAAGCTTGTCCAAAGAGCGTCACTAAATCCGATGAATTTTCCTTTTGCAATTCTTTAGCTCTCGTCAAAGCCTTTTTGAAAGTTGCACCTTCGCTGTTGATGCCCGCCAAAGAGCGTAATACATCATCTAAGGTTACTTGCAACACGACACTCATGCCGCCTTGTAAGTCCAATCCTAAGTTCAACTTTCGCTCCTTAACGTAATCATAGTCATATCCCAAAAGTGGATACACAGATTCTGTCGAAACCGAATCTAGATAACGTCGGCGAGCTTTACGAAATTCTGAAGTCTGTTGTTCTACGTTTAATCCTTCTTGACTAGCCGTCTGTGCTGTTGCATAAGCTTCCGCTTTGTCAGTCACACGATTCGCTACAAAGGTAAACGATAGCTGAAACAGACAAACTAAAGCAAGTGCAATACCGAAAAATTTCACTAATCCTTTTGCCTGCATATTATAAAATTTATAGTTTTGGTGAGGTATTGAGCAATATCATTATATCATCAATTGTCGGACGTTTTGCTTTTCAAAATAACTAAGCAACGTTCAAAAAATCTCTTTCTCAAATGGTGAGGTTATTTTTTGCTGTTACATAAAAAAACAGTTTTTTGTCTTAAATTTGCTTTCTTTTTTCACTAAAAATGTCTAAAAATAGTAATGATAAATTTTGATAACACTTTTTCTAAAAAAATCTTATCAAAATGTAAAACACTATATTTCATTCAAAAGCAAAAAAATAAAATATCTCTAAAACTACCCAATACTTGCGGTAAACAATAATATAAAATAAAAAAAGTAAAATGTAATAACAAAAAATTAATTCTTTTTTGCTACCTATTTAAAAATTTGAGTGCAAATATAACCGTTTATTTCATGCTTTCATAAAATTTTAAGTAATTAAGTCGCAATTTAATCAAAAATGCAAAGCAGATGAATTAAAAACCCAATACATTATCTTTTTTTATCATAAAAAATACACACTATGACTAATAAAATCCTACTTTTGATACTTTTTTCGCTCTTTCACACTCATCTAA
Source organism: Chitinophagales bacterium (assembly GCA_049613665.1). Classification (GTDB taxonomy): domain Bacteria; phylum Bacteroidota; class Bacteroidia; order Chitinophagales; family UBA2359; genus JBMZCV01. The sequence goes on along the minus strand of JBMZCV010000038.1, from coordinate 21,693 downwards.
ATTATGCACAAGACAATATTGAAGGGCAAATCAATGATGCCAATACGCTTGAAATACTCGCTGGAGCAAATATTCAAGTTGTTGGCTCAAATGTCGCTACTGTCAGCGATGAAAATGGTTACTTCGCTTTGTCAGATATTCAAGCTGGCAAAAAAATAGCCATTTCTTTTTTATCTTACAAAACATTGGAAATAGAAATCTCTGAAAAAACGACTTTTTTATATGTTTCGCTAGAAAGCAATGATTTGCATCTCAATGAAATTGTCGTTTCGGCTTACAACAGCAATAAAAAACTCTTGGAAACGGCTGGAGCAGTAGCGGTTTTAGATAAAAAAGAAATTCAACGTCTTGATAATGTTTCTCTTTTGCCTGCCTTAAATAGTGTAGCTGGCGTAAAAATGGAAATGAAAAGTATGGGAAGTTATCGGCTGGCGATGCGAAACAGTCTTTTGCGGTCGCCGTGGAGCATTAGAAATATAAAAATGTATTGGAATGGCATTTCGCTCACTGATGCGAGTGGCGAAAATCCTATCAACAATATTGATTTGCAAGCTCTCGGAAATATTGAGGTATTGAAAGGCCCTGCAAGTAGTTTGTATGGTGCAAATACGGGCGGTGTACTGTTGTTCAATTCTCAAAAAAATACAACTAACAGCAATAAATTTGAGCTAAACAGCACTTTCGGCAGCTTTGGCTTGCGACAAATAACGGCTTTAGCTCAAACGCAAACACAAAATGCCAATATTAATATCAGCTACACCAATAGACATTGGGACGGCTACCGACAACATGAAAATCACGATTTAGACGCTCTGAATCTTTATGCTCAATTTTTCGTCAGTCCCAAAAGAACACTCAATTTGATGACTTTGTATGCCGACACTCGTTTTCAAATTTCTGGCTCTATCAATGCCGACAATGTGGCAGAAGACCCACAACAATTTGGCGGACAGTCACAAGACTACAATGCAAGTGTCGATAAGCAACGAGCAATTATCGGACTTGGGCAAAATTATCGTTTCAACCGAAATTGGCAAAACAACACTTCTATTAATGTATTTTATGAGCGGAAAGAAAGTCCTTTTGGCACTTCACAATTCTACAATGGTTTCAAGAGAAATTCGGGCAATGGCTTTGGATTGCGTAGCGTTTTCGTCAATGAAAAATCTTTTTTAGACGATAAGATAACAGCAAAAACAACTTTCGGAACAGAATATTTAAATAGCTTTTTAGCCAACAAAGTTTATGACAATTGGCTTGGAGTGCCAGGAGAGATAGAAGCCGATAATGAGCTGATTTTCAGGCAGTTAAGTAGCTTTATTCAAAGTGAATTAGAGTTACCAAAATCATTTTTCGTCACTTTGGGCGGCAGCTACAATTTAGTCAATTTTCGCATAGATGAGTTCAATCCAAACCGCTTAGATAGTTTAACTTTTTCACAACAAAAAAATCTTAGTCCAATCTTTTCGCCTCGTTTAGCTTTGGTCAAAAAAATAAATGACAACATTGCTGCTCATGCAAGTTTGAGCTATGGCTTTGCGTCGCCTTTGAGCGAAGAAATGATTTTACCAAACGGAAATATCAATGAAGACTTGACAGCCGAAACAGGCGTGAATTACGAAATAGGTATGAGAGGAAGCATTTTAAATAAATGGCTAAATTTTGATGTAAGCTATTATTATTTTCCAAAAGATAACGAAATCGTGAGCGATGGACAGCGGCCTGCTACTTATCTAAATGTCGGAAAAACTTTGAATCAAGGTTTGGAAAGTGCGATATATTCGGCGTGGCAAGACGACACGAAAACACACTGGCTACAATATGCGAAAGTTTGGGCGAGTCACACTTTTCAGCAATTTACTTTTGTGGAATATGGCGATAGCGTGCAGAACGTAAATAACACTATTTCTGGCACTTCTCCACAGATGCTCGCTCTTGGTTTTGATGCAAAAACGAAAGTCGGCTTTTATCTAAATACGCAATTTAACTATTACGACAAAATGCCTTTAAATAATGCCAACAGCGAGTTTGCGGATGCTTATAGTTTATTAAACTTAAAAATTGGGCAAACTTTCAATTTCAAAGCATTTTATTTTAACGTGTATTTTGGCATCAATAATCTTACAGATACTGCTTATACCTCTTTTCATGCTTTCAACGATTATCAGCGTGGGAAATATTTTAACCCCTCTCCTAGTCGAAATTTTTATGGAGGTTTTAGGTTGGGTGTTGATTTATAATTTTATTTAGTATCTATGTTTTTTTGCATTTCAATGCGTTAGCAAGCAACAGTCTTTTGATTAATTGGTACTTAAAAGATTGATATAATATTTGAAAATCATGTTGCAATTTTGGGCAGCATGATTTTTTTCTGCTTTTATTTTTCCAAATTGAACATCAAACACCTAACCTCCACGAACTAAAAAATAGGTATTTATATAATAACAGTTCAAATCCTTCAAAATCTAAATTAAGTAAGACTTCTAAAAAAAGTATGTCGCAATAGCATTTCCAAACCCAAAGCAAGTGCTGCGATGAGTGCAAAAATATGAAACTGCTCGGTATATCGACTAATCGTCAAAATATCACGCTTTGTTTTTTCGAGTTTATCAATTTCGGCATAAATTTTTCGCAAACTTTCGTTGTCGGTAGCTCTAAAATAGCGGCCGCCAGTCATCGTTGCGATTTCTTCTAGCAGTTTTTCGTCTATTTGCACTTCCATCATCACATGCGTCAAGCCGCCAAAAATACTTCGCTGCGGATAAGGTGCTTTTCCTTTTGTGCCTACGCCAATAGTATAAGTTTTTACGCCAAATTGTTTAGCGGTTTCGGCAGCCGTAATTGGGTCTATAAAACCAGAATTGTTTACACCATCGGTCAATAAAATGGCGATTTTGCTTTTCGCTTCGCTTTCTTTCAAACGAGTGACTGCCGTAGCCAATCCCATTCCAATAGCTGTTCCATCTTCGATAAGTCCGCTTTTCACTTCTCTCAACAAGCCTTTCAATACATTTTGGTCGGTCGTAACAGGACATTGTGTAAAACTTTCGCCAGCGAAAACCACTAAACCAATTCTATCATATTCTCTTCCTGTAATAAACTCTTCGGCTACACGCTTTGCAGCACCGAGTCTGTCTGGCTCAAAATCTCGTGCCAACATACTGCCCGAAACGTCCATCGCAATGACGATATCTATGCCATCGGCAGTTACTTTTTCTTCATCAAATTTGTTTTGCGGCCGTGCCAAAGCGACAATAATCATAGAAATAGCTACGATTTTGAACATAAACAAAAAAGGTCGCAACCGAGCTTTTAAAGACGGTTTACTATGTTGAAATGCCTCAAGAGACGACATTTGTAGCTCTGGATGTTGTTGATAATATCGCATCAATTTCCACCACAATAAAATAGGAATAAGTGCGAATAAAAGGAAAAACCATGGATTGGCAAATTCTAAATTGCTTGGTATCATGTATGTGTTTGCTTTTTTGTAACTTTTTTGAGCAAAAATAATAAAAGCTTTGCGATTTTGCTAAAATAAGAGAAATAGTTTTTAAAGAAGAAGAAAGGAAACTATTTAGAGCTTGTTTAAATTTTATCTGTTGGCTTAAAAAAAGCATCAAAAACAAAATCTAAACAGCCCCTTATATGGCCACAATTTTGGTTAAAAAAAAGGTAGTGCTACAAATATTCGCCATTTGTAGCACTACCTTTCTTTAATGGTCTTGTGTAAGCAGCGTATAGTTACTATGAACAGTCTGCACATTACTTCGCAGCAGTCTTTTTTATGATTTCCGTTAGTTTATCTAAAGTTACTATTAATTTTTTGATTGACATATATCCAAAACCTAATCTGAAAAACCTCTTTGATTCACCAAACCATTTTCCATTTGCTATTTGAATACCTGCTTTTTTTGATACAGTATAGAATTTTTCAACCTTTATGTTATTGAACTTTTCTTCTTTTAATTTTATGCAGCAAAGTGCTCCTGCTATCGGTTCAATCCAGCTTATAAATTGTTCATTCTGTTGAACCCATTTTCTTGTTAGATTTAATCCTTTAACAGAATGATTTCGTCTTGCTCGAAATATTTCAATTTCTTTTTTTAGTACTTGAATAGCCACATATTCATCTTAGGTAAAATGAAGCTGTACATTTTCTTGGTTAAACCATAATTTTTCCATTGATACGGTCTTTTCCATGTAAGATAAAACCAATCAAATTATCGTTTTCAAAAGCTCCAACAGACAGATTTAAGTCTGTTTTATCGGCTTTCATTTTGTCTGCCATTTGTTGTTCTGTGAGGCTAAACGGAATAAAATAATCGGAAAACGATAGATTAAAAACTGCTGTAATAGCTTTCGTGTGAACGCCAGCTAATGTTTTGATTTCCATAAATTTATTTTGAAGTATTATTAAATTGCCCACATAAAACGTTCTTTGGCTAAAGATTTTGCACCAATTTTGTTGTAAAATTGAATTGCCTTTTTGTTAAAATCTGGTGTTTGCCATTGTATAATTTTACAGTTTTCAGCTTTTGCATACTCTTTTATTGCTTCCATAATTGCAGTGCCGAATCCTTTTCCTCTTGTTTTTTCGTTGAGGTATAAGCAATCCAAATATAAATAATAATTTACATTCCAAGTAGAAAACTGTTTAATAAATGTAGCGTAACCAATTAATTTTTCATCTTGTTCAGCAACTAGACATTTTAAAATTTCGGTTTTAAAAATGTAATCGTTTAATCTGTTGAGGTTTTTAGTTTCTAAAGCATCGGCTTCTTCAAAAATGGCATGTGCTTTTACTAACTCAATCAATTGTGGTAAATCTTCGGGTTTTGCAAATCTTATAGTTGATTTTAGGCTCATATTTTTCCATTGTAGTTTTCTTTTAAATAAGTATTGTAATCTGGATTATTTGGTTGTTTTAAAATATTTTTAATCCAAGAATTACGCTCATGATTTATTACCTCAAATTCCCAGATGCAAGGCGATAAACCATCACCAGAAATGCGTTTAAACTGTTTGGGTTCGCTATAATTTGAAAGAAAAATATGTGTATTCAACATATTTTTACCCACCCACCAATTTAAGATTGAAAAAACACCTTCTGTTCCAGCATGAATCATTAAAAACGCCATATTTTCGTGGCTAGCATCGAAGCTGTTTTTTAATTCCAGCCATTCTGAAAGGTGTTTTATGGCTTCGTGGTAGGTTTCTTCAGCATTAAAATCGTCCTTTTTAGAAATGGTGTACAGTTTTACTTTCCAGTTTCCGACGGTAATAATTTCTTTAAATGCTATACTTCTTGGTTCGTATTGTTTCATTTTAAATGTTCAATTTAATTTCCTGTTCTGCCACGTTCTTCTGTATTCCCAGATTTGTGCTTTTTGGCTTTTATATTCTTGTTTCCAAATTTATAACTTACCGACAATTGTATAGATTGCGAATCGTAATAATAACGAGCTGTTTGGCGAATATCATTTACCGTAGCTTCAAGCCTTTGAGCAGAATCTTTAAAAATATCGTTTGCTCTCAAGGTAATATTTAAATCTTTATCCAACATGAAATATTGTAACGAAAGTGCAAAGTTACTAGCAGATTTGGTTTCAAAAATCCCATCAATCCCTGGCAAATTATACCAATAATTCACTCCCAATAAAAAGGTTTTGCCTTCATTTAATTTAACATCGTTAGATGTTGACAATCTACCATTTAATCCTTTTTGCTTTTCATTGTTTCCTTCCAAATCAAATACTGACACACTGTAATTCATATCAAAACTGTTGCTACTTGTCCACCAAGATGTTGGTTTAATAGTATAGTTTTGAGAAAGCCCAAAACGATGTGTATTGATGTAATTTCGATTAGTAAAGTTTACAATATTGGTCGCTTTATCTGCTAAGGATACTTGCCCGAAAAGGTTATCTTCGTAGCTATAATATATTTTACTAACTAAATTTTTATAAGTATGAGTTAATTCAAGATTATCTATAAAAGCAGGTTGTAAAAACGCATTTCCTTCAATAGTTTGAAACGGATTGATAAAGAATATATTCGGATTTAAATCAAAAAAATTCGGTCGTTGAATACGTTTACTATAATTAAATGCAAGACTAGAGTTTTCTGTTACTTTGTAAGACAAGAATAAAGTTGGAAACAGTTTTACATAATCGTTATCCAAATCAATACCTAAAACCTCAGAATTTGAATTAGTGTTTGTTGCTTCCATTCTTAAACCCAGTTGCATACTCCATTTGTCATTAAATGCTTTGTTGACAGAAGCATAAAGCGAGTTGATATTCTCATCATAATTAAAGTCTCTATTGTTTAGTTCAAAATCGGTTACCTCTGCATCAATCAAACCACTATTAAAAAAAGAATTATCATTAATAGATTTCGAAACAGATAGCTTACCACCAAAACTCAGTTTTGCCCATTCGTAAGGTAATTCCACATCAATTTTCGCCGAATAATTTTCAACATCTTGTTTGTTGTCATTAATTCCACTGTAAAATTGCTCAGAAAAAGGCTCGTTAATTACCGAAATACCTTTGTAAGTTTTAAGGTCTGGATTATTGTAGGTAAAATAATCTAAATTCACGGTTATATTTCTACCTAAACTGTCTAAAACAACAGTATTATTAAGATTGATAGAATGAATTTGAGGCGTAAATTCTGTAAAATTATCCGACTGTAGATAACGTATTGTTTCGTCAGTATCATAATCTAAAACAGGTGTGTATGGCTTATCATCATCAATCACAAAATTTCTGGTGTTATAAATGTATTGTGCTCCAATATCCCAAGAATCAGAAATTTTATAACTTATATCCAAGCGTGCATTAGTGCGTCTTATATCTCCACCAAATGGCGAAGATGTGTACCATAGACCATCTTCAAAGTAAGCATAATCATCTTGCTCTTGATAATAACGACCATCACTATGGTTTATGGATGTTACTAAACTGAAACTATTTTTGTTGTAACTAAAATTCCCTCCAAAACTTGCCGTGTTATATTTACGTTGCCTAGAACTTGCTTTGATTTGTGCATTCCAAGCGTTTCGTTTTGCTTGTTTTAAAATAATATTAACCATTCCGCTATTGCCATCTGCTTCATATTTTGCTGGAGGAGTGGCGATAACTTCAATGTTTTTAATATCTTCAGATGCAATAGACTTTAAAAAATTAGCTACTTCATCTTGTGGAAGGTTTACAATTTTGCCATTTATCATTACGGATAAACTACTTTTACCAATCATAGAGATTTGGTCATTTTGTACACGGACACTTGGCATCACTTTCAAAACCTCTAGTGCATCTCCTTCTGACGCTTTAGACGAATTTTCTACATTAAATACTAATCTATCGATTTTTCGTTGGATTAGTTTTCTTTCCGCCACCACTACAATTTCATTCAATTCATGTAAGTTTTTAATTGAAATAACTCCTAAATCTATATCTTGATTTGTGATTTCAATTTCTTTAGAAAAAGGCTCTGCCCCAACGTAAAAAACTTGCAATGTAAAAAGACCTTCTTTGGTAGAAAGCTCAAAGCTCCCATCTAAATTTGTCATAGTCCCTATAGGGTAATCCAAGGAAGAACCAGAAAGTGTGACATTAGCAAATTCAATAGGTTGTTGTGTGGCAATATCAATAACTTTGCCTTTAATTACAACTTGAGCATTAGAAGCAAGACTGATAAATAGTAGTAATATGAGAATTAGTTTATTCATAATATTTAATAAAATTAAATGATTTTTTACAGAGTAGTTATAAGTAACACACACCAATTACTCTGTCATTATTTAACACGCACACTCAAAAGCTGAACCTTCAGTTGGTTTAGTACCTTCGGTAGCATAGCCATCAAATTTCCACCATTCAATGCCACCCATCAATTCTTTTACTTTAAAACCCAATTTGGTCATCTTTAAAGCACCTTTTGTAGAGGCATTGCAACCAATCCCATCGCAGTACGTCACATAGATTTTAGATTTATCTAAGTGTTTTGTGCTTTCTTCGGTCATCTCTCGATGTGGTAAATTAATAGCAGTTGGAATGTGTTCTTTCTCATAGCCGAAAGTTTGTCTGGCATCTACGGCAATGTAGTCTGTACTGTTTTCAAAAGCATCATACAGATCAGATGGGTCCATTTCGTAAGCTAACTTGTTTTCGTAAAACTTAATTTGATCGTTCATAATTTTTAGATTTTAATTTGATGCAAATTTAAAGACATAAGTGCTTAGAATATAGTTTTCAAATTGAATAATTTTAATTTATAAATGAAAATATTTCAGGCACCATATCATCATATTATTGTATCTTTGAAGCTATGGAAATCAAGTACTTTAGATTAATAAAAACGATAGTCGAAGAAGGTAGTATTGCTAGCTCGTCAGGTAAATTATTCCTAACGCAATCAGCTTTAAGCCATCAATTAAAAGATTTGGAAAAACAACTAGGTTTTAAGGTTTTTCATAGAACAAGAAACAAGTGGGCCTTAACTGAAGAAGGAAAAGAGCTCAATAAATTGGGTTGCGAAATTCTAAGAAGTTTAGAAAAAGGATTTGAAACCATAAAGCAGATTAGAAAAGGTTCTATTGGCAATATAAAAGTAAGCACGGAATGTTATTCGTTTTACCAAGGCTTACCAAAATTTATTCAAAAAATGGGATTGTTGTATCCAGAAATCAACCTAGAATTAATTTTAGAAGCAACACATCAGCCAATTTCTAAATTGTTATCCAAGGATATTGATATTGCAATTGTAACATCGAAACCTGAAAACAGTTTATTGTCAAGTATAGAAATTTTCGAAGATGAAATTTATGCAATTATGCATAGAGAAAATGTATTAGGTAATTTAGAATTTCTAGATGTAAGTCATTTTACAGAAGCTCATTTAATAATTCATTCTTTTCCACTAGATACTGTTTCTGTTTATGAACACTTTTTAAAACCAAACAAAATTATTCCTTCCAAAATTTCGGCTATTCCGCTTACAGAAGTTGCTTTAGAAATGATTGGTGCAAATTTTGGGATAATGTGTATGCCAAAATGGGCATTAAAATCTTTCAAGCTTCCAGAGGAATTGGTTTATAGAAAAATTGGAAAAAGCGGATTAAAGAGAAATCATTTTTTAGTTGTTCGTACTGCTGATAAATCAAAAAAGTATATTCAAGATTTTATTTCAAATTTCACGGACGAATTTTCAATTGCGTAATATTTTTTTTAGCTTGTTGCCAGCGGACGGCCAATGACACCGTTTTTGCCCAAATGGATAGTGTGATTGTTGTCGGCAGTACTTTATCTGCAATATTGCGTGTATTTACATTACAAACCTAGTTTATCTAAAGGACTACTAACATTTTTTATATCGTTTTGGCTTAAATGCAAATAAACCTCAGTAATTTATTCCGATTCGAGAACGGCTATGGCTTAGGTATGCAACAAAAAGATAAAATCTACTAAGCTAAACAAAAGCAATGCTTATTTGTTTAGCTTAGTAGATAGAGACCTTAAATGCTTGCAAATGAATACTTACGAAAATAAAATCGTGAAGTGGGAAACAAAGGCTTGGGGGGAAATTCCTGCTGATTTTGGGAGGAAGTAAGGAAGTGTTTGTTTAACCATATACAAGACGGTACTTAGCGATGTTTGATGTTGTACCTTTTGTTAGTGTTAGTAATCTTTATTTTAATCGCTTCTTTTCGTTTAAACTTGTTGTTGTAAAACGGGATGTAATTAACTTCTTTTCCTTTTAATTCTTTAGAAATAGATATTGATTTAGATAAGAAATTGTTTATATGACCAAAAAAGGATTCTTTAGAACCTTTTTTTTGAATTATAACAAATCCTCGTTCAGTATTAATAGATGTAATAGACCCTTTATGAAAATAAGTTACTCGCTTACTGTATTTATCCCTTATCCTTAATATTTTTTCATTGAGGCTTTTATAATTAGCTCTTTTTAAAATTGTAGAGTATCTAAATTCTTGCTCAAAGATATTTAATAATTGCAGAACCCTCTCTGTATTTTCTAAATAATCAAAATACCCAAGTAACTCACTAATCGATGTAATTTTATAAACACCTTGTTTAAAACTTTCAGCTCTTCTAGAAATAATTTTGTCTAAGAATTTGACACCTTCTTTTTTATCTAATTTATTATTGGATTTTATATAAAGCAATCCAAGCTTTAAGTTCGCTTTATTAAATATATCATGTATTTTAGTATCTCTGGTATTTAGAGATAGTATTTTATGGCATTCTTGAGTTGCCTCTAAATATTTTTTCTCAGCTTGGCCATAATTTCTATCTCTTTTGAAAGAATCACCCCAATTTATTAAATTTTTAGCAATACTTGTTCTGTTAATGATTTCATGTTTCATAGAAGAAAACTCAGAATCTGGTTGAAGGGCTTTGTTTAATAATATGTTAGCTTCTTTGAAATCTCCTATATTTCCTTTTGATTGACCAAACGCATTTAATATAATAGGATCGTCTGGAGCTAATTCGTAAGCAATTTGGTATTTTTTATGTGCTTCAGTATATTTCGAATTTTTTCTGTATATATTACCCCAAATTAAAAATATTTGAGGGTCGGTATTGTCTAGACTTGAAGCTTTTTCCATTAATTTCTCTGCTTCCAAGAGATGTCCTTCATAAGACTCCATAATTGCCCAGTTTCTGAAAAGCGGAGCAAATTTTGGAGCTAACTTTGTAGCTCTTTTATATTCTGAAACAGCTGCATCATAAAACCCTGATTGATATTTTTGATATGCTGTTTGTGCTATAATAGTTGCAATTTTTTCTTCATCAGTTTTTGCTCCATAATTGTATAAACTATGACGATATTCCTTTTTTGCTCTTTCAGTAGTTGTTACTGTTTTTTCTACTTCATTTATTCTTTTTAGTAACAATTCTCTAAGTTCAACATTCTGATTCAGCTGTAGTCTTGTGTATCCTTTTGTTAGTGGCAATAGGGTGTATTTTGTAGATATTTGATTGTTATCAGCCTTATATTGTTCAGGAATTACCAATGAAGCTAAAATTAGTTCTTCAACTATATCCTCAAAATGATCTTGTTCAATTTCAGTAATATATTGAAGTATACTAGCCGTAGGATATGAACTTAACAAGCTAATCGTATAAATCACTTTTTTACAATGACTAGATAGAGTAGAAAATATTTGTTCATAACAAAATTTTGATATGTCACTATCCGATGTATTTATATTGTCGACAACATTATTTATATCTTTTCCTCTTGCCACTTGTCCTACAACCCATTTTATAGCTAAAGGGTAATAAGAAACTTTTTGAACATAGTTTTTAATGATATTATTTGGCAATTGTCCTAATGTAGGTAATTGCTTATCTCTGGCAATTTGTCTAAAAAGGAAAATAGCCTCTTTTGCTTTAAGTTCTTTTAATTCATATCGTCTTTCAAGCTGACCAATTCCTTTTCTTGAAGTAACTAAAAATTTTATTTTTAATGGAGCATCAAAAATAAAATTAATTATTCGTTGGTCAGTAATTGTTTCTAAGTTATCAATTACAAGTAATGTTTTATCCGTTACATCAATTAATTGTTCAACTAATTTTAGTTTTTGCTCTGTACTTTCATTTAGAAGCTCTTGTCTAAACCCAAACAAATCAATAATAGTATCTAAAAGTTCTTCATAGTTTTTTAAGGTTGGTTCAATATCTTCAATGCCAAATGCAGAAAGCTGATTTTCCTTTGCACTAAGCCATATTATAACATCGAATTTATTTTCAGACTTCGATTCTGTTATATCTTGAATTACTTTTAATGCCAATGAAGTTTTCCCTACCCCGCCTGATCCTGTAAGAGTCACTACAGGAAACTTTTCACTATAAAGATATTTTTTTATTGTTTTTCGATCTTCATCTCGTCCTACAAACCCTCCTTCATATTCGTAATCTGGTATTGGTAGATTGTTTATAATACCGTTAGAATCCAAATAATCTTCCAAAAAATCAGTCGGTATTTTAATAATTACCTGTTGTGGATTTGTTTTTATTTCAAAAATAAATTCATTGAAATCTTTTAAATCTAAACTTTTCGATATAGTAGAAGTAAACTCAATCAATTTTTCCAAGTCAATACTTGTAAAATAACCTTTAATATGAGCTATTTTACACCTTAACTGATACAAACTATCCATTAAACAATTAAAGTCTTTTTTAGACAAATCTAATTTCAGAATAGTTTGGAAATGATCCTTATAAGTTGAAATTTCTTTTAAATCAGGAAAATCGATATTTTCAAAAAACTCCTGTATATCTTGAGGAGACTCTCCATGCATATTGTTTTGTGCCTTTGTAATAATACCTCTTGGTATATTATCAAGATAGTTTTCGTACTTTTTTGAAAGATTGATAAATAAAAATTCACGAAATTCTTCTTCAAATCTAGATATTATTGTATAACCTGCATCTCTTCTGTTATGGATAATCATAATTTGGCGTGTGTTTACTTTGGTCCCTTTAATTAGATGGCAAATATAGTTGGTATAAACTAAATTTTATTGGTATTAGCATTAACTAACATATGTTAGGACATTTCACCAAAAAAATCTGTGCTATGATTTAATAAAATAATTGTTAAATTATTAGCAACGCACAAATGTAAAAAAAATTCTCAAAAAAACAAACCATTCCATTAAAAAAAATTATTCAGCCTGCCCTTCCCTCAACTCTTCCAATTCAACCGTATAATTTTCCCAATTTTCCATTTCCGTTTCCAAATCTTTTTTCGCCTGCGTATATTTATTCATCAAGCCATTGGGGTCTTTGTGCGAGCTATAAAAATCTGGAGCAGCCATTACGCCATTCCACTTTTCGATTTGCTGTTCTAGCTCATCGATTCGCTTCTCGCTTTTGCTCACTCTATTCGCTATTTTTCTAATTTGTCTTTCCAAATCCTTTTTCGCTTCGTGCTTTCTGATACGCTCTTTTTTAGCATCCGCAGCCGATTGTTTCACGATAGCTTTTCGGCTATTCATGCCCAAATCATTAAAAGAACTCATGTTTTTTGCCTCCAAAAAGTCGTAAACATCGCCAAAATACTGTTTTACGTTTTTGTTTGTGAACTCATACACCTTATCTGTCAAGCCTTTCAGAAATTCTCTATCGTGCGAAACGATAATCAAAGTGCCATTGAAAGCCGCCAAAGCTCTTTTCAAAATACTTTTCGCCTGCATATCTAAGTGATTTGTAGGCTCATCGAGTATCAGTAAATTGACAGGATTGAGCAACATTCTGGCCATGGCCAAACGAGATTTTTCGCCACCAGAAAGCACTTGTACCTTTTTTTCTACCGAGTCGCCGCTAAACAAAAACGCACCTAACAAACTCCGCACTTTCAAACGCATATCGCCTGTCGCAACATCGTCAATAGTCTGAAAAACAGTTCGGTTGCCGTCCAACGTTTCCGCTTGATGCTGCTCATAGTAGCCGATAGTTACGTTGTAACCGACTTCTAGTTTGCCATCATAATTTTCTTTTCCTGTAATGATTTTTGTTAAGGTAGTTTTTCCCTCGCCATTTTTGCCCACAAAAGCAATTTTCTCGCCTCTTTCTAGCGTAAAATTCACCTTTCTCAAAATCTCATGAATGCCATAACTTTTACCTAAATTTTCCATATTCAACACGACTTTCCCAGAGCGAGGAGCATCTGGAAAACGGAAATTGATGCTCGAATTTTCCAAATCATCAACTTCTATTTTTTCCGTGTTTTCGAGTTTTCGTATCAAAGTTTGAGCAAAAGCAGCCTTATTTTTTTTCGCTCTAAACTTGTTGATTAAAGTCTGTGTGTGTTCAATTTCTTTGGCTTGTCGTTTTGCTGCATTGATTTGTTTTTCTTGCCTTTCCTTTCGCAGCTCCACAAATTTGGAGTAAGAAGTGCGATAATCATAAATCTTTCCGCTTACGATTTCTATCGTCCTGTTAGAAACATGGTCTAAAAAAGCCTTATCGTGCGAAATCAGCAGTACGCCACCCGAATAAGTGAGCAAAAACTCTTCGAGCCACATGATAGATTCAATATCTAAATGGTTGGTTGGCTCATCTAACAAAATGTAATGTGGTTGTCGCAACAAGATTTTGGCTAACTCTACACGCATCTGCCAGCCTCCGCTAAATTCGCTCAAAGGTCTGTCAAAATCGCCATTGACAAAACCCAAACCTTTCAATATTTTTTCGGTTTTCTCTCTTATTTTCAAACCGCCCAAAGCTTGAATTTGGTCTTGCGAATCGCTCAATTTCTGCAATAGCTTGAAGTATTGTTTTGAATCGTAATCTGTTCTGCTTTCAATTTCAACTTCTAAACCAGCTATTTTTTCTTGCAAAGCTTGAATGTCGTTAAATGCTTTTGCAGCCTCTTCATATACCGTATCGTTGGGTTTCAAATCCAATTCTTGTGGCAAATAACCCAATGTCATTTTATTGTCCATCGCCACAGAACCACCTTCAGGCAATAGTTCTCGGCAAAGAATTTTGAGCATCGTCGATTTTCCTGCTCCATTTTTTCCCACCAAACCCAAACGGTCTTTTTCTGTTATTGTGAAACTTATATCGTTGAATAAAAATCTTCCGCCGTATTGTATAGAAAGGTTGCTAATTGTTATCATTTTATTATCTTTTCAGTTGCCATATATGTTTGCTAAAAAAGCTAAGATAGGCATTGTAAGGCATAAGAACAAAAAAAGCTGGTTTTATCGCTTTATCATTTTAGTTTTTGTAGCAGTTTAAAATTGAAAAGTTATGATATGGATAATTTGTTTTGCAGAATAACATAAGAAAACTTGTATTATTGAAAATAATTATTTATCTTGTTGTGAAAGTCCTAAAAAATAATAAACTCATTTTTTTTTTATAAAATTTATTATCATGAAACAAAGTAATTTTATGCGTTTTTCTATTCAAATAAATATAATATTATTATATTTATTTTTGTCAACTTCATTGAATGGACAAAATGAAGCTCCCCCTCCATCTTTAGGATTTACATCTGCTATTTTGTGCGACAATGGTACGATGCAAACTTGGGGAGCATTTTATTCTCTAGGTTATAATAGTGGAGGCGACAATCCTTTACCTATGACTATTCCTAATTTTGATAATATTGTTGATTTTGCAACTGGACATTCTCATATGGTTGCAGTACGTTGTGATGGTACGATATAGGCATGGGGAAGCAATTCAGATGGACAATTAGGAGATGGAACTACCTCAAATTCAATTGCACCTATTCAAGTTCCAAATATAAATAATGCTATAGATGTTGCAGCAGGTCTCAATTTTTCTGCTGCTTTATTAGATGATGAAACCATTCTAACATGGGGAAATGGTAACTTTGGACAGTTAGGTAGTGGTAATGTTAATAATTCACTTACTCCTATCAATGTCGTTAATATCAACAACGCCATTGCTATCGAAGCCTATCATCAAGGAATGGTAGCATTGCTAGATAATGGTACTATTGCGGCTTGGGGAGTAAATACAGCACAATTAGATAATTCTGGAGCATCTGTTGGTCCTAGTCCTAGTCCTATTTTAGTTAATGGCATCAATAATGCAATTCAAGTAGCTGTTGGTGGTAGTGAGGCTCTTATTTTATTAGATGATGGAACCGTGCAAGCTTGGGGTATCTCTTTGATAAATTCAGCCCTTCCAATAACAATAAATGGCTTAAATAATATTATTGATATTGATATTACAACATCGGCTGCTTTAGCACTTGATGATCAAGGTAATGTCTGGGCTTGGGGCGATAATATTTTTGGCCTTTTAGGCAATTGTACATTTCAAAATCAAACCACTCCTACCATAAGTATAGCAAATAGCAATATCGTAGATATAACTATGCAAAATGATGTAAGCATTGCTATATTAGATGATGGTAGTGTTCAAACCTGGGGAAATAATTGGGCTGGACAGTTAGGAATAGGAACTATTACTAGCAACCCAGCTTGCGACCCACAAAATGCCTTAACAACTTGTAATGCTATTTCTCCTTCTGATTTTTCCATAAGCGAGAGTATGTGCTGTAATAACGATACTGATTTCGCCACTATTGCAGACCTTAGTGGCATACAGACCGAAACATGGGACATCGGCAGTCACCCTTTCGGCACAGCATTAGGAACAACAGCTGACCCTATTTACATCAATGGCGACATCAATTTTGTAGCTGGAAACAACATTAGTATGGCAAACCTACACTTTGTGTTTGGCCCAAATGGACGCATACGCATCGGCCCAGAAGCCACTTTGACTATCGCAGGCTGTACTTTGAGCGGCAATTCAGCTTGTGAAACCATGTGGCAAGGCATACAAATTTTTGATAATGCTAGTGGCGACCCTCAAAACAGTTTAACGACAAAAGAAAATACTATCATAAAAGATGCTATTGTAGGCATTGCTACGGTAGATTTAGAGCTTTTTGATTTTGAAAATACTGTAAGTATCGTGCAAGCAGCCAATATTAATTATGATGCAATTGGTATAACCGTAATGCCTTTTATGCTAGAACAACTTTGGAATGATACAAATAATACCTTAGCTCAAACAGGCGGAAATCGCATTGACATTCAAAATACTGACTTTGTAAACTGTTATCAAGGTATTAATCCTACTCATTTGCGAAAATCAATTGTTCCTTATTCCGATGGTTATTTTAGTATTGTTGAAGATTGTAATTTTAGAACGGAAGGCACGGTTTTTTACCCCCTCATCCAGTTGTATCCCAATGACCCTAAAACAGAAGCAGGTATTTCTAGTATAAATAGCTCAGTTTTAGATATCAAAGATTGTAATTTTGATAATTTGCAATATGGTATCAGAGCTGCAGGTAGTTTTGATGTTTTAACTCAAAATTTAGAATTTATGAATTGTGATTATCCTATAGCAGGCCGAAGTCTTACGCGTTTAACTGTACTAAATAGTGTATTTGAATATTTTGAAATTGGCATACAAGCAAAAGGAATGACTGGTTTTTTGATGATTAATAGTTGCCTTTTTAATACTCAAAACTCAGATGATAGCTATGGTGATGATGAAGAAGATACAAAAACAACAGCTATTTTACTAATGGCTAATGATTTTGATGTAATTGGTGGTTATTTTACAGAAAATGCTAATGAAATCGAAAACGTAACATCAGGTGTTGTTTTGATAAATAATGACGATGCTCCTACGCTCATAAAAAACAATACTATTACAAATACAAATCTTGCTGTTTATGCCCTTGAAAATAATTTAGGTGCCGACATTAGATGTAATACTTTTACGAACTATTCAGGTGCGGCGATTAAGTTAGGAAGTAACATTGGAAGTGGCCATTTACTCGCTGACCAAGGAAATTGTGATAATACATTGCCTGTTAATGAGCAAAGACCAGCCGCCAATATATTTAACGATAGTTTTAATGTAACAGAAGATATATTCGTTGAAACAGCTACCTCTACCTCTTTTGAGTATTTTGATTTGACACCTACTATTACTAGTATTAATTCAAATACCACAACTTTAACATCATGTCTTAATGTATTAACATTTGATTGTAATACAACAGGGCGTTTAATGCCACTTAATGAAATGTTGTCTGCTATTCAGTTCGCCGATTCGGAAATTCAAAAAAATGCTCAAATGCGAGATATTTTGCGACATTATGCCAAAGACTATCAAAGTTTAAACCGAACGGAAGTAGAAACGTTAGCACAATTGTTTGATAAAGTAAATACTAGAGCTACCAAACGGCAAGTAGTGATGATGTATGCACAATTAGGCAATTGGGAAAAAATGGAGGAACGACTAGAAAACTTACCGCTTGCTAATTTGGAAGACGAGCATTTTTATGAGGTACAAAAAATGTGGTGTGCCTTAAAAAAGAACGGCAAAAACATTGGACAAATCAACACAGAGCAAGAAGCTCAATTATTGGATATTGCTCAACAAAAAACTAAAACTGCTTATGTAGCTCAATCGCTTTTATTTGTAGCAAAAGGAATTGAATTTCCTGTTATTATACCTTATGAAGCTACTAAAAATGAAAATAATGCCATTAGACAGCTACCAAATACCACAAGCGATAAAATAATGCTATATCCCAATCCTGCGACAGACAAACTATATCTGAACCTAGAAGAGGAAAGCAATATTTGGGTAACGATATACGATATTTCAGGGCAAAAACGCCTAGAACAAAGTTTTGAAAACATCAAACAATGTGTTTTATCTACGCAAAATCTACAACAAGGCAGCTACTTTCTACATCTCAACGATGAAAAAAGCAGTATTGTAAAACCTTTTGTGATAATGAAGTAGTAAAATATTTCATTTAATAAAAAGCAAAGCAATGGTTTTGAAACTATTACTTTGCTTATTTTTTTATATGTAAAAAAACAAAATAACAATGAGAGCTTTATGTTTTTTTTTACTAATATGGCAAATAGCAGCAGCACAAAACAAATACTTTGAAAAACAATATGTCTGGAACGCAAACTTTAATAACAATGGGCATACTATATTGCAAAAAGCAAACGATAATTATGTCATCAATGGAACAACATTAGATACCTCTTGGGTTCCACATAGCTTTGTCATGGAAATAGATAATTATGGAACAGTAGAACAAGTAAAAAACTATTTGGACACAGAATATGCTACATTTAGTCGTACTATGATTAAGAATGATGATGTATATTTATTGAGTGGAGCACGCCAACATCAAGAGACTTATAATGTAGATGCTTACATAGGTGTATTAGATAGCGACTATAATTTAAATGTTATTAATTCTGAAAATTCCGAATATAATATTAATATTTATGGTGCTTGCCAAACACAAAATGGTTATTTGTTGGCTGGCGATATTCAGCCTTATGCTATACCAAATGTGCCATATAGCTACCTTTACCTCCTAAAACTAGACAGCTTAGGCAATCAAGTTTGGGATAGCATTTATTATAATTATAATGTCGCCGACAACTATCTTAGAAACATTATTGCTGTTCCTAATACTGACACTTACTATATATCAGGTTCTGTCAATTATTCTAATCAAACAGGAGGAGGCGATTTGTTGCTCGCTAAAATAGATGGTTTAGGAAATATACTTTGGGACACCACCTATAATTTTGGTAGCCAAGAATTAATGACAAATTTAACGATAACTTATAATAATGGTTTTTTAATGACTGCTTATCAAGATTTAAATACTTACAATTTATGTTATGTTATAAAAATGGATGAAAATGGCACTATCGAATGGCAGTCTAATGATTATTTTTTTGATAAAAATATACAAGCCCAGATGCAAACAATAGATAGTAACTTTCTCTTTACAGGCTATGCTAAACCAGATATTCTTACAAATGGCAGTTGTGATATGCAGTTACTCAAACTCTCACCAGATGGCGAGCTACTTTGGCGGCGGCAATATGGCGGCACAGACAACGACTACGGCTACGATATTATCGAAACATCAGATGGTGGCTACATCGTTTGCGGCCGTACAGAAAGCAATAGTGAGGGAGCAGATTTATACGTCGTCAAAACCAACTGTATGGGTTTACTCACAGAGCCGCAAGCAGATTTTGTCGGTGACTTAGACCATGAAAATATCATCGCTACTGCCTACAACGAAAGCCAATATGTCTATCCCGATAGCATAGATGGCGGCCATTTCGTATGGGATTTTGGCGATAACACGCCTTTCATTATAGCAAATAATACTGCTCCGCAAACACATAATTACACACAAGCAGGAAAATATACCGCTACTTTGCAAGCCATTGTTTGCAATGATACCAGTATTTTCAAACGAATTTACTGCATAGGCACTACTGACGCAACAGCCATTTTTGAGTACGAAAATACAGGCATTTTAGGCGTTTCTTTTTCGCCACAAAACAGCTATCACGATGCGACTTATATCTGGCATTTCGGCGATGAAAACATTTCTTATGAGCAAAATCCAACACACACTTACGCTCAAAATGGGCATTACGAAGTCTCTTTGTCCATTGTTTTGTGCAACGATACGATTTCGTTTAGCCAAAATATTTTGGTAGATAATGTTGGTTTTCAAGAAAATATACATACCGAAAATAATGATATTTTGATTTTTCCCAATCCAGCGACAAATACCATTACCATACTTGTAGAGACCTTTCATGAACGGTCTAAAAACTACGAAATAGCTATTTACAATCATTCAGGGCAAATGGTATTTGAAAGTGAAAATTACGAAAATAAAACTTCACTAAATATTCAAAACCTACAACAAGGCAGCTACTTTTTACATCTCAAAGATGAAAAAAGCAGTATTGTAAAACCTTTTGTGATAATGAAGTAGTAAAATAGGAGAGAGGAGGAAGCTAAAAAATTAAAAACTTTTTACTATGTAATATAGTTAGGCGGAAAAAATGTAAAAAACGAAAGCATCTCTAAATTAAATTTAGAGATGCTTTAATTAAACTCTGTGCAAGTAGAGATGAAGGTTAATAAAATAAAATTAATAAAAAAAGTAAATCTATTAAAAGAATGAAAATATCATTGCTTTTAAATAGAAAAGAGCGAAAAACGAGACTCGAACTCGCGACCCCAACCTTGGCAAGGTTGTGCTCTACCAACTGAGCTATTTTCGCTTATTTTTTTGCCAATTAAAGAGTGCCCGGGGCGGGAATCGAACCCGCACGGCTGCAATAGCCACAGGATTTTAAGTCCTGCGTGTCTACCAGTTCCACCACCTGGGCAGCAACTTTAATTATGCAAAAAACAAAACTAAGAACTAATGTTCTTGGTTATTCTAAGATTATGAGCGAAAAACGAGACTCGAACTCGCGACCCCAACCTTGGCAAGGTTGTGCTCTACCAACTGAGCTATTTTCGCTTATATGTGCTTCTTATGTTTTTGTAAAAGAACCTTTGTTTTTTGAAGCGATGCAAAGATACATTAAGATTTTGAAAAACAAAAATAATTTTAAAAAAAAGTGAAAAATAATTTAAAAAAAGATTTTTTGTTTTTCTTAAAAAGAACATTGCAAAGATAGTTATTATAATGATTTTTGCAACCAAAAAGTTTCATTTTTTTTAAAAAAGCTGCTGAATAAATGAAAATAGGCATTTTTCAGCCAAAATTGCTAAAACATATAATAATCAAACGATTTTATCAGCTATTCTCGGTTTAACAAAAGAAATCTTTTTTGATAGGGAAACATACTATTTTTCAGTTCAAAAGTCCATAAAAATAGGAAATATTGGCCTCCTTAGCCTAAAAAAAATAGTATGTTTAAACTTTTGATAAAAAAAGGACTTAAAAACTAATTGCTGACACAGAAAAACAAGTAAATATTTTTTATAATATTTATTTTATTTCAAAGCGAGTATAGCTGTGATTTTATAGTACAAATTGCGAAAGCTAACATACTGATATTAAAGGTATTGGCTCAACGCAGATGGTATCGCAATTCGTACTTAGAATGGTTATTAATTAAATAATTATAAAATAGCTGGCTTTTATGCAAAAAAAATATAATTGTGTACCTTTGCCATAGATTTTATGTCAAATATAACCTCATCACTTATTTTTTAAGTAAGCAGTAGACCTGTTACTTATTAAGTCATTTTGTTTGTTTTGTGTTATTAAACTTGAAAG